>JASLED010000070.1 GCA_030151255.1 Flavobacterium sp.
TCTTTGAATATATCGAAATGTGGTATAATAAAAAACGTAGACACTCCTACTTAAACTATCAGACAATAAACGAATTTAATCAAATAATAAATATTAATAAAGCTGCTTAACTAATTGTCCGGATTTCATTAGGATATCCAATAAGGTACTTCTTTTAATTGATTTATTCCAGCATCATTAATTGCAACCTTAGTAATTACAGGCATTTTTTTGATTGAATAATATTTTGCTAAAGATACTATAACCTCATCAGGCAATCCGTAAACAAACTTTATTTGATCCATATGTACAAAACCACCCCGTTTATTTCTTTCGTCAATAATTCGTTTAGAAAACGCAGGACCAATCCCTTTAATTGTTTGTAAATCTTCAGCGGTTGCAATATTTATATCTTTTACTTCAATTTTTTCATTTTTATTTTCGATACTTTTAGAAGTGTTATTTTGGGCAAATGCCTGCTCTCTTTTTTGCTTTTCAACAACCCAAGCAGGAAATTTGAAATAAGAACGATACTTGGCAATCCATTGATTGGATACCTTTGTTACGGATTGAAATTCTTGAACCGAATTTACATATTGATTTTTTGCACGAAATACCAATAAACGATCTATTTCTTCCACGGTCATTCCGAGTGTTTGACCTTTAAAATCTGTAATAAAATTTGGGTTGAAGGGATAAATAGTATCTTTTCGAACAATTTCCAATGCGCGGACACTATCAATCTTTTGTTGAAACAAATAATTTTGTTCTGCAGATACGTTTTTTTTTCTACATTAGAAGGATTTCGATAATAAAAAATATAGATAATAACTTGTAAGGCAATTACGGTTAAAACAAACAAAAGAAAGCCTATCCGTTGAGAACGGGAATAATAATACAACTGATAAAAAACTTTTTTATTTTTCATACACAAACGTTTTTGTGTATTACTTTATGGTGTTGTGTCGATTTTTTTATAAGTCAAAAACAGAACTTCTTTTGGTATAAACTAAATCTTTTAATCGAACCAAAAAAGCTAATGTTAGATATAAAGCAAATGCCAACCCTAAGGTGAAAAAAGATAAATAAATAAAAAACAAGCGAATATTTGTAACGCGAATTCCTAATCGATCACCTAATCTGGTAGAAACCTTAAACCCGTGTTTTTCTAAAAAATATCTCAAATTATTTACCATTCCTTTTTCATCATTGTAAGTAATACAAATTTACTTTTTTTTTACGTAATAATGATGTACCTACTGCACAATACAAACATTTGTTGTTGGTGCAATACATTTTTTTTAATTGTAATAATGCCTGGCTATCAAAAGCATTATTTACAGCAATTCCTTCTTTTCTAAAAATATCAATTATTGCATTTTCTTCTGTTGACAATTGAGTTGCTAAATCTACAATATGTTCTAATTCGTTATGCAATCCATTGTGCAGAGCATATGCATATTGGATAGGAATAATTGTGTTTAGCAACAACAATTCGAGAAACGATTTAGACAACGTCTTTTTTATTTTTTTACTTTCTTTTGAAAATGTATAGTGCGTTTCCCAATACAAACTAACTTCTGAAGCTAATAAAGACATCAACTTATCTTTGTCTGTTACAACTAACAAATCGCCTAAAATATACTTATTGACATTTAACCAATTTGCTAATTGCGATAAACGAATAGTTGGAAAATTTATTGGTCGGAGTTTAAAAAATTGAAGCTCAGATTTACTTCTTTCGATTAAATTGTATTTATGTTTATAAAAATTCCATTGCTTTTGTTGTTGATTATAATATGCATCTTCTTCAAAATTGGTTTCTGTTAATAATCCAGATAATCCAAACAACAATGCTTCAATTTTTTCTAATTTATCTCCTTCTTTTAAAATAACTTGAATTGGAAGAGCTTTTGCTATTTGATAAAAAACTTCTCCATTTATATTTAATCCGTAACTCTTCGCTATAAAACAAAACAAAACTTGCAACCAGTTGTTATTGGTTTCTTCTAATAACAATTGGATTGATTTGGCTTTGTTTTCCAAACGTTCAAAATACAATGTTTCTTTCCACTTCGTCCACTCAATTTTTTCTGCAAATGCGCCAATACTTCCTTGGCAATTTATAGTTGATTTAGGCGCAAAAAGTTCTTCACTTCTAATCAATACATCTTGCTTTACAAATTTAGAAACCACTAAGGTAGAAAGCTCTTTTCCTAACGAGTTGAAAACAGGCGTATCATATTCCCAAACTACGTGCAAAATTACATTGTTGTAATTAGAATCTTTTTCATGATTATGTACATACCAATCCGAAGATTTTAAATGTACCTCTACATTTCCTGCCCATAATTGATTGTCTATTTCTAATTTAGCATTAAAAAAATCTGGACCTGCTTGAGTAGACCAACTACCTGGATGAAATACACTTATTGATTCTCCTTGCTCGGTTTGCAGGTTTAATGTATTAAATAATTGTTTATTCCAAACATATTGAACAAAAGATTCTCTCATAGCTTTTTAATTACGTTAAAAAACAATAAAAACCTTCAGATATTAGTTAATAAAAAAAGGTTAGTATAAAACTAACCTTTTTTTGTGATATTATGTAAAGAAATTCCAAACTAATCCAAATCTTAATGAAAAATCTCGATAAGGATAATTAGGAGCAGAATAGTAATTATAACCTGAAATACTACTATTAACATGCTCTAAAATAAAATAGATGCGAGCTGTACGTATTTTCATATCGATAAACACATCAAAAACTGGATAATCGCCCAATTTTCGTTTATCTTGAACATAGAAATCTCCAATTACAGGATTGTAATCATTTGCGTAGTATTTTGAAAAATAACTAAATACAACTCCTGTTTGAAAATGCAATGCTTTTTTAAACATTGATCCTTTGTAATACAATGTATTTCGAGTAAGAAATTCAGGAACATTTAAGATATCATTGTCCTGATCTACTTTTTGATACATAATCTTATTATCTAATCCAAACTTACCAAACTTACCAAACTTACCAAATTTAATATCTTTAGATACTTCTAAAGACATATATTTAATTGTATTTCCGTATTGTTTTGGAGTAATCAACAATTGCTCGGCAATATCAAATTTGTTGTAAACAGGATTATCGTTTGAAAAGTAAAGCTTATCTTTTATCGTTTTATAAGTACCATTTACAACTACCCAAGGAGAAGTAAGTGTTGCATCGAATTGATTAATTTTTTCGTTTTTAAAATTATTATTCCAATTATAATGAACATAATCACTTTGGTATAAATAGTAACTTAAATTTCCTAAACGATTTAATTTCTGATAACCTACTTGAACGCCAATATTATCCGTTAAAGAATAATCTAAATTTACTTGAATATTACTTGTATTATCTTTTCCTAAAGAATTAGACATTAATAAAAATGCCTTCCAATGTTCTTTTTTGTAAGTATATTTTCCACCTACTAAGGTAATATTCTTTTGAAGTTGATTTGGAATAAAGGTATCATTCATATACGCTACACTATTATAAGTGTAATTATATCTATAAAAATCTGCATAAACATCAACTCTTCCTAATAGGCCAGACTGAAATGCAGCTCCTATTTTATTTGATATATTGTCGTATTTTGTTTTGTTATCGATACTTGTTTGAAATGATTGACCAAAACGATATTTATCTGTATACTGGCTATTTAGATTTTCTTGCATGTATTCGAAAAACTTATCTTCATAGGTAAATTCATGCGTAAGCAATACACCATTTGCTAAGTTTTCATTTAATTGATATTCGTGATGTAGAAAAAATCGTTTTCCTTTCAATAACGATTTTCCATCTCTAAAATAAACATTTAAACGCTCGCGCTTATTGTAAGGTGCTTCGCTCGATTCAAATAAATCTAAATCAGTTATTCCTCCGTTTTCATGATTTAAAATATCTTGTGCTACAAAATGTGTAAACAAAACATAACGCTTATTTGGCGAATAGTAACTACCTCCTAGTCGGAAATTTCCGGATGAAGATAACTCATTAATATATCTACCCAATGAGCGCAATCCTTTATAACCTATAAACAGATTTAAATGTTTACTTGTATTTAATGTAATAAATGCATCTAAATTTTGACCTTGTTTTATAACCGTTTTGTAATATAATTCTGTATGCGGAGTTGGACTAGAATAATAATTAATATCTTTTGTTTTTAGATAATTAAATTGCTTGGCTTCAAATCCAAAATCGGGCAAAACGGCATTATCTTCTAAATTATGTATTAACGTATTATAAGTTGATCCAACATTTGAAAATGGCAATAAACCGTAATCATCTTTTCTCAGATAATTAAACTTATAATAACTTTTTATTGTAAGTGTAGTATCTACAGCAATTGTATCTCTATTTATAGAAATAATTTTATAATCAGAAATAGGCGCTATAGAATCCTTTTTTACAGATTCTCTTAAGCTTCGTTTTTTTGAATTATTTTCAGTTTTAATATCACCGTTTTCGTTTCGATTACCTTGAGTTCGAGAAATCCCATTATTCTCTTGATTAACCCCAATTCTTGATGCTCCAGAAGTACGTTTAAAACTATTCTGTGCAAAACTTGACAATGTGGCTAAAAAAAATAATATACCTATTAGCTTGCGCATATAAATTAAATTTAGACAAAGGTACTTTTATTTTTTAATTCTAATACAAAAATAAAAGCCCTTATAAAAGGGCTTGAAATAAAATTACAATAAAAAAAGGTCTCCTATTTGTGAGACCTTTTTTTATTAGTTATTATAAACAGGATTGTTTAAAATTTCAGCTTGTGGTACAGGCATAATTAAACGTCTATCATCATAACTGAATACCTGATTAGGGAAGAATAAATGATTACTTCCATAAACAATATCCATTTTATTACGTTTATATGCTGCTAAAGCTTTTCCTTCACCCCATAACTCTAAACGAGTTTGGTATAAAATCTCTTTTTTCAAATCTTGACCAGATAATCCATCTAAATAAGAAATATCGTCGATTCTATTTTCTAATAATTCTTTAAGAGCTGTAATAGCTAAACCATCTTGATTTAATCTTGCTTTTGCTTCTGCATTTAATAAGTACATTTCTTCTATTCTCATGAAAACATAATCCGAAACAACCAATCTTTGTCCCATAAATATCTTTCCTAATGATGAATAAAATTTCCCTATAGGCAAGATATCTGAACCAAACTCAACATCTTCATCATAATCTGCATCATACTCCACAACATTGTCAGCAAATTGCATCTTTCTAAGATCATCTTCACGAATACCAGTAAACAATTCTTTATGCAATCCTTTTGTATCACCTACAGCTGCGTAACTGTATGTGTAAATATCTACTTGTCCCCACCAAGAAACTAAGTCTAAATTATTTTCTGTTGTTAATGTAGCATACCACATCCAGTTTGGATTAGCACCTGCTTTGTTAAAACCACCTAACAACTGATTTTTTGTTGCTAATGGATATTCAGATTTAAGCTCTTCAGTTAATGCAATAACTTCAGTTAATGCTTCAGGCGTTCCTTTTGCTGCTAAAATATAAGCTAAAAATCCTTTTGCTACATTAATATTAATATTTGGCGAAAACTTAGTTGATCCTGCTTCTTCAAAATATTGAATTGATTTTCTCAAATCGCTTTCCATTAAAGCAAATACCTCTTTCGTTTTCTTAGCAGGTGTATTTGTTAATATTGGACGTGTATAAATTGGTAATATTTTTTCATCCGCATCATAACCTGCAGTATATAAATTAACCAAATTATAATACATATAGGCACGCATTGCAAAAGCTTGACCTAAAACTGCCTTTTCTCTAACTGAAAGTGGTTTTAATGGCTCGTCTTTTTCATTTAAATATCCTACAATAACGTTATTTGTACCACGCACCATATAATAATAAAATCTCCAAGGTTTGAATACTTCATTTGACGCATAATTTTGAAGATCTGTTAAATCTGCAATACCAGAATACCATCCGTAAATAGTACTATTTAACACCATATCTCCAGAAAGCATATCTGTATAAATATCGTACCCTTTTTGACCAAAATCATCATGACCTGTAGTACCTCCAGAACCTTGCTTAACATTGTAAGCATATAAACCATTCATGGTTGCCTCCATTAAGTGTGGAGACTCCTCTGTAATTCTATCAATCTCGTCTTTTGAAATAAAACGCTTTGGATCTTTATCTAAATAGTCTTTGCTACAAGCTCCTAAAAGTAAACCTGCTCCAAGAGCCATTATTAAAATTTTTCTCATCTGTTTCTTTGTTTTCGAATTAAAACTTAACTTTTACACCACCTGTAATTGTTGTTAACGGGGTATATCTGTATGTATCTGATGTACCAAACTCATTTGTTGCAGGGTTAAATCCATCTCGCTTCGTAAACAAAAATAGATTATCACCAGAAACATAAAAACTCAATTCAGCCAATCCAATAGATTTCACATAGTTTTTAGGTAAACTATATCCAACTCTCATATTGTTAATTGCTAAATAATCTGCTTTTGTTAAAAATCGAGTTGAAGATGCATCTACGTTACGGTCAAAACCACTTGATAATCTAGGTACATCCGTTATGTCTCCTGGTTGTTGCCAACGATCAGCAATATCAGCATGCCAATTATTAGATCCAATACGATCATTATGCATTAATCTTGCGTATGTTGCATCATAAGCATAACCTCCTAAACTATACAATGCTTGAACACTAAAGCTCCATCCTTTATAACCAGCATTTAAGTTAATTCCTCCACGAACTGTTGGAATTGCAGATTTACCTACAAAATCTAAAGTAGCATCCGCATAATTATACGTTTTTTCTTTTGTTAATTTACCTTCCATATCAGGATTATTAGCTAAGAAATCTGTCATTGAAGCAACATTTTGCTTATCACCATTATTATCTATGTACGTATATGTATACCATTGTGCACGTCCATTTTGAGCATCAACTCCTGCCCATTCTCTTAAATAAAAATCACCTAAAGAATGACCTGCAGCTCTACCAAATCGACCACTAACATCTAATGGTTTTTCACGACCTGTTGTTGGATCAATTGGCATTGTTACTAATTTATTCTTTAGAAACTCACCATTAATAGATAAATCAATATAAGCATCTTTTGTTTGTAATAAATGTCCTACAACATTAAACTCAACTCCGCTATTTCTTAATTTACCATCATTTACCTTCATTGATTCAAATCCAACAGACGGTCCAACTTTTCTATCGAAGTTTAGATTTGTTGTGTTTTTTAAATAGTAATCAACAGAAAGGTCAACGTATTTATTTAAGCTTAACTCCACTCCAGCCTGGAACATTTTAGATGTTTCCCAAGTTAAGTTAGGATTTCCTACATAAACCTCATAAATAGCTAAACTACCTCCATAAGGAGCTACTTCCCATAAGTTTTCTCCAGGATGATATGCGTTATACAACTCTCCATTGATAGTCATATACATATTTTGATCTCCTGTTGTACCATAACTTGTTTTTAATTTCAAGTTAGAAATGAAGTTTTGATTTTGCATAAAGTTCTCTCTAGAAGCAACCCAAGCTAAACCAACCGAACCAAATGTTCCCCATTTGTCTTTTTTAAACTTAGAAGAACCATCACGTCTAATGATACCCGTTAAGAAATACTTCCCTGCGAAATCATAATCGACTTTACCAAAGTAACTTTCTAAATTCGCCTCATCACTCCAACCATAAGAAGGAGAAGATAATGCTCCATTATTTAACTCAGTACTATTTGGATCAGCTAAATCATTCTTAGACATAGAATTGCTTCTAAATGTATAAGAGTTATTTTCGTGCGCAACCATTACATCTAAACCGTGCTCACCAAATGTTTTCTTATAACGTAGAATATTTGACCAGTTATAAGTAAATAATTCTGTTTTTACCTTATATATAGATCCTCCCATTGATGAAGCTGATCCATAGTATCTATTATCTAACAGATCTCTTGTGTTCAAATAGAATTGTCCTCCTATGTTTGAATTAAATGTTAAGCCATCTACAATATCAATTGTAAAATCTGCATTTAAATTCATCTCATCTTTAGTAGCTCTATCTTTACCATAAGTAGCATCACCGATCGAGTTTGTTAACGCTCCAAAACCTCTACCTGATCCGTAGTCAAATAAATGTCCTCCATAAATATCATCGGCTTTATTACCTTTTGCATCACGATAATAAACTGGATATATAGTTGGAATATTATCTGTAAACCAAAATAAACTTCCTGAATCTGATGTTTGTCCAGGACTATTAGCTACCGAGTGCGTATAACCTACGTTCATTTTTGCTTGCAACCATTCTTTTGGACTGTGTTGTAAATTTAAACGTGCTGTTAAACGCTCATAATCAGAATTTAAAGCATATCCTTCATCTTTTAAATATCCTAATGAACTAAAGTAAGATGTTTTCTCTTTAGAACCACCCATTTTTAAATTTGCTTCAGTACGACGAGCTGCTTGAAAAGCCATATCACTCCAGCTTTCTGGAGTATATTTTCTTGTAACACCTGGACGAACTTTGCCTGTTGCAGGATCAATCAATTCTCCTCCATTTGCAACATTCCACATATTATAACGTGGATGAATACCATAATTACCACTAAATAAATAATCATTTGCAAAATCAGTTGCTCCTTGCTCACCTAGTCCTCCATCAAATCCATACAATCCTCTTCCTCTCAAAGCTTCATATGAATACTCCATATATTGCTCTTGAGATTTCACTACATTGTATTGAGGTAATGCTCTCCAGTTTACACCCGTACTAGAATCAAACTCTATGAAAGAATCTGTTCCTTTACCATTTTTTGTATTAATAATTACAACACCATTTGCCCCACGAGATCCGTAAATAGCAGTTGCTGTAGCATCTTTTAACACTGTCATTGATGCAATATCTCCTGGGTTGATAGAACTGATACTTCCTAAATAAGGAGATCCATCAACAATATACAATGGAGCACGGTTTCCGTTTACTGAACCAAAACCACGAATACGAACTGTTGGCTCAGAACCAGGCTGACCACTTGTTGTGATAACGCGAACACCTGCTGCTTCACCTGCTAACGCAGACACAGCATTTGCTACATTTTTTTTCTCAATTTGTTTACTATCGATTTGAGAAGCAGAACCTGTAAATGACTCTTTAGTAGCAGTACCATATCCAACAACAATTACCTCGTCTAACAGATTATCTTCCGCAGACATGGTTAAATTGTGCATATTAGAAGTACCAACAGTATACTTCACATCTTGCATACCAATAAAAGAGAATACTAAAACATCTCCAGGTTTTGTTTTTAAGGTATACTTACCATTTAAATCGGTCTGTGTTCCTTGTTGAGTACCTTGAATCACAACCGTAACTCCTGGTAGCGGCATCCCATCTTCAGCCACCACACCAGAAAGCGTTTTCTCTTGTGCATACCCTGTTTGAATCATCAAAGCAGCGCAACACGCATAAATCCACTTAAATTTTGACTTCATTCTTAAAAAATTGACTAGTTAGTTAAACAAATCTAAACATTTTTATTTAAAACAGCTAAAAGAATATTGTTTATTTGTTTTATCAAACACATATTTAATTAATATTTTTTACACTATTGATAGAATTACTGCTAAATTTAAAAGAATATATCACATTTACACTGACTAAGGCTATTGCAGTTAAAATAAACTTAAATAAATTCATTAATTTATTTAAGTTTATTTTATAACAATCTCTCCTAAATTAAGATAATTCAAACAAAAATAGAATTCTTTAATTATACGCAATATCATTAAGTTAAATCACAAAATACTATAACTAAAAAAGCGTTATAATAAGCTTTAGAAAGGGTGAATAGTAACGGTCTTATTTTAGACATATTCACCTAAAACACTTGATGTTATCCTCATCCATTTTTCTGTTTTTTTATCTAATTATCTTCTGCAAAAAAACAACTACATAAAAACGGTTTAAAGAACTCTTTTATCTCCTTTCTAAGAATAATAGATAGCATAACATTTAAAACACCGAAAACTGAGTAAATAAAATAGAAAGTAAATCATAATCCTTGTTTAATGATTGAGGTAAATATTAAAGCTATATGTATAAAAATAAAAAAAGGATATCCTGCAGGATATCCTTTTTTGTAAGTGCTACTATAAATGAGTTTCTTATTTTAATTCAGAATTAAAATCAGTTTCTCTAGATGGTGTTTTCCATGTCCAATTATGACTTGCATTTGCAGGAATTTTAATTGCTAAAGTAGCAGGATAATTTCCTCCATCTGCTCCAGATTTTCTGTCGATGTCTAAGTTCCAACGTTTCATATCAAACCAGTCGAAACCTTCACCCCATAATTCTAAACCACGGTATTTTCTAATTTCTTCAAACACTTCATTACCAGCTAATGCTGCGTTAGAATAATTTGTATCTCTTTTACCGTTTAATTCAGTTAATGTTGCTTTTGCTTCCGTTTCTTTTCCTAAGAAATATTGAGACTCTGCTTCAATTAGATACATTTCTGCAGAACGGAAGTGGTTTGTATGTCCAACACCTGGCTGTCCGTTAGCTTTAACTTTAAATTGCATATAAGCCGCAACTCTTGCATCTTTATTTAAATCTGGATATTTTGCTCTTGCATCAGTATCCATTCTAACATCTTCTTCATCAGCATTTATGAAACCTGTATTTAACTCGTAAGTACCTGCATAAGGAGCTGGATCTAAGAATAATTGTTTACGAATATCAGTATTTGGCAATTTATCAAACAATTCTTTACTGATACGTTTTGGTGTATTACGCACCGCACCTGCAGAAGAATTATAAGCAATGTACGCTTGATAAGAATAGAAATACAATGTTTCGTCTGGTGCTCCAAAGCTACTCCAAATCCACTCTCCATTAGGATTTGCAAAACCTTCTTGATATTCTTTATTAGACATCAATGGATGATTAGCTCTTGCTAATTTAGCTTGTTGCTCTGCAGTAGCATAATCTTTACGAGCTAATGCTGCTCTTGCATAAGTAGCATGTACTACACTTGCATCAACTTCGTGGTTTTTAGCTCTTGTTAATTTACTATCAGCAAATAATTTAATTGCTTGCTCAGCATCTTGATAAATAGCATCATATACTTCTTTTAAAGAAGCTAATGGCATATCTTTAGGATCTTTCATTGATCTTCTCAACACTAAACATTTTTGAGCTCCTTCGTTGCTATCTTGCCAACGGTATCCGTATAACTGAGCTAGCATTGTATAAGAGTAAGCTCTAAATCCTAAAGCTTGTGCTTTTAGTTGCATTTTTTTAGTTGCAGGTCCTTCAACATTATCCACCTGATCAATAATAGCATTTGCATTAGTAATGATCATATAATAATAATGCCAAGGGTAATAATCGTAAACCGAGTTTACGTTATCAAAATATTGTCCATTGATGATTGGGCTCCATCCTGATAAATCTACACGGAAGTTATTTCCTGCATACTCACCGTAATACATTTTAATAGTTCCCTCTCCATTAAATCCTTGAGAAATATGTTGAGTAACCATTATTTTTGCTAATCCGTTTACTGCCATCTCTACAGTTTCTGTAGTTTTGAAAACAGTTTCAGGAGAAGTCTCACTTGTTGGATAAGTATCCAAGTAGTCTTTACTACAAGAAGCTAATGAAAGCATTCCTGCAAAAGCTATATATTTTATATACTTAATTCTCATGTTTTCTATTGATTAAAATGAAACATTAACACCGAATGTAAACGTTCTTGGCGTTAACCAAGTGTTGTATAACACACCGTTGTAAGTTTGTTGTGGATTCATTCCGTCCATTTTTGTAAACGTAGCTAAGTTTTCAACTGTAGCAGTGAAACGCATACCTCTTAATCCGATTTTACTCATAGTTTCTTTAGGCATGTCGTACGCAAGACTAATGTTTTTAACTACTAAGTAAGAAGCATCTTGTAACCATCTTGTTGAAAGACTAGCTGATGTATAAGTATTTCTACCATAATCAATTACTGGAGTTCCATTAGCATCAATACGGTTTACTGAACCTTCAGTCATTCCTTCAGGAATACCATCCCAAGCTCCTAATATATCTTTATGAATTGCACCTGGATTTGAGTTTACACTCATTAAGCTTTCATAACTTGTATCGTATACTTTACCACCAATGCTGTAAGTAAACAATGCAGATAATGAGAAGTTTTTATATGATAATGCTGTTGAAAAACTACCGTTCATTTTTGGAATTGCAGATCCAGAAAGTGCTTTTCTAGCGTAAGTATTATATGTAGTATAATATTCATCACCAATTTTCACTAAATAGTTACTATCTACTTTTGCTTTACCATTTGCTCCGTCAATGCTGTATTTATCTGTATCGATTTCAAATAATGAGTTACCAGTCATTTGATCTACCCCAACATATTGATACAAATAGAAATCATAGATACTTCCACCTTCTGTTACTTTGTGGTAAGATGAAGTAAGGATACCATCTTTTCTATTTTCTTCTGCTAAAGAAACCACTTTGTTTTTCAACCAAGTTGCATTTGCACCAACATTCCAAGTCCAACCACCTTTTTTAATCACATCTACATCTACAGTTACCTCAAGACCTCTGTTTGAAATACTACCAACGTTAGATAAAATTTTTGAAGCTCCAACTGTTGGATCTGTAGAACCATTTGATAATGGCAAGTTTAAATCTACCAATAAGTTTTGAGAACGTTTGTCAAAATATTCAACTGATAAATTAACTCTGTTAAATAATCTTGTATCAACACCAAAGTTTATAGATGATGATGTTTCCCATTTAAGATCATCATTTCCATTTTGAGATTTATATAAAGCAGAAGCTCCACCATTTTTCTCAATTGAATATAAGCTTTGATATGCATAGAAGCTAGCTCCCATATCATTACCTACTTCACCGTAAGAAGCTCTAAGTTTTAAATAATTAATTTCATCAACATTGAAGAAATCTTCATTACTTACAATCCAGCTACCTCCAACAGACCAGAAATTACCCCATCTGTTATCTTTACTAAATTTAGAAGAACCATCTCTTCTGAAAGATGCTTCAGCGAAGTATTTATTTGCGTAGTTATATTTAGCTCTTGATAAATAACCTTCTGTACGGTAAATATTTTTATAATCGTAAAGACTTGTAATATCATTAAAATTGATAAAGTCTACTTTACCAGGAAATGTTTGATTTGTTTTAATAGCATATAAGTAAGTATACTCTGTGCTATAATTCTCATGTCCTGCTAATGCTTCAACATTATGCAAACCGAAAGATTTATTCCAGCTTAATAATTGTTGTCCTGTATACGTTTTGTAACTATAATTATTACGTCTTCCACGTCCGTTAGTACCAGATCCATCTCCGATAATAGCGTTTTCATATCTGCGCTCTTCTGTGTTACGCGTATTTAAATCTCCACGTAGAGAGAAAGTAAAGTCTTTCAAGAATTTGATATCAGCAAATACTTGACCACTCATTGTATTTCTAATAGTTTGAGTTGTGTTTAAATCATTTTCCCAAACAACGTGTCTTCCTTGATATTGAGCTCTAGTTTTATCTCCTCTATCATAAATCAAGTTTCCATCTTCGTCATAAATATATGCTCCAGTAGCTGAATCATGTAAATGTACAGGATATATTGGCGCCATATTTCTTGCAAACATAAATGGGTTTACATAAGAATTACTATCATCTCTTGACGCAGTAATACCATGCGCATCTTGGTGAGATCCAGAAAGATTTGCTCCAACTTTCAACCACTCGTTTACTTGATAATCAGCATTTACACGTGCAGTAATACGTTTTAAATCAGAATTTTTGATATAACTTTCGTTATTTAAAAGTCCAGCAGAGAAGAAAGCTCCTCCTTTATCATTTGCTACACGTCCACTCATGTTAATATCTTGGAATAAACCTGTTCTTTCAATAGGTTTGTACCAATCTAAATCTCCACGGTAACCGTCTAAAATATGAGCATTTCCTTTTAATTTACCATTTTCAAATAATTCATTAGCTGGTAAATTATAAATGTTAAGCTTTAAAATTTCATTAACCATATTAGCATTTGCAAGTGCATTTGCTTGTTCTAATGTTTTGTTACCTGTAGATACTTGATTATTTCTATAACCAGTCCACATTGTATTCATAAAATCATCAGCACCTAAACGATCGTAGTCTTTTGTACCTCTAGTAAACACACCTTGTTTTACATCTAAGTTAAAAGATCCCGATCCTTTACCTCCTTTTTTAGTAGTAATTAAAATTACACCGTTAGAAGCTCTGTTTCCATATAATGTAGAAGAAGAAGCATCTTTTAATACCGACATACTTTCGATATCTGCTGGATTGATATCTGTAATACTTCCTCCGTAAGGAACACCATCAACTACATATAAAGGTGCGTTTGGATCTACACCATTAGTAACTGGTCTTAATGAAGTAAAACCACGAATTCTAACTTGAGGTTCAGCTCCAGGTTGTCCTGAAGTATTATTTACCTGTACACCAGACGCAGCACCCTCCAAAGCACCAATAGCATTTGTTGCAGGACGCTTTTGAATGTCAGCATTATTTACAACTGCCATAGCACCCGTAACAGATTCTTTTGTTGCTGTACCATATGCTACAACCACAACCTCATCTAATATGCTGTCTTCAGCTTTCATTGATACATTAAATGTATCTGCTGTTGCAACTTTATATTCAACAGGTTTTAAACCGATGAATGAAAAAACAACAACTTCTCCTTGTTTCGCTTTGATCGAGTAATTCCCGTCCAAATCAGTTTGAGTTCCTAATGTTGTACCTTTGATAACAACAGAAACCCCTGGTAAAGGCAAACCATCCTCTGAAACAACTCCTTTAAGAGTTTTTTCTTGAGCAAATGATAGCTGCACTAATAGCGTCATGAATAACGCAAGTGTCCATCTTAACTTTGATCTCATTATTTAAATTGAATTAGTTAGTCCACAAACATAAAAAACTAAAAAAAGCTATACTTAGCATTCTTAACAATTAACTAACATCACCAAATTCAATTAACAATAACAACTTTCAAAAACATAAAAAAGAACAAACAAATACATTTAATTAAATAATTTAACCTTATTTAGTAATAATAACTTCATAATAAAATTATTAAAAACCTAAATAAATGTTTTAGCACAAATTTTATTTAACAGAGAAAAAGACATTTAAAGCTAGAATAATTCTAAATAAAGAAATCGAACGTCAATTAAACGAAAACACACAATAAAAGTTATTTTGTTTGTTACTTTAACAAGCTATTAAATATTTATTCTTCAAAGTGTAAAATCATAAAAATACAACTTACTATAACGATATCAATAACTTAACAGAAAAAAATGTTGAAAAAATAAAATAAAAGCATTTTTTTGAAGCTATATTTTACCATTTTATTAATAAAAGATCATTTCAGGCTTTAAAATTTAATATTTGATAAAAATAGGCTCAAACATTTCTTTTTCTAAATTATCTCTCGTACAAAACACAGCCCAAAATCAACATTCATTTATTGTTATTGGTTTCTAACGACAGTATATTTGCATAGAATTAAAAGATAATATATGTTATTACATCATTATTCAGATGCTTTATTTGAAGCGGGTACAGATGAAGCTGGACGTGGCTGTATTGCAGGTCCAGTTACTGCTGCTGCTGTAATTTTACCGCAAGATTTTACCAATAGTATATTAAACGATTCAAAGCAGTTATCAGAAAAAAAGCGTTTGTTGCTAAAAGACATTATTAAGGAGCAAGCTATCAGCTACGCAGTTACTCATCTTGATGAGAAAGTAATTGAAGAATTAAATATTTTGCATGCAGCAATAAAAGCCATGCAACAAAGCGTGAATAAACTTTCTCCTTTTCCGGAATTCTTACTAGTTGATGGAAATAAATTTACAGAAATACCTAATTTACCTCATCAATGTATTGTGAAAGGAGATGCTAAATACATGAGTTTAGCAGCAGCATCTATATTGGCAAAAACGGCAAGAGATGAATTTATGGATCAAATACACGAGGAATTTCCGATGTATAATTGGAAAAAAAATAAAGGATATCCTACAAAAGAACATCGAGAGGCTATTTTCAAACACGGACCTTGTAAATACCATCGCCTTTCGTTTAAATTATTACCAGATCAATTATCTTTAGAATTTTAAATAAAAAAAACGACCTCATTGTACAGAGGTCGTTTTTTTTATTTAAAATGTACTTACAACTTTTTCAATTGCTTTAATTGTAAAATCTAAATCATCATACGTCAATGCATCTGTAATAAACCAAGTTTCGTATGAAGATGGTGCAATGTAAACTCCTTCTGCAATCAATCCATGAAAGAATTTTTTAAATTTATCATTATTTCCGTAACCAGCTGTATCAAAATCAACAATTTCTCTTTCGTCAAAAAATACAGAAATCATCGAACCAACTCTATTAATTGTATAAGATACGTTCAATCGATTTAAAACCTCATGCATTCCATTTTCTAAATAAGCTGTTTTTGCTTCTAAACGATCAAAAAGCGCTTTGTCTTTATCAATTTCTTGCAACATTGTTAATCCTGCGGCCATTGCCAACGGATTACCCGATAAAGTTCCTGCTTGATACACTGGACCAAGTGGAGCTAAAAAGTTCATAATTTCTTCTTTTCCGGCAAAAGCTCCAACTGGTAAGCCACCTCCAATTACTTTTCCGAAAGTAACTAAATCTGCTTTAATACCAAATAATTCTTGTGCGCCTCCACGAGCCAATCTAAATCCAGTCATCACTTCATCAAATATCAATAAAGTTCCAAATTCATCACACAAATTTCGCAATTCTTGTAAAAAACCTTCTTTTGGAGGAACACATCCCATATTACCTGCAACTGGTTCTATAATAACAGCCGCAATTTCTGAAGGATTAGCTGCAAATATTGAACGTACATTTTCAATATCATTATAAGTAGCTAATAAAGTATCTTTTGCTGTTCCTTCTGTAACTCCAGGGCTATTGGGCGAACCAAATGTAACAGCTCCACTGCCTGCCTGAATTAAAAACGAATCTGAATGTCCATGATAACATCCTTTGAATTTTATAATCTTATCACGAGAAGTAAATCCTCTTGCTAAGCGAACGGCACTCATACAAGCTTCTGTACCTGAATTTACAAATCTAATTTTATCAATATTTGGAACCATAGAAACAGCCAACTCAGCTATTTTAGTTTCTATTTCTGTTGGCATACCAAAAGAAGTACCTAATTTTGCTTTCTCAATTACTGCATCAACAACAGGTTGGAAGGCATGTCCTAAAATCATTGGTCCCCAAGAATTGATATAATCAACCAAACGATTTCCATCTTCATCATACAAATAAGCTCCTTTTGCTGATTTTACAAAAATAGGAGTTCCGCCTACAGATTTAAACGCTCTCACTGGTGAATTAACTCCTCCAGGTATCACTTTTTCCGCCTCTGAAAAAAGTTGACTACTTCTTTGATATAACATAATTATTGTACTTTTAATTTTTGACCAATAGCCAATGCATTATCTTTTAAATTATTTTTCTGTTGCAACAATGCAACAGTTGTATTGTATTTTTTTGCAATAGAATAAAGTGTATCTCCTTTTTGAACAATATGAGTAGAAAGATTGGTTGTATTTACCGCTAGGTTTGTTTCAATATTTTCTAAACTTGATTTTCTAGCACGTGCTTTTGTTCCTAAAACCTCTCTGTCGTACTGATCCAAATTATAACGTTCTATTAAACTTATTAATTTATATGCATATTTAGGATCAGTTGCATAACCAGCTTTTCTAAGTCCGTGTGCCCAACCTTCGTAATCATCTTTATCTAATTTAAACAAATCGCTATATCTACTGCGAGTAACTAGAAAAAGTGAATGATCTCTGTAAGATTCCTCAGGCGCATCATATTTTCTAAAACATTCATCTGGCGCATCATCAGTATGGCGAACGGATGGTCCCTCCCATTCTTTATGGCATTTTATACCGAAATGATTATTTGCATTTCTACTCAAGGTTCCTTGTCCTGAGCCAGATTCCAAAACTCCTTGAGCTAATGTAATACTTGCAGGAATTCCGTGCTCGCGCATGTTTCCTTTTGCTATTTCTTTATATTGAATTACATAATCCTGAATCATATCTTTGCTTACAGAAATATTAGATGTAGCTATTAAAGTTTCTGTAGCTTGGTTTGATTTTTCTCTTGCCTTTCGATCTTGTTCAGCCAATCTGCGTGTTTCTTCTGCTTTTCGTTGTTTTTCTCGATAAGCTTCTTTCGAAATCAATTCTTTATTTTTGACTTTCTTTCCCGTTAACCTCGGATTATTTTTTGCCCCGCAACTTACTAATGCGATTAAACAAAGCGCTAAAACTAATTTCTTACACATTTTTTAACTTTATTGAATTATTCCACCCTTGTAATCCTCCTGTATGAATGGCAAGAATTTTACTATTTGGTTCAAATTTTCCTTTTCTAATCTGATCAAAGATACCAAAAACTAGCTTTCCTGTATAAATTGGATCTAATTGAATTTTAGTATTGTTCTCAAAATCAATAATAAAACGCAATAATTCCTGATTATATTTTGCATAACCTCCAAAATGATAATCCAAATTTAGAGTCCAATTTTCTTTTGTTGTATAGTTTTTAATATCGTTATATAAAAAATCTCCTTTCAAAGCAGGAAATCCTATCACTTTTTGATGTGCTTTTGAACTGTTAATTATTCCTGCAATCGTGCCTCCTGTACCTACTGCACAACAGATATAATCAAATTCATCGTCAGAAGTTTTTAATATTTCTTCTGTTCCTCTTATTGCCAATTCATTTGTTCCTCCTTCTGGAACAAGATAAAAATTACCAAATTCTGCGTGCAATGATTCAAGGAATAATTGAGATGTTTTATTTCTATAATCTGTTCGAGAAATAAACTTAAACTTCATTCCATCTTTTTCAGCTTTTAGCAAAGTAGGATTGTTGCTAAAACCATTTTTTAATTCGTCTCCGCGAATTATTCCTATTGTTTCAATATTATAAATTTTACCCGCCGCCGCCGTAGCTGCTATATGATTCGAAAATGCACCTCCGAAAGTTAAAATAGAATCATAACCAAGAAGTAGAGCTTCTTTTATATTGTATTTTAGCTTTCTAAATTTATTACCTGAAACCTCCGGATGCAACAAATCTTCCCTTTTAATATAGAGCACAATTCCGTCGGGAAAAACAATTTCTATTTTTTCGTTATAAGTATGTTCCGTTTCAAACATTTGCTTATTCTATTATAAATCAAAAACTTGTATTTTAAATAAGTCTATTACTTATTCACAGTAAAAATGTTAAAACTTCAATTTTAAAAATCTTAATGTTGAATAGTTTTTCGTAACTTACCTCAAATTTTAATACCACTTTTTTTCAAACAAATGGAGATGCAAAACTAGCCAATAGTTTTTAGGTATTACTTAAAATATTTGTAAATAATTTTAATCAATAAAGCACTATAAACATGACTTTTCAGGAACAAATTCTACAAGGTATTCCAAGCGAATTACCTGCTCCTAAAGCTTATGATACGAGCATTAACCATGCTCCAAAAAGAAAAGAAATACTTTCGGCAGACGAAAAAAAATTAGCCTTAAAAAATGCTCTGCGTTACTTTGATGTAAAGCATCACGAAGAGTTAATTCAAGAGTTTAAACATGAATTGGATACATACGGAAGAATCTACATGTATAGATTTCGTCCAGAATACAAAATGTATGCAAGACCAATAGAAGAATATCCAGGTAAATCTGAACAAGCAAAATCAATTATGTTGATGATTCAGAATAATTTGGATTATGCTGTGGCACAACACCCGCATGAATTAATTACATATGGCGGTAATGGTGCAGTATTTTCTAATTGGGCACAGTATTTACTTACAATGAAGTATTTAGCCGAAATGACTGATGAACAAACATTGGTTATGTATTCTGGACATCCGATGGGATTATTTCCTTCACACAAATTAGCTCCTAGAGTTGTTGTAACCAACGGAATGATGATACCGAATTATTCTAAACCAGATGATTGGGAGAAATTTAATGCTCTTGGTGTTACACAATACGGACAAATGACTGCTGGAAGCTACATGTACATTGGCCCACAAGGAATTGTTCACGGAACCACAATTACAGTATTAAACGGCGGAAGAAAAATTGCTAAAAATGGAGAAGATTTAACAGGTAAAATATTTGTTACTTCTGGATTAGGCGGAATGAGTGGTGCTCAACCAAAAGCAGGAAATATTGCTGGATGCATTACCATTTGTGCCGAAGTAAATCCGAAAGCAGTACAAACAAGACATTCGCAAGGTTGGGTTGATGAAGTAGTTACCAATGCAAATGATTTGGTAGCAAGAGTAAAAAAAGCAAAAGAAAATAAAGAAATTGTTTCGATTGCTTATCAAGGAAACGTAGTTGACGTTTGGGAAGAATTTGACAAACAAAATATTTATATCGATTTAGGATCAGATCAAACATCACTTCACAATCCATGGGCAGGAGGATATTATCCTGTTGGATTATCTTTTGAAGAAGCAAATGATATGATGGCTAATCAACCAAACATTTTCAAAGATAAAGTGCAAGAATCTTTAAGAAGACAAGCGGCAGCTATTAACAAACACACTGCTAAAGGAACTTACTTTTTTGATTATGGAAATGCCTTTCTTTTAGAAGCATCTAGAGCTGGTGCTGATATTATGGCTGAAAATGGAATAGATTTTAGATATCCAAGTTATGTACAAGACATTATGGGACCAATGTGTTTTGATTACGGATTTGGGCCTTTCCGTTGGGTATGTGCATCGGGCAATCCTGAAGATTTAGCCAAAACAGATGCTATTGCTTGCGAAATTTTAGAAGAAATGATGACAAATTCACCTGCTGAAATTCAACAACAAATGGCAGATAATATACGCTGGATAAAAGGTGCCCAAGAAAATAAATTGGTTGTAGGCTCTCAAGCTCGTATTCTTTACGCAGATGCAGAAGGACGTATAAAAATTGCAGAAGCTTTTAACAATGCTATAAAAGAAGGAAAAATTGGACCTGTTGTTTTAGGAAGAGATCATCATGACGTATCTGGAACGGATTCTCCTTACAGAGAAACTTCAAACATTTACGATGGATCTCGCTTTACTGCTGACATGGCTATTCACAATGTAATTGGCGATAGTTTTAGAGGAGCAACTTGGGTTTCCATTCATAATGGCGGTGGCGTTGGCTGGGGCGAAGTAATTAACGGCGGATTTGGCATGCTTTTGGATGGAACAGAAGAATCGGACAAAAAATTAAAATCTATGCTTTTTTGGGATGTAAACAATGGAATTGCTAGAAGAAACTGGGCTAGAAACAAAGAAGCTACTTTTGCAATTAAACGTGCAATGGAGCATGAGCCATTGCTAAAAGTTACAATTCCAAATCTTGTAGACGAACAATTATTAAATAAATTCTAAATAAAACCCTTATGAAAAATTTAATTCGCTTTGCTGCTGTGGCTGCACTTTTTGTGTTTACTGCAGCTTGTAGTAGTGTTTCTGTTAGCACTGATTACGACAAAAACACCAACTTTACTGTGTACAAAACGTACGCTTTCTTTAAAGAAGGAATTGATCAAGTAAAGTTAAACGACCTTGATAAAAAACGTATCTTAAATGCGATTGATCAAAATCTTGCTACTAAAGGTATGATTAAAAAAAGTGAGAATCCGCAAGTATTAATCAACATTTTTACAAAAGAACAACAACAATTAAACATTACAAACAACAACGATTACTTCTATTCTAGATGGGGTTATTACGGATGGGGATATTCTCCTTATATGGGACCATCTACAACAACGGTATCTACAACCATGGAAGGTAAGTTATTTATAGACTTTATAGATACAAATAAAAAAGCGTTGATTTGGCAAGGAGTAGGAACAGGATACATTGACAATGCTAACACACCTGAAAAGAAAGAACAAAAAATTCAGGATTTTGTAAACACAATCTTAGCTAAATATCCTCCTCAATTGAAGAAATAATATATATTATTTTAGATACAAAAAAATCCCGTAAGAATAAATCTTACGGGATTTTTTTAATACAATGTCCTAAAAGGATTTTTACAAAAAAAAGGATCTAGTAAACTAGATCCTTTTTTATATCTAACATTGAAATAGTTTTTTATAAAATAACTATACTTTCAATCAATCCTTATTTTCCTAATCTTGTTACTTTTGAAGAACGTACAGTAACTTTTGCCAAATTACTACTTGCTTTTGTAATTTTTGATTTAGCAAAACTAGCTGCACTAGAAGAACCATTTATATACAAGAAATCTCCTGTCAAGTTAAGGCTAAATGGTTTTGAAGATAATGTTGCTCCAGAAGTACACGTTCCATGAAATACTGATGCATCAGAATTTGGAGCAACATTAAGCGCCAAACTAATACCTGATGTAGTAGAATCAATAACTTTGTCTACTGCCCAAATACCAACAAACATAGCTGTTGTATTTGTTGCCGTTGGTAGATCATATTCATAATAACCTGGCTGTGCTGTAGACGGTTTAGCTGGAGTACTGAATTGAATTAAAGCAGCATTATCAGCATTAGTAGCATCTTCTGCCTCAACACTCCATACTGCATAAACTACTTTAGTAGTAGGATTTTGATCTAAACCAAGAAAAACTAAAAACGCATCTTTTACATTATAAGTAGTTCCGTTATAAACATAGGTTCCTGAAAGAGTAGTACTTGGAACATCTTTTGGTTGAACAACTACAGCAACCTCATTACTAACTTTTCCATCTTTTTTAGCTGTAAAAGGGTAAGTACCTGCCTGTTGAGCAGTAATACCCATTTCTCCTTTATCATCAGTTAAAGCTATTCCGCCATTCCCGTCTCCTATAGGGCTTTCTCCTACATAAAGTTCTGCATTAGCTACAGGACCAGCTGCATTTGTAACACGTAACCTAAATGGAGCACCAACTTTTACATCTGCTGCTGGAGTTACCAAAGTTAATGTTAAAGCATCTTGATCAACTGTTACAGTAACAGTTACCTCATTACTATCTGTATAATCTGCTTTAGTTGCTTTAAATTTATGAACACCTGCTGTTGCTTTCCATGGGTTAGCCACTTCAGCACCATTAAGCATTAATTTATAGCCACCTACGCTAGCTCCATTGTTATCTTTAACAACAAACGTAACATCTGCTCCAACTTTAGCTTCAGATGGACCTGTTAATACTAATGATTTAACACCAGGCTCACCTTTTTTAGTTACTGTAATTGTAATAGCATTAGAATCATTAAAATTTGATTTTTTAGCAACTACTTTATAGCTACCTTCTTTCTCAAATTTATAAGGATTAGCTACTTTTTTACCATCTACATGGAATTCAGCTCCTGATTCTTCTTTTCCATCAACTTTAGCTGTAAAAGTAACTGAAGTACCTTCTTCTATAGTTCCGTTAGGTGAAGCTGAAATCGATAATTGTTTTTTATCAGGATCTGGTTTTGAGTTGTCGCTCTTACTACAAGATGCCCCGAACGTAGCTAAACCAGCTACAGCCAAAAACATAAATAATTTTCTCATAAAAATTTGCTTTAATTAGTTATTAATATGGTTGCAATATAAAAACATTTTCTAAACAAAAAAAAAAAAAGTTAATATTAACAATATAATTACTTAACACTTTAAACTAAAAGAACGATTTTCACAAAGTAATATGGCACACACATGTATATTTTACAACAAAACAAACCATAAAAAACATATATTTAACTTCATTTACAAATATATTAAACAATTCATCACAATAAAACGATTCTATTTTTTTAAAAAATCACGCTTATATATCCAAGATCAATACTGAAACTATAGCTGTATATATTTAGAAATTAACAAAGATTAATTTATTTTATTGAGTTATTGATACCATATAAGCTTCTACCTCTAGCAACAGTTTAGTAGAAATAAAATAAGACAATTGATAAAGAAATAAGTTTTCTTATATTTACTGCAATCAAAAAACTATTTATTTTTTTCCAATATCATGAATGCACAAGAATACACAAGTAATGATCTAATTGACAGATTACCTCCTCATTTAAAACAATTTATTAAACCGCAAAATTACGAAGATTACACATCTATTAATCAGGCGGTTTGGAGATATGTTATGCGTAAAAACGTAGATTATCTTTCTAAAGTTGCACATGAGTCATATCTTGACGGATTAGATAAAACAGGTATTTCTATTGAAGCTATTCCAAGTATGTATGGAATGAATCGAATTTTAAAAGAAATTGGTTGGGCTGCAGTTGCCGTAGATGGTTTTATTCCTCCAAATGCTTTTATGGAATTTCAGGCTTACAAAGTTTTAGTAATTGCATCAGACATTAGACAATTGGAAAACATTGAATATACACCTGCTCCAGATATCATTCACGAAGGCGCTGGACATGCTCCAATTATTGCAAATCCGGAATATGCAGAATATTTAAGACGTTTTGGCGAAATTGGTTGCAAAGCCATTTCTTCGGCACATGATTATGAAATTTACGAAGCTATTCGCTTACTTTCTATTTTAAAAGAAGCAGAAGGAGTAGATGCAGAAGACATAAAAAAAGCAGAAGATGAAGTTGATCGTTTACAAGCAATTACATCAGCTCCTTCTGAAATGGCTTTAATAAGAAATTTACATTGGTGGACTGTAGAATATGGATTAATCGGAACAGTTGAAAATCCAAAAATTTACGGTGCTGGCTTACTTTCTTCTATTGGAGAAAGTGCTTGGTGTATGACAAATAATGTAAAAAAATTACCTTATACAATAGAATCAGCTCATCAAGGTTTTGACATTACAAAACCGCAACCGCAATTATATGTTACACCAGACTTTGCTTACTTAAGTGAAGTATTAGAGCAATTTGCAAATTCAATGGCACTTAGAACAGGCGGTTTAAACGCTATGAATAAACTTATTCAATCAAAAGCTATGGGAACCGTTGAACTGAATACTGGATTACAAATTTCCGGAACTTTTACTTCGATGATTGAACAAGACGGAAAACCAGTTTACATTCAAACTCAAGGACCAACTGCTTTAGCTTATCGAGAAAAAGAATTGGTTGGACATGGAGTACAAACTCATGCTGAAGGTTATGGAACAGTTTTAGGCAAATTAAAAGGCATCAATCTTTCTATTGAAGACATGAGCCCAAAGGATTTAAAAGCTTATTCTATTTATGAAGGAAAACACGTTGATTTAGAATTTGAAGGAGATATAACTGTTTCAGGAACAATTATTACTGGAATAAGAAATATTTTTGGGAAAATTCAATTAATCAGTTTCAAAAATTGTACAGTAACTCATGGCGAAACTGTATTGTTTCAGCCAGAATGGGGAACGTATGACATGGCTGTAGGAACAGCAATTATATCTGGTTTTTCTGGACCAGCAGATAGCAATAGTTTTAACATGGTAAATCATGTTCCTTCATCAAAAACAATAAAAGCAAAAAGAGATGAAGAACGCATAAAGTTAGAAGCACTTTACGCTAAAGTTCGTCAGGTTAGAGAAGAAAACAAAGATTTTGATCTACAAGAAATACTTTCAACGTTAATGAACGAACATAAAGCAGATTGGTTATTAACTGTAGAGATTGCAGAATTAGCAAAAAATAAAAATCTTTCTTCGTTATACAACAAAGCAATTGAGCGCTTAGAAATTGTAAGCAAAGAAAGACCTAAAGTAGCCCATCTAATAAAAGACGGAATAAGTATTATCGAAAACTCATAAAGGGAAAGTGGCAATTATGTCACTTTCTTTGTTTATAACATTACCTTGATATTCTAATGTCCAACCCAAAGTATTTGTTACAATCAATATTTTACTCAATTCAGTAATTAATCGATTTTCAGCATTAGCGCGTAAACTAGATTTCTCTACCTTTTGCTCCAAATCTTTTTTCACTTTTTCATTAATTTTGTTATAATCATCTCCTGTAAAAGGATTAAACTTACTCGATTCTACATCATACATTTTATAATCGGGATAAATATGAATATCAGCCTCCGGAATAAATAAAATTTGAACAATCTTATTTTTTTCATCAACCTGATACTTTAACTGAGACAAATCGTATTCTACCGTAGCTTTTGCATTTACAATAACCACAGCTTTTTTATCAAACGACAACAAATTCATTAAATACTTTTGTTGATCTTGATATGTCATCACTTGTGTAAAATTTGCCTCTGTTACAATTAATTTACTTACATTTTTTAATTGTTCTTGAATAAGATTGGAGTTATAATCCATTTTGCTACTCGAGTTTTCTGTAAAATACTTATACATAAACCCTCCAGCGGCCATAAAAAATAGTATTACAAATAATGCGAAAATAGCTCTAAATATTTTTCTCATAATTATCTAAAATTCATGAAAGGATAACGTTCTAATAAATAATCTATCTTTTCTATTAATGTATCTAAAAATTTCAAATGTTGTTCTGCTGTTGGGTTAAATGGTCTGTGATTTAATCCTTTTTGTACTTCATCAACTTTTTTCATTACCGAATACATTTCTGGATCTATAAAAAATTGTTGCACCTTTTCCCAAATATATTCTATTGCTAATTCATTTGGATGCAACATATCTATTTTGTAATAACGATAATCTCGCAATTCATCCATCATGATTTCATAGGCTGGAAAATAATTTATCTTATCATCTTTTAATTGACGGATAGCTTCGTGCAATCCACCAATCAAAACAGATTTACTTTGCTGATTTTCTATTAAACCATCTTTAATATGACGTACTGGAGAAATAGTAAATTGTATTTGTGCCTGTTGATTTACCTTTCTAATTTGACGAACAATAGCAACACAGCTATCAACAATTTCTTGATAGCCGAGCAAACGCTTTTCAAAATTAGAATTAGGTATTTTATGACAATTTGCCACCAACTCTCCCGAATCTTTTAAAGCATATACCCAAGCCGTACCAAGCGTAATACTAATTAGTGAGCTTTCTTTTAACGATTCTTGTAAATCAAAAAGCTTTACATTTAACTTGGTAATAATATCTTCTTGCTCAAGTTCATTCATATCAGAATGAGCTAAAAATGAGCTCCAAATATCATTATGAATAAAAACATCACTTTCAGAAAAAACATATTCGTTTACAGCTAAATCAATTATTTTTTCAATTGCTTTTGGATGAAACAAAATACCAAACGGATTAATCAATTGCTGAAATTGATATTCTTTAAACTTCTCGCCAATATTTACCGCAAAACACGAGCCAAAAAAAAGCAATCTATCATTGTAGGTGATTTTTTTACCCGCATAATGAATAGGAACTACAGTGCTTAAATTCATCTTATTTATTTTTTGACAAAAAAAAGATTCCTACAAAAGGAATCTTTTTTTCATTTTAATATTATTTCAAATAATCAATTGCATGATTTATAGCCTCTTGAAGTCCTTCTGGATTTTTACCTCCAGCAGTTGCAAAAAAGGCTTGTCCACCTCCACCACCTTGAATGTGCTTTCCTAATTCGCGAACAATTTGTCCTGCGTTTAATCCTTTGCTTTCTACTATTTCTTTCGAAACATAGCAAGTTAGCATTGGTTTATCATTTGATATTGTTCCGAATAAAGCATACAAATTAGAAAACTCTCCGCCTAGTTCATAAGCCAAATCTTTAGCGCCGTTTGCATCCAAATCAAGAATTGCAGCAATAAAAGCAACGCCATTTTCTTCTTTTATTTGCGCTTTTAATTCTCCTTTTAAATTTTTTGCTTTTTCTTTTAAAAATTGCTCAACTTGTTTTTTAAGTTTAGCATTTTCTTCTTGCAAAGAAACAACAGCTTTTAAAGTATCTTGCGGATTCTTTAAAGCAATTTTAAGTTCTTTTAGCGTTTCTTCTTGCTCTGTATAGAAATTGCGAGCTGCTTTATTGGTAATTGCCTCAATACGACGAATACCCGCTGCCACAGCGCCTTCGCTCACAATTTTAAATTGCCAAATATCTGCTGTATTAGCCACGTGTGTTCCTCCACAAAGTTCCATACTGTTGCCAAACCTAATAGCACGAACCTCATCGCCATATTTTTCACCGAATAATGCCATTGCTCCTTCTTCAATTGCTTGATTAAAAGGAATGCTTCTACGCTCAATTAAAGGTAATTGTTCGTGAATACGATCATTTACAAAATCTTCTACTTTTTGTAATTCTTCTTCTGTTACTTTAGCAAAATGAGAAAAATCAAAACGCAAATGAGTTGGTGCAACTAACGATCCTTTTTGCTCTACATGTGTTCCTAAAATAGAACGCAATGCTTGGTGCAATAAATGCGTTGCCGAGTGATTTGCCATAGACTGTTTACGCGCATTTACATCAACTTTTGCAATTAATGCAGCTTCAACATTAGAAGGCAATTCTCTAACAATATGTAAAATTAAATTGTTTTCTTTTTTTGTATCAATTACATCAATCGTTTCGTTAGCAGAAACTAAAACTCCGCTATCTCCAACTTGCCCTCCTCCTTCTGGATAAAATGGCGTAGCTGTTAGCACCAATTGAAATAATTTTCCTTCTTTTTTACTGTCAATTTTTCTGTAACGAGTAACTTTTACTTCGTTTTCTAATTGATCATATCCTACAAATTGTTCAACATTACCTTCAATAAGAATTGTCCAATCATCTGTAGAAACTTCAGAAGCTGCACGAGAACGTATTTTTTGTTCTAACATTGCTGCTTCAAAACCTGCTTCGTCCAATTCGTATCCTTTTTCTCTTAAAATAAGAGCTGTTAAATCAATTGGAAAACCAAAAGTATCATACAATTCAAATGCTTTTGATCCAGAAACTACTTTTCCGGTTGTTTGTTTAATTACGTTATCTAATAAATGTAACCCTTGTTCTAAAGTACGCAAAAACGATGCTTCTTCTTCTTTAATCACATTTCTAACCAATTCTTTTTGGTTTGTAATTTCTGGAAAAAAAGTTCCCATTTGCTCGCTCAACACACCTACCAATTGATAGATAAAAGGCTCTTTTTGATTTAAAAACGTAAATCCGTAACGAATTGCACGACGCAAAATACGACGTATAACATATCCTGCTCCTGTATTTGATGGTAACTGACCATCTGCGATAGCAAATGCAACAGCACGAACGTGATCTACAATTACACGAATAGCGATATTGATTTTATTTTGCTCTTCGCTGATATTTTTTACTGTATTGTCTGTGTATTTTAAGCCAGTAATTTCTTCTACTTTTCTGATTAACGGTGTAAATACATCTGTATCATAATTTGAAGTAACACCTTGCATTGCCATACACAAACGCTCAAAGCCCATTCCTGTATCTACGTGCTGAGCAGGTAATTTTTCTAAAGATCCGTCTGCTTTACGGTTAAATTCCATAAATACATTATTCCAAATCTCAACTACTTGCGGATGATCTGCATTTACCAATGAAAATCCAGAAACTGTTGCTCTATCTTCGTCTGAACGCAAATCGATATGGATTTCAGAACATGGTCCGCATGGTCCTTGATCTCCCATTTCCCAGAAATTATCTTTTTTATTTCCTAAGATAATTCTGTCCTCTGAAACATATTGCTTCCAAAGATCGAATGCTTCTTGATCAAACGGTACATTTTCAGAAGGATTTCCTTCAAAGACAGAAACATACAAACGATCTTTCTCTAGCTTTAACACCTCTGTTAAAAACTCCCAAGCCCAAGCAATCGCTTCTTTTTTAAAATAATCGCCAAAACTCCAGTTACCCAACATTTCAAACATCGTGTGATGATATGTATCAAAACCTACATCTTCTAAATCATTGTGTTTTCCCGATACGCGCAAACACTTTTGAGTATCGGCAATTCGTTTGCTCTTTGGCGTGGCGTTTCCTAAGAAATATTCTTTAAACTGGGCCATTCCAGAGTTATTAAACATTAAAGTTGGATCGTCTTTTAAAACGATCGGAGCAGAAGGAACAATTAAATGTCCTTTTTCTTCAAAAAAGCTTAAAAACTTCTGACGAATTTCTTGTGATTTCATATTTCTTGGAAACTAAATATATTCTTTCAAATAGTAATTACTCATTATTTTTTCTTCAAAAACACCTTTAATATCAATGTAATTTGTTAATTTTTTATTTTCATTTGCTAGTAAAACAAGTATTAAACCAAAACATTGTTTAAATTTGTTTTTCAATGCCTATGAGAACCAATAAAAGGTATTTTCAAATTTTATTGCAAAAATAGTGTTTTTTAAATTATGGCTAAGGTAAAATATTATTACGATTCGGAAAAATTAGCGTTTCACAGAATACGCACAAAATCGTCAAAGCGCATCGTAAACATATTGTTATTTTTACTATCTGCTGCGGCATTTGGTTGGCTTGGACTATTCTTTCTTGTAAACTCAAATATTCTTGAAACCCCAAAAGAAAAAATGTTACAAAGAGAAGTAACTGAATTTAGGGCAAACTACGCGATTTTAAACAAAAAAATAGATCTTATTGCTGAAGTTTTAGATGAATTAGAAGTAAGAGATAACGAAATATACAGAGCTTATTTTAATACCGCACCTATTCTGGAAGAACAAAGAAGATCAGGGTTAGGAGGAATTAATCGATACAAAGAGTTTAAAAATCTAAACAACGAAAAACTATTAAAAACAACCAATGAAAAAACAGATATTATTGCCAAACAAACCGCAATTCAATCTCGTTCATTGGAAGATATTTTAGATTTAGCAAAAGGAAAAGAAAAATTCTTGGCTTCTATTCCTGCTATACAGCCCGTTAAAAATGAAAATTTAAAACAAATGGCTTCAGGTTATGGTTATCGAAGCGATCCTTTTACAAAAATTAAAAAGTTTCACAGCGGAATGGATTTTTCTGCTAATGTAGGAACGGCTGTATTTGCTACAGGCGATGGAAAAGTTACACGTGCAAACAATCAGCTTTCTGGCTACGGAAATCTAATAGAAATTGACCACGGATATGGCTACAAAACAAGATTTGCTCATTTGAGCAAATACAACGTAAAACCAGGTCAATTGGTAAAAAGAGGCGATATAATTGGCTATTCTGGAAGCACAGGAAGAAGTTCTGGACCGCATTTACATTATGAAGTGCATTATAAAGGAAATCCAGTAAACCCTATCAATTATTACTATGGCGATATTTCTGCCAAAGAATTTGAATTGTTATCACAAGAAGCAAATCACGAAAATCAATCTTTAGACTAATGAAAACAAACTTACCTGAAAAAAGATATTATAGCATTGGCGAATTGGCAAGGGCCTTTGAAGTAAATGCTTCTTTAATCCGTTTTTGGGAAAAAGAATTTGATATCATTAATCCGAAAAAAAATGCAAAAGGAAACAGAATGTTTTCTCAAGCAGATGTAAGAAATTTTGAGCTTATTTATCACTTAGTAAAAGAACGAGGATTTACATTGGAAGGAGCAAAAGAACACTTAAAGCTAAAACCAAAAGAATCTGTCAACGAACTAGAATTGATTAAAAAATTAGAATACATTAAACAAACATTAATAAGTATTAAAAACGAACTTTAAATTAAAAAATCTCTATGAAAAAAAATCTTATTACAATCATTGTTATTTTAGTAGTATTAATTGGTGGTTATTTCATCACATCGATGAATTTCAATAACACAGCTTTAGGATATAAACAAGCTGTAGATAAATCTTGGGCTGATGTTGAAGGTGCATATCAACGTAGAAATGATTTAATTGGCAACTTAGTAAATACAGTAAAAGGAGCAGCTGAGTTTGAAAAATCTACTTTAGAAGCAGTTGTGAGCGCACGTTCTAGAGCAACGCAAACTAATATTGATGCTACAAACCTTACTCCAGAAAAATTAGCTGAATTTCAACAAGCACAATCGGGAGTTTCTAGCGCATTAAGCCGTTTATTAATGACAGTAGAAAATTATCCTGACTTAAAAACAAACCAAAATTTCTTGAAATTACAAGATGAATTGGCAAGTACAGAAAATCAAATCTTAACGCAACGTACAAGATTTAATAGCGCAGTAGAATTATATAACGGTTATGTTTTAAAAATGCCTAATAGCTTTTTCTTGAACGGATACCCAGAAAAACCATATTTTAAAGCTGATGCTGGAGCAGAAAAAGCACCAGAAGTAAAATTCTAATCAAACAATGCAAAAGATAAAAGATTTTTTATCTTCTACAGACGAACAAGAAATTGTAGAAGCAATTACTCAGGCAGAAAAAAATACTACGGGCGAGATTAGAGTACACGTAGAAACTAATTCTGATATAGAACCTTACAAAAGAGCTCAAGAAGTTTTTTTTCAGCTAAACATGCATAAAACGTCTTACGCAAATGGTGTTTTGTTTTACATCTGTATCAACTCCAAATCGTTTGTAATCTTAGGCGACAAAGCCATTGATGAAAAGGTAAAATCTGATAATTTTTGGGAAGGCACAAAAGAGCTTGTAATTAATCATTTTAAACAAGGTTTATACAAACAAGGACTTATTTATGGTATCCTAAAAGCAGGTAGTAAACTAAAAGTTTATTTTCCTCAACAAGGCGAAAATAAAAACGAACTACCTAACGAAATTTCTAAAGCTTAATAGAATATGCCAAAGCAATTAAATACATTTTTATTCGTAATTACCTTCCTTTGTTTGTTATTGGGAATACAATCTTATGCCCAATTTCAAATACCAGATATTCCTGCAAAAAAAGATCAAACTTCGCTGTACGATTATGGAAAGGTATTAACACCTCAACAACAAAGTGATTTAAAACAAAAACTAATTCAATATAGCGATAGCACTTCTACGCAAATTGTTGTAATTACAATTCCTTCACTACAAGGAGAAGATATTAATTTATTGGGGCCTGAATGGGGACAAAGATGGGGAATTGGACAGAAAGATAAAGGAAATGGAGTGGTAATTCTAATGGCTGTTCAAGAGCGTAAAATTGGTATTTACCCTGGTTATGGCTCAGAAGTGCAAATTACCGCAGGACAAGGAGGAGAATTAATTAGAAACAGAATTATTCCTGAATTTAAAAAAGGTGATTATTATGCCGGTTTAAACGAAGGAGTAAATGGTGTTTTTGAAATGCTTACAGGTAATTACAAAGCAGATAAAGCACGAATGGAGGGTGATAATGAAATTGGAGGATTAATTTGTGTTGCATTAGTTATTCTTCTATTTATTGCTTTAGGATTTGCTAATAAAAATAAAAAAGGAAACGGTGGAAATAAAAACTCCGGAAATCGAAATTTTGCTGGCGGACTAATGGATTTAATCGTTTTAAGCAGCCTAGGACGTGGTTCTGGCGGAGGCGGTGGATTTGGTTCTGGTGGCGGATTTGGCGGAGGCGGAGGTTTCTCTGGCGGTTTTGGCGGAGGTGGATTCTCTGGTGGAGGATCTAGCGGAAGCTGGTAAAAACATATTAAAAAAGGCAAGTAAACTAAGATTACTTGCCTTTTTTAATTTTTATTATTCTTGTTCAAAAACAATATCTTCTTCTTTCGGTATTAAATACAATCGCTCCCACGTATCACCTTCAATTAATTCCCAAGTATGTCCTAATCCTTCTATATCTTCTGCTAGAAGAATGATCCCTGGCTCTATTATAAAAGAATCTCCGTTGGTTACTGTAAAACGGAGTTTACCTTTTAATGTTACAACATATTGCTTTCTTGGAGCTGGATGTGCCGATTGCTCTACCTGATCAATTATCTTCTGTCCGAAAAAATAATCGATTTGCAAAGGTGTTTTGGTTGGAATATATCCTTTTTCATAGGTTACCGTTGCGTCATTTAAATTATATAATCGATAAGTTAGTATTTTAGAATCCATTTTAAATCTTTATTATTTTAAAAATTATTGTTTTCTGCGCATCATACTTCCATCACCTTGTCTTGGTCGGTCTGAACGTTCATATCCTTGGTTTCTATCTCTCATCTGCATTCTATCTCCTTGTTTATTTTTTGCGCCAAAATCTTTTAAACTATACGTAAGTGAAAACATAAAATATTGCTTTAATACTAAATTTTCGCTATCGATAATTTGTCCAGCATTAATTGTTCGTTTACTACTTGTATTTTGATTCAGCACATCATACACTTTTAATTTTGCTTTAAAAGCTTTGTCAAAAAATTCATATGCAAAACTCAAGTTCCACATATAAAAATCTTTTTTATAACCGTTAGCAATTTGAGAGTTATAATTGTAATTAAAATCGCTTCCGAAAATAAAACTATCAGGCCAAAACAAAACAGTTTCTAAACCTACATTATGTGTATAATAACTTGCTTTTTTTACACTGAAATTTTCATAAGATGTCCAATTTCTATTATAATTATACGAAGGGCGAATTTGGAAAAGATTTCCGTAATCAAAATTTACATACACACGCGGCATTAAACTATTTGATGTAGCATCATACTCTACTCCGTCCATATATCCTTTTGTAAACGATTGATTAAATCTAGCATTGATTCCATAGCGAATAGATAATTCATCTATTTTATGCGAGCGATACCAATTTCCGTTTAATGCCCAATTATAATTGCCTGAAATATTTTTATAGGTACTTGTAGCTTTTCTATCTTCGTCATATTCAACAGCGTTTACAACAGCATTATTTAACCAAGACAAGTTTCCGCCCACTGAAAATCCAGAACGATTTTGAAAATTATACGAACGATAATTTACACCGATATTATTATTATTAGTTGGTTTTAAATCAGGATTACCTACAAAAGTATTCAACGGATTAGATACATCTCGAATATCTAATAATTGCTCGGCACTTTGGTAAGATACATTATATCTATACGACATAAAAAGGACATCGCTTTTAGTAAATCGATAATCCATTCGATAAGTAATATTTGGATTAATATACTGCTTATCTAGCGTATAAATTTTTCCGTTGTAAAGCGCTGAGGCATCATTCTTAAATATTTCTGTTGATGAATTTAAACTTGAACTAAACTTTTTATGGATAAAATTATAGCCAAAATAAGGCGCTATATTAGTTTGAACAGTTGTATATCTGTTGGTTTGCAATATATTTAATTCACTATATTCTTGTGTTTCATAATTAAAGTCATATACTTCTTGATCGGCAATATTTTGTTTTCTGTTCCAATCGGCTCCTAAAACAATGGCAAGAGAATCTGTTACTGGTTGGCTATACTCAAGTCTGACTGAATAACTATCTGTAGCGTTTTTTCCATTTTGAAGCTGCTTTCTTATATCGTTAGCATCTTCCGACTGGTAAAAATGTGTTGTAGATTCTTGCTTAGCATTGTTATTGGTAACATTATTTGTATTGCTAAAATCAATACTTAAAAACTGTTTATCATGCTTAAACTTACGCATGTAACGCATTGAATTAGAAAAACTATCAGAATTTCCACTATTTTGCACCGTAGAATTGTTATCATTCAACAATTCGCCAGCGCTATTTCTAGCTTCTGTAAAAGATGTGCTTTCTCCTTTTGAATAACTTTGATTGAAACTGGGCATGATGTAAAACGAATCTTTAGAACCAATATAATCCAAAGAAACATTTGCCGAATTTCCTTCTGTATTATCTAAAGATTGAGATGAACCCTGATCGAAAAATTCACCAGATGGCAGAATATTTGTACTGCTAAAACGATTTTTTCTTTCTGTTTCTGAAAAATTGTAGTTATAACTTCCGTTTACATTCAACTTTGGATTAATTTCCTGAACAAAATTTGCACCCAACAATCGAGATGTAGTAATACCACCCCCACTTTTCGTCGATCGCATATTATCAAACACATCATCCATTCCGAATCCAATCGCATTGATATTATTTGCTGATCCGATAAGGCTCACCTTAGTTTTGTTTGCAAATCCGTTTAAAAATAAACTACTTTCATATCGATCATTTGAGCCATATCCGCCAGAAACTTTTCCAAAATATCCTTTGTGATTTACCTTATCAATTGTAATATTAAGGCTTGATTGATCCGATTTTGCGCGTTCGCCTGTAAACTTTTCTTGTTTTGTTTTCTTATCAGTAACCTGAACTTTATTAATAATATCCGCAGGCAAATTTTCTAAGGCAATTTTTCCGTCATCTCCAAAAAAAGGTTTACCGTTTACTAATATTTCTCCAACTGTTTTTCCATTTACTGTAATTGCTTTATTTTCATCAATATGTAAACCTGGCAATTGCTTTAGAAGTTCTTCTAAATTTGCATCTGGTCGCACAGTAAACGAAGCAGCATTAAACTCTAAGGTATCTTTTTTTATTCGGATTGGTGGAGCATCAGATTTAATAACTAATTCATCCAAACTTACTGATTCGTTATCTAATTTAATTACTCCAACATCTAAAGTTGTTCCTTTTATCGTTGCATAATTTTTGCTATATGTTTTGTAGCCAATCATACTTATTTTAAATACAACTTCTTCTTCTTGTGCTTTTATTTTCATTTCGAAAATACCTTTAGCATTGCTCATTGAATATTCTAAAACCGTATTATCTTTTGATTTTGAAATAAAAATTGTTGCTGCTTCTATGGGTTTATTATCCGCATCGATTACTTGCCCAGATACAGTTACCTGAGCGTAAACAATTGTTGTAAGCAGTATAAATAGAAGTAATATAATTTTTCTCATTACTACAAAAAAAAGGTCTTTGTATGTTTATCACACAAAGACCATTCATCAAATTAATATATACAATTATTTTTGTCTAAAATAAATATCAATCGGAACTCCATTAAAATCAAAAATCTCTCTCAATTTATTTTCTACGAATCGTCTGTACGGATCTTTAATATATTGAGGCAAGTTTGCAAAAAATACAAACTGCGGAGATGCTGTAGGCAACTGCATACAATATTTAACCTTAATGTATTTTCCTTTAATTGCAGGCGGCGGTGTATGCTCAATAATTGGCAACATTGTTTCGTTAAATTTAGAAGTAGAAATTCTGTTTTTTCTATTTTCGTAAACTTGAACTGCTGTTTCTAGCGCCTTCAATAAACGTTGTTTTGTTACTGTTGATGTAAAAATAATTGGCACATCTGTAAATGGCGCAATGCTTTCTCTGATCTTATCTTCAAATTGTTTGGAAGTTAATGTTTCTTTGTCAATTAAATCCCATTTATTAACTAAAATAACAATTCCTTTTCTATTTTTTTCTGCCAACCAAAAAATACTTTGATCTTGACCTTCAAAACCTCTTGTAGCATCAATCATTAAAATGCAAACATCACTATGCTCAATAGCACGGATAGAGCGCATTACAGAATAAAATTCTAAGTCTTCTTTAACTTTAGCTTTTCTACGAATACCTGCTGTATCTACCAAGTTGAAATCGAAACCAAATTGATTAAAACGAGTGTCTATCGAATCTCTTGTTGTACCTGCAATATCCGTTACGATATAACGATTTTCACCAATTAAAGCATTAATAAAGCTTGATTTACCAGCATTTGGACGTCCAACTACACAAAAACGTGGTAATTCATCTTCTTCTGTTTCTTCTCTCACTTCTTCCGGAGGCAATACTTCTACAACTGCATCTAGCAATTCTCCAGTTCCGCTTCCACTCATACCAGCAATTGGATAGATTTCTCCTAATCCTAAATTATAGAATTCATATGTATCTTCCATTCGCTTAGCGCTATCTACCTTATTAACAGCTACCAAAACTGGTTTTGTTTCTTTGCGTAATAATTTTGCAACTTCTGCATCCATTGGAGTAATTCCTTCTTCAACATCTACTACAAAAACAATTACATCAGCTTCATCAATAGCTAATTCTACCTGACGTCTAATTTCTCCTTCAAAAATATCGTCAGATCCTTTTACATATCCTCCTGTATCTATTACAGAAAATTCTCTCCCATTCCACTCTGACTTGCCGTAGTTTCTATCACGTGTTACTCCACTAACCGAATCTACAATTGCCTCTCTTCTTTGAATTAATCGGTTGAAGAAAGTCGATTTTCCTACGTTTGGTCTCCCAACTATGGCTACTATATTACTCATATACTGTATAAATATGTTGCAAAGTTAATATTTCGTTGCAATATTTTTAGTTTTATCTTTTACTTTTGATTATATCCGAAACGTTTTAATTGATAATCGCTCGAACGCCAATCTTTATTTACTTTTACAAAAAGCTCTAAATGCACTTTTTTCATAAAGAATTTTTCCATTTCTTCTCGTGCTCCAATTCCTACCTTCTTTAATGCACCGCCTTTATGACCAATAATAATACCCTTTTGTGTATCACGCTCAACCATAATAACAGCTTTAATACGAATGATATTTTCTTCTTCCTTAAATTCTTCTGTTTCAACTTCTACAGCATAAGGAATTTCTTTATCATACCCTAAAAGAATTTTTTCTCTAATAATTTCATTCACAAAAAAACGTTCAGATTTATCTGTTAATGCATCTTTGGGATAATAAGGAGGAGAAACGGGTAACAATTCAATAATACGATCAAAAACTGCTTGTGTATTAAATTTCTCTAAAGCAGATATTGGAAAAATTTCTGCATTTGGCACTTTATTTTTCCACAATTCTACTTGCTCTTCCAGCTGTTGTTGATTTGATTTATCAATTTTATTTATAAGCAATAACACAGGTACTTTTGAATTTGTAATGCGTTTGAAAAAAGCTTCGTCTTTCAACTCTTTTTCTCCAACTTCAACCATATACACCAAAACATCAGCATCTTCAAAAGCAGATTTTACAAAATCCATCATTGATGCTTGTAATTCATACGCAGGCTTAATAATTCCTGGTGTATCAGAAAATACGATTTGATAATCGTCATCATTTACAATTCCTAAAATACGATGTCTAGTTGTTTGTGCTTTTGAAGTGATAATAGACAAACGTTCGCCCACCAATGCATTCATCAATGTTGACTTACCTACGTTTGGATTACCAATAATATTTACATATCCTGCTTTATGTGTCATAAAAAAAACTTTATTATGCAAAGGTAGTTTATATCGATGATATAGTTGTAAAAAAATAAAATAAGTACTATTTTTTGATTAAAAATTATCTAATTATAAAATATCAATCGATGTATTTTAGACTTTTTTTAAAATACTATGTGATTTCTTTCATTTCAACCAATTAAATATCAATATATTACAAACTAAAAACAAAATTATCATTAATCTTTTTTCTTTTTTCTTGTATATAAGCAAAATATGGTTGTATATTTGCACCACAATATCGCGGGATAGAGCAGTAGGCAGCTCGTCGGGCTCATAACCCGAAGGTCACAGGTTCGAGTCCTGTTCCCGCTACTAAAAAAAGTCATTTCATACGAAATGACTTTTTTGTTTTTAAACTATTTCTACTTCCATTTTATTATAGAATTCAAAATTTATTTTTCTATAATAATTTATTTTAAAAACAAAACACTATAAATCAACAGATTAAAATAATATATTTTCACTAAAAAGGAATTATCGCTATTTATTGAAATTTGTTTTGGTATTTCATTTTTTTATAGTATATTTGCACCACAATATCGCGGGATAGAGCAGTAGGCAGCTCGTCGGGCTCATAACCCGAAGGTCACAGGTTCGAGTCCTGTTCCCGCTACTAAAAAAGTCATTTCATACGAAATGACTTTTTTGTTTTTAAACTATTTACTATTTATAAATAGCTTATATTTTACCGCTATTTACTTTATTCTGATTGTATTCGTACATTTCAATAGCTACTTTAAGTAATCCTATAAATCCAATACCAAATACAATAATTCCAATAGATAATTCGTTCAACACTTTATTTCTTGATCCAAAATACCCAATTCCTCCTAGAATAAACAACAAGAAAACAAACACAGTCATACTATATAAGGCTATTTTTCCTTTTCGCTTATTCTCCCAAACTTTCTTAGAGAAGTTGTTTTGTGTTTTAGTTATATCTTGTAATGAAGAAAAACTAACCCCTATTCCATAAAAAACAAGAGCCGTATTTAAGTTAGGTAAAAAAGTGTTTTTTAATCCTAAATACGTTATATCATAAGTTGTTTTTAAAAAAAACAGAAGTCCTAATACCATAAAAGGATATTGCAAATAACTAACAATCTGAAACGTTTTTTTTACGTTATTCATACAAATTTTAATTTTATACAATTAACAGCGAATTTCTCAGAAATACTTACCTTAATCTTCAAAATACAATAAATCAAGTACATTTTTTAAGCACTCAACATTCGTTATAAATAAACGAAGAATTATTTTACTTTAGCAGATTTTTTTAAATTCTCTTTCGTTTTTGTTCTCAATTTCACAATACTAATTGGTTTATCAAATTCCAATTGATCAACAAATACAACCTCGTAATCTAATATATAATTTTGATCTAAAAGTACTTGATTAGGTTTCACGTTTAATACAACATCATTAATTATAAAAATCATATCTCCTTCAAAACTAACATTTTGTTCAGCCCATTGACTCAATACCGCCAAATTAGCACCATTTTTCTCTTTCAGGGTTAATTTAACTTTTTCATCATACAAATTAGATTTAATTTTAAATGAACCTTTGCCTATCTTGACATTATTGATTATTTTGGGATCTATTCCAAGTACAGTATATCCACTATACAAGTTTTTTTCAACTTCTACAGCATACTGATAATTGCGTTTATGCAAATCTGACTCCTTCATCTGAGCAGATAATGCAGCAGATAGATCTATTTTTTCTTTCTTTTGAGCAAAACCAGTTACACTTAGTCCAATACACATTATGCACAAGATACTTGCTTTATTAAGTTTCTTCATTTTTTTATTAAATGTAATCAAAAACAAAATATGAATAAACCCAAAATAAAAAAGGTTTGCACAAGAAGCACAAACCTTTTTTATTTTACTATTTAAATTAACTCAGCAGCAATATCTTCCCACTCTTGCATTAATGCTTCTATTTTTTTCTTCTTCTTTTCATAATCGTTAAAAAAAGTTGCGTCTTGCATTAGTTTTTCATAATCAACTGCCAAACGTTCATCATCTTTAGCGATTTTTTTTTCTAAATCACTAATTTCACTTTCGATCTTACTCAAGCGATTTTGCATTGTTTTTTGCTTTTTTTGATCTTCATAAGACAATGTAACCACTTTTTTCTCTTCTACTTTTTTTATTTCTTGCTTAGGAGCGTCATCTTTTTTCTCAATTTCGCGCATATTTTCTGCCTTGCGCTCTTCTAAGAAATAATTAATATCTCCTAAATATTCTTTTACTCTTCGATCTTTAAATTCATACACCAAATTGGTTAACCCTTGTAAGAAATCACGATCGTGAGAAACTAAAATCAAGGTTCCTTTAAAATTCAATAAAGCCTGTTTTAAAACATTTTTAGATTTAATATCAAGGTGATTTGTAGGCTCATCCATCAGCAACACATTAATTGGCGAAAGAAGCATTCTGCAAAGTGCCAAACGATTTCGTTCTCCTCCAGACAATACTTTTACCTTCTTTTCTACATCATCTCCTCTAAATAAAAAAGCACCTAACATATCGCGTACTTTTACTCTATTTGCATCTGTTGCAGCATCAAGCATTGTGTCTAGAAGTGTTTTTTCTCCATCTAAATAATCAGCCTGATTTTGTGCAAAATATCCAATTTGAACATTATGACCTAATTTTATAACTCCATCATATTCAAACTCTTTCATCACTGCTTTAATCAACGTTGATTTTCCTTGTCCATTTTGCCCAACGAAAGCAATTTTACTTCCACGTTCAATTAAAAAATCAACACCATTAAAAATCACTTTATCTTCAAAACGCTTACCTACTTTTTCCATTTCTAAAACCACTCTACCTGGCTCTATACTAACTGGAAAAGAGATATTCATTACTGCATTGTCATCTTCATCAACTTCTATTCGCTCTACTTTATCTAATCTTTTAATAAGCGACTGTGCCATAGCTGCTTTACTGGCCTTATAACGAAAACGCTCAATTAACTTTTCTGTTTCCTCAATCTTTTTCGCTTGATTTTTCTGTGTAGCTAATTGCATTTCTCTAAATTCTTCTCGCAGAATTAAATACTCAGAATAAGGCTTATTGAAATCATAAATTTTACCTAATGAAATTTCGATTGTACGATTTGTAACATTGTCCAAAAACATTTTATCGTGCGAAATAATCACCACTGCACCTGGATAAGTGCGTAAAAAGTTTTCTAACCAAATAATACTTTCAATATCCAAGTGGTTGGTAGGCTCATCTAGTAATAAAACATCGTTATCTTGCAATAATAATTTTGCCAACTCTATACGCATACGCCATCCTCCTGAAAACGTATCTGTTAAGTTATTAAAATCGTCTCTTTTAAAACCTAAGCCCTGTAAAATTCGTTCTGTACTACCAACATAATTGTATCCTCCAATAATTTCAAATCGATGTGTTAGGTCACTCAGTTTCTCAATCAGCTCAGAATATGATTCTGATTCATAATCTGTTCTTTCTGTTAATTCAGTATTTACTCTTTCTAATTGTGCCTCAACCGATTTAATTTCTTCAAATGCTTGATAAGCTTCTTCTAACACTGTACGTCCTGGAATAAAATCAATATCTTGTCTTAAGAAACCAATTTTAATATCTTTCTCAATTGCCATACTTCCTGTATCTGGATCTAAGTCGCCAGACAACAATTTTAGCATAGTTGATTTTCCCGCACCATTTTTTCCTACTAACCCAACTCTATCTCCAGCGCCAATTTTGAAAGTAACATTTTCAAAAAGATATTCACCAGAAAAAGAGATAGATAAATTATGTATATTTAACATGAATTTTATTTCTTTAATTTAAATTTTTTATATCTGTGAATGGATAAATTTTCATCCAATTCATTATTTTCTTCTATAAATTGATATAATTTTTCCGCCAAATAAGGCGCAAGTAATACACCACGAGTTCCTAAGCCATTTAATACAAAGATACGATCTGATTGCAAACTTCTTCCAAGCAATGGACGTCTATCTTTTACCGTTGGCCTAACTCCTGCAATGTGTTCTATAACTTCAAAATCAATATCTAAAAAGCTTTTTAATCCTTCTATTAACTCTTCTCTTCCTTCAATCGTTGGAATGTCTGTTTTATCTTCCCAATTATAGGTTGCACCCAATTTATACATTTCATTGCCAATTGGAATTAAAAAAACTCCTGCTTTTAGCATCGCATTTAACTGCAAACCCGGAATTTTAATTAACATCAATTCTCCTTTGGTTCCATCTAACGGCAACTCTTTAAAAAACGGATTATTTAACATACCAAATCCTTCAGCAAAAACAATATAACGAGCTGTAATATCTTTGTAAACAACGCTGTCGTCATGATAAAAAAGAGCATTATAATCGAAATCTTCAATACGATAACAATTTTTATTAGACAGATAATTTCGATATGCCGGAATTAAATCGTTCGTTTCTAAATAACCTGTAGACAAAACCTCACCATATCCGAAAGGCGCATTAATGCCTTCAATATTATTTTTTATAAGTTTTTGCGATAGAAAATCGTTTAAATTTTGTTTATCAGCTGCATGAAACCAATTATTTTGCTCTTCTACCGAAGCAAATCTACGCAACAATGGAGTAGGAAACCAACAAGAAATTGTCAATTTTTTTTCTAAAGTAGGATAAAACTCTTCGGCTAATATCAATTGCTCTTTTATACGCCAAACATCAGTAAAACGCTTTAAAACAACCGGATTGTACATTCCACCAGCAATTAATGACGAAGAACGCTTTTCGGCATCAATCACTATAAACGTTTTATTTTCACTTGCTAATTTTTCTGTAAAAGCTATTCCGGCCAAACCTGAACCTACAACAATATAATCCACCATAATCAAAACCATAAAAAAAGCTCTTATCTAATTTAGATAAGAGCTTTATAAATTAGTAATTACAAAATTAGTAATTCCATAAATCATCTTCAAGATTTCTGATCAATTCTTTGATGCGTTCGCCTTCAAATAATTGACTCATCTCTCCACCTTTGATGTAATCGTTGATACGAGAATCTCCATATTGGTTATCTGCTTTGAAGATTGTAGAACTAAATCTTCTTGCATTAAACATATGATCAAAGTTTAATGGATTCATTGGGTTCTTAGCGTTAAATACTTTAGATTCAAATAACACCGTTCTTGCATCTGGGAAGAAAATCCAAAATAAAGGAACAGCATTTTCGTTTTGAGAACCTTTAGTATATAAGTCAACCACAACTGGAGCAATACCTAAAATACGATATTTTAATTGCCCTTCGTTACGATCAAAATACCATAATCCCATAACTTGATAAGATTTAACATCAGATGGACGTAATTCTGTACGTTGAATATATTCTTCTGGGATTCTCTCACCAGCGTTATAGTATTCAATTCCTACATCGGTTGTATCGATCTTAACAAATGAAGATTCGATATCTTTCAAACTTCTTTTTTTCTTGAAATCACTATCGTCATATACGTTAGTAATATTTCCGGTTTTAATACCATCAATTAAAGTTTGAAATAGTGATTTTCTTCCATCACCAACCACTTCTTCGATTGGATAGTAGAAAGGCTCATTTGCCTTTTCGTCTAAATTAATATTCTCCCAAACCTTAATACCAAACAGAATATCTTTATCTGCTACATACCCATAAGGTATTGGTCCTTCGCTTTGTACGTATATTTCTTGAAGACTCTTCATTCCAATTTCTTCAGCCGATTTTGCATTCAAAAGGTTGCTTTGCGCAGATGATTGCAACGAGAAGATTGAAAACGCTACAAATAGTGAAATTTTTTTCCAGTTCATATTATTCAAAGTTTTCTTCTTTAATTTTTTCGAAATTACATGATTTCGAATGTACAAGGTGCTGTTTTCTTCAATTGATAGTCACTTGATCCATCTAAACGCACCTTTATATCAGATATTACAACTACATCTCCTAAACGAGCTTTGCTAATAGCAGCTTTTGCTCTATCGTTCATTCTATTTCCTTGAACCACTACTGATGGTTGACCAGGAACTTGAACTACGAAACCTGTAACTGTTAATCCTAATTCGAAATCAAAGTCTTCTAATTTTGCTCCAATAGTCACAATCTCTAAGTTAGATTTTGGACCTTTAGCATCGTATTCACCACGAACCGTTCCACGAGGCGCAGGAATGTCTTTAATTCTAAACATTTTCTTATCGCTCACAGACGTTCCGTCAGGTAATTTACCAGTAACGTTAATTACAACTTCTCTACCAGCTTGCGGACGCATGTTGTACTCTCCAGATTTTGAACCTTTAGTTAAACCTGGTGCACTTGCTGTTACTTTATCATCAGAAATACCTGCAAATGAAATTGTCATTGGGTTAACAACCCCACGGTAAACAACATTCATTTTATCAGCAGAAATATTCGCTTGATTTGGTTTTGGAACAACTACATAGTTACCTGTAAAAGGAACCGGAATAGCTTTACCATCTTCCATAAAAGTAAATTCTCCTTTAAACTCATGCTCACCTACATTTCCTGTATTGAAAGCTAAATTAACACGACCATTGTCTAATGATTTTGATAAATCTAATTTTTGTCCGTTTACAATTACTTGTGTTGGAACAGTAGACTCATCATAACGACCTAAAACAACGGTTCCTTTAAACTGCTCTCCAGCAAAATAAGCTGATTTTTCTGAAATTACAATTGCTTTATAGTTTTGCATTGACGCAGCTTGCGTTAAAGTATTACCTAATAAGCTATTGTAAATTTCTTGTGCAATTGTAATTGCATCGTTTTGCATTGTAGATAACTTTGTTAACGAAGCAATTGCAGGGAAACCTTGGTAGTTATAGTTTAAATATGGAACTACAACTCCGTCAGTTCTTTTTACATCAGCTAAATCAAATCTAGTTTGTAAGTCAACTTTAATTGGTTGATATTTTGTATCATTTCCTAAAACTGCTAATACAGCACTTTTATAATCTTCAATTGATTTTACAAAAGTTTCTCCTTCTGCCGAATATTTATCGCCTGCAAACCAAGCGTTGTCTAAAACATCTCCTTTTTCCATTTTCTCAGCTGGCAATTTTCCATCTACCATTTGATCTTTTAATGGATCAGTAATTTGTGTTTTAACACCAGTAATTAAATCATAAAACGATTTTGTTATTGCTTTAATTTCTAATGCTTTTTTATACGGCTCTCCAAAACGTTTAGGCTCATCTTCTGCCTTAACTTCTAACTGACCTAGTAATCTATCATTACTATCTTCAGTAGATTTGTTTGCCATTTCCAATTTTTCATTCACCATATCAAAAGCTGATAAAACTTCTTTAGACATCTGAAGGGCCATCATCGCGATGAAAATCAGATACATTAAGTTAATCATCTTCTGCCTAGGTGTCAATTTTGCTCCTCCTGCCATAATTTATAAATTAAGTGATTATAAATTAATTACGGTGACCCATTGCAGATAACATTCCTCCGTAAACAGTGTTTAAAGAAGATAAATTTGTTGTTAGAGCAGCCATTTGCTCTTTTAATTTAACGTTATTTTCTGCTACTTCTTTATTTATTTCAGCGTTACGAGTTGCGCTTTCTAATTGTACTTTATACATAGAGTTTAAAGACTCTAATTGTGCTGCTGCCATAGACATTTCTTCAGCATATTTTTTAGTAGATGCAACAGAATCAACTGTTGGAGCAATTTCTTTAGAAGCTGCTTCAAAGTTTCTGATACTTCTTCCTAAGCTATTCATTAATTCACCATCAATTTTAGCTTCTTTTAATAAATCGTCTAATTTTTTAGACAACATCCCTTGCTCTTCAGTAGCAGGAAGACCACCAGCTAAACCAACAGCACCGCCACTAATTTTCACAGGGTTTGCATCTCCTCCTTTTAATTCAGGAAAAACTTTAGACCAATCTAATTCGTCGTCAACAGGTTCGAAAGCAGAAATAGCAAAAATAAGCGCCTCTACCACTAAACCTAAAGTTAACATGTTATTTCCGTTAATTGGCCCCATTTCCATGTGAGTAATTTTAAATAGTGCACCGATAATTACAACTGATGCCCCCATTCCATAACAGAAGTTCATCACTTTTTTAGGTATTGCCATAATTCTAATTGTGTTTTTTAATTGATTTCTTTGATTTTTATTTAATTGGTAGATAATCTATTATTTTGCCATTTTAGACATATTTGATCTAGACATAGATCCAGATACTGCCTGAACGGTTCTAAAACCGATATACGATCTAGCAGAGTCAGCATACTCAGAGTCACGTGTAGCAACTTGTAGCATATAAGCTGGATCTCTCCAAGAACCACCTCTAACAACTTTTAATGGTGTGTCCATCGGGATATTTGTTGGCTTTAAGCTTGACATAAAATCATATGCAGAAACTTCATACGGCGTACTTGTCCACTCTGCAACGTTTCCTGACATGTTATATAAGTTGTAACCATTTGCAGGATAAGAACGAGCTGTTGCTGTATATGTTGCTCCATCTGCTGCATAATCAAAACGAGTTGGTTTGAAGTTTGCCATAAAGCATCCTTTTTCATCTGTTGTGTAAGGACCTCCCCAAGGATACATAGCTCCATCTAAACCACCACGAGCTGCATATTCCCACTCGCTTTCCATTGGCAATCTATATTCTTGCACTTCAGTTGGCATTCTTTTCGATTTCAAATAACCGTTTTTGTACATCGTTCTCCAAGCAGCAAATGCTCTTGCTTGATGCCAGTTTACTCCAACTACAGGATATTCTCCAAAAGCTTCATGCCAGAAATAATCATTGTGCATTGGCTCATTGTAAGAATGTTGGAATTCTTTAATCCAACGAGTTGTATCAGGATAGATCAACAACGTTTCTGTTTTTAAACTTCTTTTACGTTTACTTCTAGGATCTGTACCTTGATCTTTTAATGCTTCTTTTAAATCTACATAAGTATATTTAAATTTCAATTTAGAAACATCAAACATCCCCATTCCGTTATAAGTTTCTGATGCAGGGATATACAAAGAATCCATTACTTCAACAAACGCTTCATCTGGGTAGCGATCTACCGATAAAGGTAAATTCACTCTTTTATTCAATCTTCTTCCAGCATACATATCGTCGCTAGACTCCATGCTATAGTAGTTTTCGTACATATATCTTTGATAGGGAGTCATACGGTCTAAGTTTTCCTCATTATCCAAGAAAGCATATGCCCCAACACCACCAGCTTCTGGCGTAAGTCCCATATCTTCGGCAGCAATTGCCAAACGTGTACGAACAATTGAGTCTTTTACCCAATCAACGAACTTTCGATACTGATTATTGGTTATCTCAGTTTCATCCATATAAAATGAACCAATAGTTACAGTTCGAGTTGGTGCATCTTGTGCACCAAGGAAGTCTTCATTAGACTGTCCCATAGTAAATGTTCCACCAGGAATTAAGGACATGCCCTGAGGTTTTGTAGTCATCCATCTCTTTCCTTCTACACCCCCCATCAACTCACCTCGATCTCCTGTACCACAGCTACAAACCAAAGCTAAAACTGCTCCTAACGTAATGATCTTCTTCATATAATATTTAGGTTTTCTTATACACTTCTTAAAAATGTAAACGTATTCAATTATTTTTAATTTTCAAAAACAAAGCTAAAAAAAATTTAGTTTATATTTAACATATAAATTTGTTAAATATTTAATTCATACAAAACTCTTTTTAAACGTTCTCCACCATCTATCAGGTAGTTGCTGAGAAGTCGCCTTTAAATAGTCTTCGTAAGCACATGGTAACAATACTTTTTTGCTTAACTTTTTATTAACAACTTGATTCAAATCCACTTCCATCCACCATCTTTCCGACTTATCACTTTTGTAAAATATTAAATTTTCATAACCTTCGAACGGAACAATATATTTTAAACAGTTGTCGTTGTGTTTAAAAGGATATTCATCATATCTATAATTTACCCCTTCTACAAAGTACCACAACATCTGGCTTATTAATAACGCTTCTGTTACTTGATTATTGTAATTAAAAATTCCGAATGTTGATACTTTATCGCTCAACCCACTATAACGTGCTAGTCCGCAAATTTCTCTTCCATCAAATCCGTTTGGATTAAAGTTTAAAAAGTCACCTGAATCACTCGATTTTATAGCATTCATATCGATACTTACAATATCTGCATCTCTTAAAACAGGCTCGGCTAAAGCTAAATTATTAGCAATTTCCCCTACTCTATACGCATCAAAATACAAGTTATCAATCAAATCAATCTCTTCCTGCGAATTGAAATAAGTTTGATAGCCTAAATTAGAGAAATTAAACAAGTTTACAGGTTCTTCGAGAATTATTTTTGACAAAAAACTTTCGGCTAAACAACTATTTTGTTTAACTATATCTATTTTACTATCTATCGCTACTAAATTAACTGTTTGTTCTAATTTATCATACGCTCTATAAAGCGCATACGTTAAATCTTGAGAACCACCTAAAACAACGGGAATAACGTTGTTTTTTACAAGCTCTGCTACCACAATTTTCAAGAGACAATAGGTATCTTCAAGGCGTTCTCCTGCAATAATATCACCTAGATCAACTATTTTCAGATCCCAATTACCTGGATATAACGCATAAAAACTTTTTCTAATCTTAGCAATATCAACTACATCAATATCTGATTGAGCTCCTCGATTTTCGCCAACTCCAATAATTGCAATTTTATATTGTTTAAACTTATCAAAATCGCCGCCCGCATGAAAATGAACTTTTTTACCTAAACATTGACTAGGCAAACCATCTATATAGTTTCTCAATTCAATACTTATTGAATGTAACAGTTCAATCATATCGCAATTAAATTATTTTTTAGTTGTTTTCTTAGCTGCTGGCTTTTTTACAGCTTTTGTAGCAGTAGTTTTCTTAGCACTTGCTGCCTTCGTTTTCTTAGCTGGTGTTTTTTCTTCAATAAGAGCTTGTACTTGCTCTAGCGTCATTGCTTGCGCATCAACATCCTTAGATAATTCAATTTTAATTTTACCTTTTAGAATTACCGATCTACCCCATCTTGCCTTTTCTACTTTAATTCCTTCTTCTGGCCAATCGTGAATTACCTTATCAATTTCTTTTTGAATTTTCTCTTCAATTAATTCAGCAACATCGCTATTTGATAAATTATCGAAATTATATTTTTTGTTTACGTTAATAAACATTCCATTCCACTTTAAATAAGGTCCAAATCTACCAACTCCTTTTTGCACAGGCATATCTCTGTAAGTGGCAATTGGCATATCTGCCTGCTCTTTCTCTTGAATAAATTCAAGCGCTTTATCAAAAGTAACATCTAAAGGCTCTAATCCTTTAGGAAGAGAAATAAATGTTTTACCTACACGAACATATGGGCCGAATCTACCATTATTTACCTCAACTTCTTCGCCTTTATACTCACCAAGCATTTTTGGCAATAAAAACAATTTTAAGGCATCTTCTAACGTGATTGTTCCAATATTTTGATCTGGAGCCAAACTTGCATATTGTTTTTCTTCATCAGTTGCATCGCCTATTTGAGCCATTGGTCCAAACTTTCCTAAACGCACTAAAACAGGTTTTCCTGACGCTGGATGAACACCCAAAATACGTTCGCCTGATTCACGATCTGCATGCTCTTCTACATCTTTTACTGTTGGGTGAAAATGATCATAAAATTCTTTCATCATTTTTGTCCAATCTTCGTCACCTGCTGCAATTGAATCAAAATCCTCTTCAACTTTTGCCGTAAAATTGTAATCTAAAATTGTTTTAAAATTCTTTACAAGAAAATCATTTACAATAATACCAATATCTGTAGGTACTAATTTTCCTTTATCAGAACCCGTTTTTTCAACCAATACTTTATCAGTAATATCACCTTTAGCCAGTGTAAGTACTTTATAACTTCTTTCTTTCCCTTCGGTTATTCCTTTTTCTACATAATTTCGAGCGATAATTGTAGAAATAGTTGGCGCATAAGTAGATGGTCTACCAATACCTAATTCTTCTAATTTTTTAACCAAAGAAGCTTCTGTATAACGAGCCGCAGGTTTGCTATATCTTTGTGTTGCTACAATATATTTATTATCTAATTGCTCACCCACTTTTAATTGTGGTAAAATACCTTCTACTTCTTCCTCTTCATCATCATGTCCTTCTAAATACACTTTTAAGAAACCTTCAAAAAGCAATACTTCTCCTGTAGCTAAAAACAGCTCTTTATGCTTATCTGCTCCGATTCGAACGTTTGTACGTTCTAACTTAGCATCACTCATTTGAGAAGCAACTGTACGCTTCCAAATTAATTCATATAATCTTGCTTGATCTCTATCTAATGGAACCGAGTGCAATGCCATATTTGTAGGACGAATTGCCTCGTGCGCTTCTTGAGCGCCTTTGCTTTTTGTAACGTAATTTCTTGTTTGTACATAATCTGCACCATATGATTTGGTAATTTCATCTACTGCTGCTTTAACTGCCTCGGTAGATAAATTTACACTATCCGTTCTCATATAAGTAATAAATCCTTCTTCGTACAAACGTTGCGCCAACATCATTGTTTGCCCTACCGAATAGTAAAGCTTACGTGCAGCCTCTTGCTGAAGTGTTGATGTAGTAAATGGTGCTGCTGGCGATTTTTTTGCTGGTTTTGTTTCTAAATCTGCAATTGCAAAATTTGCATTGATATTTTGATTTAAGAAATCTTGTGCCTCTTGTTCCGTCATAAAAGACTTAGAAACTTTAGCTTTTACAACCTTCTTTTCTGTCGTTATAAATTCGGCAGTAACACTATATGAAGAATGAATTGAGAATTCATTAATTTCTTTTTCTCTTTCTACAATTAAACGAACTGCTACTGACTGAACACGTCCTGCCGATAGCCCTCCTTTTACTTTTTTCCATAAAACAGGAGATAATTCGTAACCTACTAAACGATCCAACACTCTACGTGCTTGTTGTGCGTTTACTAAATCGTAATTAATTGTTCTTGGATTTTCAATTGCTTTTAGAATTGCCGATTTGGTAATTTCATGAAAAACAATTCGTTTTGTTTTATCTTGATTTAAATTTAGTTCTTCCGCCAAGTGCCATGCAATAGCCTCTCCCTCACGGTCTTCATCGGAAGCTAACCAAACAACTTCTGCTTTTTTAGATAGATCTTTTAATTTTTTTACAACGGCCTTTTTATCATTAGATACTTCATATTTGGGTTTAAATCCATTTTCTACATCTACCCCAATTTCTTTTGATGGTAAATCTGCTATATGTCCATAACTTGATTCAACTTGATAATCTTTGCCTAAAAACTTTTCGATCGTCTTTGCTTTAGCTGGTGACTCCACAATCACTAAATTCTTTGCCATACTTCATTCTTTTGTGAAGCAAAATATACGTTTTACCGAATATTATTACTTCATATATCTGTTATTCTTTATTTTTATCAAAACTAGCACATTTAATTTATAAATGTGAAATTTTTTTAACTAAGCATTGATAAATAAATCTTTCTATCCCTTATTTTGTTATAAAATTGCTCAAAAGTAGGAAAACTATTGTAATTACTTAATGATTGACTTTAACTATTTTTATAAATTTATTAAATCTATCACTTTCTTTGAGGTAAATCCATCTCATGTTTAACTACTTTTTCTAATCAAACTTCTCAATTTCAATTACAAATAAAATTCTTTTATAAATTTCACTCCATAATTAATAACAAAAACATTAAAAACACTTCGGATTATGTTTAAGATATTTTCTAAGCCTATATATAATAATGTATAAAAAGATGATTTAAAATAGTATTAAACGGAAATATAAAGCTGTCAACTTGTCAGTAATTGAAAAATAATTATCTTTGTCAATCAATTATAGAACACCCTTTTGGATAATAACATGGAGAAGGTAATAGACGAAAACAAACAAGGCACAAGCCTTAATTTAGATTATAACGCCAATAATACAAAGAAGTTATTCATTGAGAGCTATGGCTGCCAGATGAACTTTTCGGATAGTGAAATCGTTGCTTCTATTTTAGCAAACGAAGGATATAATACTACTACAAACTTAGAAGAAGCCGATTTAGTATTAGTAAACACTTGCTCTATCCGAGATAAAGCAGAACAAACTGTTCGTAAACGTTTAGATCAATACAATCAAGTAAAAAGAAAAAATCCAGGAATGAAAGTTGGAGTTTTGGGTTGTATGGCAGAACGCTTAAAAAGCAAATTCTTAGAAGAAGAGAAGATTGTAGATATGGTTGTTGGGCCAGATGCTTACAAGGATTTACCTAATTTATTAAAAGAAGTTGATGAAGGAAGAGATGCTATCAACGTAATTTTATCTAAAGATGAAACATACGGAGATATTGCACCAGTTCGTTTACAAAGTAATGGTGTTACTGCATTTGTATCTATTACAAGAGGTTGTGACAATATGTGCACATTCTGTGTAGTTCCATTTACGAGAGGACGTGAGCGAAGCCGCGATCCGCAAAGTATTATGGAAGAAATTAAAGATTTGCACGAAAAAGGTTTTAAAGAAATTACTTTATTAGGACAAAACGTAGATAGTTACTTATGGTATGGTGGCGGACTTAAGAAAGATTTTGAGAAAGCAACCGAAATGCAAAAAGCAACTGCCGTAGATTTTGCTCAATTATTAGAGCAATGTGCCATTTCATTTCCAAAAATGCGTTTTCGTTTTTCAACTTCCAATCCGCAAGATATGCACTTGGAAGTAATAGAAGTTATTGCAAAATATCCAAACGTATGTAAATACATTCACTTACCCGTACAATCAGGTAGCACACGCATTTTACAAGAAATGAATCGTCAACATACAAGAGAAGAATACATGACATTACTTGATAATATTTATCGTTTAGTGCCAGATATCTCTCTGTCTCAAGATATGATTACAGGTTTCCCTACAGAAACAGAAGAAGATCATCAAGACACACTTTCTTTAATGAAATATGCAAACTATGATTTTGGTTATATGTTTTCCTATTCTGAAAGACCAGGAACATTAGCTGCTAGAAAACTAGAAGACGATATACCAGAAGCTACTAAAATGAGACGTTTAGCTGAAGTTATTGAAGTTCAACGCGAAATTTCTTTGACAAGAACGCAGCGTTTTCTTGGGCAAACAGTTGAAGTATTGATCGAAAAAACATCAAAAAGATCAGCACAAGAATGGTCTGGAAGAAACTCTCAAAACACAACAGTTGTATTTCCGAAAGGAGATTACAAAGTGGGCGATTTTGTAGAAGTTAAAATTACAGATTGTACTTCAGCAACATTAATTGGAGAAGCAGTTGGTTATTCGCCAATGCAAGCATAAAACTATTGTAGAACCTATATTATTCTATAAAAAATAAGAATGGAGAACGTTCAAGCAATAAAACGCAGATTCGAAATAATAGGAAATGATCCTAAACTAAACAGAGCAATTGAAAAAGCAATTCAAGTTGCTCCAACCGATATTTCTGTTTTAGTAACGGGTGAAAGCGGTGTAGGTAAAGAAAGTATTCCACGAATAATTCATTCATTATCCCATCGAAAACATGGCAAATATATTGCTGTAAACTGTGGTGCCATTCCTGAAGGAACAATTGACAGTGAACTATTTGGGCATGAAAAAGGAGCATTTACAGGTGCTGTAGGTAACCGCGAAGGATATTTTGAAGAAGCAAATGGCGGAACAATTTTTCTTGACGAGGTGGGTGAATTACCTTTAACCACCCAAGTAAGATTATTGAGAATTTTGGAAAATGGAGAATTCTTAAAAGTAGGTTCGTCCAAAGTACAAAAAACAGATATAAGAATTATTGCCGCAACCAACGTAAATATGTTGGATGCCATAGCAAAAGGGAAATTTAGAGAAGATTTATACTACCGCTTAAGTACGGTAGAAATCTCTCTTCCTCCTTTAAGAGAACGAGGCGAAGATATTCATCTATTATTTAGAAAATTTGCTTCTGATTTTGCACACAAATACAATATGCCTCCTATTCGATTAGATTTAGCGGCAACCAATTATTTATTAAGATATCGTTGGGACGGAAACATACGTCAATTAAGAAACGTAGCCGAAGAAATTTCTGTATTAGAAACAAATAGAGAAATCAATCTTCCTACTCTTCAATCTTATTTACCGAACCACAACAAGCAATTGCCTTCTGTGCTAAATCAGCAAAAAACAGAAAGCGACTTTAGTTCTGAACGAGAGATTTTATACAAAATATTATTCGATATGCGAAATGATATTACCGATTTAAAAAAACTTACATTAGAACTATTAAAACAAGATAAAGGGCAAGTACAAGAAACGAATCAGCCCTTAATTCAGCGTATTTTTGGAGGAAAATCAAACGAAACGATTGAATATCCTGCCAATCCGAGTGATATTTTACAAATCGAAAATACAAATACGCACATTTCATCAACCTTTCATCCAACAATTATAGACAATACAATTGAAGATGAAGACGATTATTTAATTGCTGAAACCGTTGAAGATGAACCTTTAAATTTGGAAGAACAAGAAGTGGAACTCATCAAAAGAGCATTAGACAGAAATAAAGGAAAACGAAAAGTTGCTGCTGAAGAATTAGGTATTTCTGAACGAACACTTTATCGAAAAATAAAACAATACAACTTATAATTCTATGAAGCTAAAATCAACCTTTGCTTTTTTATTACTTCTACTTACGGTTCAAAGCTGTAAATATTACAACTTTACCGGAACAGGAAAAATTGACGCAAATAGCTTTCAGGTAAATAATTTTCAGAACAATGCACAATTAGTAGAACCTGGAATTGACCGTACTTTTACAATTGCATTGCAAGATCTTATTCAAAATCAAACGAGCTTAACTCTTACTAATACAGACGGAGATTTGATTTATGAAGGTGAAATTGTAGAATATAGAATAAGTCCAATGACAGCTACTGCCGATCAAAGGGCTGCCCAAAATAGATTATATATCGCTGTAAATGTTCGTTTTTTTAATAAAAATAAACCAACAGATGATTTTGAAAAAAGATTTTCTTTCTATTATGATTATGACGCAAATGCACAATTAGTTGGCGGAACATTAAATAGTGCATTAGATGAAATTTTTACCCGAATTACACAAGATGTTTTCAACGAATCGTTGGCAAAATGGTAATTAATAAAACATAAAATTGAATACGGAAAACTTACATCAATTACTACTAAATCCTTCGCAAGTACAAGGAAATAACACTCGAGAGCTAAAAATGCTTATTGAGCAATATCCTTATATGCAATCATTGCGCAGTTTATATCTAAAGGCATTGTTTATCAACGAAAGTACATCGTACAATCAAGAACTAAAAATGACGGCTGCATATACGTTAGATCGTGATATTTTATTCAACTTTATTATTAGTAATTCCTTTGTTTTGTATCAGCCACAACAAATTGAAGAACCAATAATCATTACCGAACAATTACCAAAAGAGCCAGAGCAAAACATTAGCAACTTATTACAATCTATTTCTAAAGTAGCTTTTGAAATAACTCAGGAAGAAAAATATTCAGAAGAAAGCTCAGCTACAATCGAAGAAATCAAAGCAATTTCACCAATTGTTGCTACGGAAAATGAAGTTGAGGATAAAATAGAATCAATACTTCCTAATACAATAAATGTTGAAAAAATAATTACTTCAACTAATGAGGAAACTAAGCAGCTAGAAGAAAACCTTAAAATTGGTGAACCATTACAATTTAATACCGAAGAAAAATATTCGTTTCACGAATGGTTAAAATTATCAAAACAGCAACCGATTGTAAGAAATTATGATTCAGAAATTGTCCAAATTGAGGAAGAAAAAGAAGATTTTAATCCAATTTTGGAGTCAAAAAATGAGGAACTAAAAAATATTTTAGAAAAAAAACAAGCCCTCATTGATCAATTTATAAAAACAAATCCAAAGATAACTCCTGTTAAAAAATCAGGTCAAAGTCCGATAAATATTGAACTATCTACACAAGAAAACACCAGTTTAATGACCGAGACATTAGCCAAAATTTATTTAGAACAAAAAAAATATCAAAAAGCGATACAAGCTTATGAAATTTTAATTTTGAAATATCCAGAAAAAAGTAGTTTCTTTGCAAACCAAATATTAGACATTAAAGCGTTACAACAACATAATAGTTTATAAACATGAACACATTTACCATTTTTTTAATACTAATTGCTATCGTATCTTTTTTATTAATTGTAGTAATTATGGTACAAAATCCTAAAGGTGGAGGATTAGATTCTTCATTCGGTGGATCAACAGTTGCAGGTGGTGTAAAAAATACAAACGACTTCTTAGACAAAAGTACTTGGACTTTAGGAGCTGTGTTGATTATTCTTATTTTAATGTCAAGTATCAGCTTTAGCGGAGGTGCTTTTGGAGATTCTTTATTGTTAGATCCAAATGCTGAAGTTCCTGCACAAGAAATGCAAATTAATACACCAGAAGCTACAACTGAAACTCCAGAGGCTACTCAAGAAGCTCCTGCGGTTGAAGAAACTCCTGTTGCAACAGAAGAAGCTACACAAGAATAATTTAATCTATTGTTTTTATATCAATGCCAACTGTCAAGTTGGCATTTTTTTTTACCAACTCCCGTCAATATACGCTTTGGCATACTTTATGACCTGTATTTAACAATCAAAATATTAATTCAATTTTATAAACGATAATTACTATGGCATTAAACATTAAACCACTTTCAGATAGGGTTCTTGTTGAACCACAACCAGCAGAAACAAAAACTGCTTCTGGTATTTTTATTCCTGATACAGCGAAAGAAAAACCACAAAAAGGAACAGTAATAGCTGTAGGTAATGGCACTAAAGACCATACAATGACTGTTCAGGTTGGTGATACTGTTTTATACGGAAAATACGCTGGAACAGAATTAAAATTTGAAGGTAAAGATTACCTAATTATGCGTGAAGACGATATTTTAGCAATCGTTTAATAAATTGAAACTATAAATTAAAACAAAGTAACTCATGGCAAAAGATATTAAATTTGATATAGACGCACGCGAAGGTTTAAAACGCGGTGTAGATGCATTGGCAAACGCTGTTAAAGTAACATTAGGACCAAAAGGAAGAAACGTAATCATCGGAAAAGCATTTGGAGCTCCTGCTGTAACAAAAGATGGAGTTTCTGTTGCAAAAGAAGTTGAATTAGAAGATGCTCTAGAAAATATGGGAGCACAAATGGTAAAAGAAGTTGCTTCTAAAACTAATGATTTAGCAGGAGACGGTACTACAACTGCAACTGTTTTAGCACAAGCTATCGTAAAAGAAGGTTTAAAAAACGTTGCTGCTGGAGCAAATCCAATGGATTTAAAACGCGGAATCGATAAAGCTGTTGAATTTATTGTAGCTGACTTAAAAGAACAAGCGCAAGAAGTAGGTGGTTCTATGGATAAAATTAAACAAGTTGCTTCTATCTCTGCAAATAATGACGAATTTATCGGTGAGTTAATCGCTCGTGCATTTGAAAAAGTTGGAAAAGAAGGAGTTATCACTGTTGAAGAAGCAAAAGGAACAGAAACTTTTGTTGATGTAGTAGAAGGAATGCAGTTTGATAGAGGGTATTTATCTCCATACTTCGTAACTAACTCAGAAAAAATGGAAGTAGAATTAGATTCTCCTTACATCTTATTATATGATAAAAAAGTATCTTCTTTAAAAGAATTACTTCCAGTATTAGAACCTGTAGCACAATCTGGAAAACCATTATTAATCATCGCGGAAGATGTTGACGGAGAAGCGTTATCAACTTTAGTTGTAAATAAACTAAGAGGTGCATTAAAAATTGCTGCTGTAAAAGCACCAGGTTTCGGGGACAGAAGAAAAGCAATGTTAGAAGATATCGCTATTCTTACAGGTGGTGTAGTAATTTCTGAAGAGCAAGGATATACATTAGAAAACACTACATTAGAAATGTTAGGTACTTGTAAACGCGTAAGCATTGACAAAGACAATACAACTATCGTAAGTGGAAGTGGAGAATCTGACATGATTCAAAACAGAGTAAACCAAATTAAAGCACAGATGGAAACAACAACATCTGACTATGATAAAGAAAAACTTCAAGAACGTTTAGCTAAATTAGCTGGCGGTGTTGCTGTACTTTATGTTGGTGCTGCTACAGAAGTAGAAATGAAAGAGAAAAAAGATAGAGTTGACGACGCATTACACGCTACAAGAGCCGCAATTGAAGAAGGAATTGTTGTAGGTGGTGGAGTTGCTTTATTAAGAGCTAAAGCCAACTTAGATGGAATTAAAGCTGTAAATTCGGATGAAGAAACAGGGGTTCAAATTATAGCAAAAGCAGTAGAAGCTCCTTTAAGAACTATTGTGGAAAATGCAGGTTTAGAAGGTTCTGTTGTTGTTGCAAAAGTATTAGAAGGAAATAACAACTTTGGTTTTAATGCAAAAACAAACGAATACATTGATATGCTAGAAGCAGGTGTAATCGATCCTAAAAAAGTAACAAGAGTTGCTTTAGAAAATGCAGCATCAGTTGCAGGTATGATTTTAATCACTGAATGTGCTTTAGTAGATATTAAAGACGAAAACGGTGGTGGAATGCCAATGGGAGGCGGAATGCCAGGAATGATGTAATCATCACACAAGAGATAATTTCATAAAAAAAGGTTAGCTAATTGCTAACCTTTTTTTATGCTTTATAATAATGCTTATTTAGATGTAATTTCTTTTAAATCAGCTATCGTTTCAATAGGATCAACCGCGCTGAATACAAAATTTCCAGCAACTAAGGCGCTTGCCCCAGCATCTACAAGTGCTTTCGCATTCTTGTTATTCACTCCACCATCTATTTCAATAATTACATTTGCTGCTTTTGCATCAATCATTGCTTTTAGCTTACGTACTTTATCATATGTATTTTCAATAAAACTTTGTCCGCCAAAACCAGGATTAACACTCATAATAAGCACCAAGTCTACATCTTGAATAATATCTTCTAAAACGGATGCTGGAGTATGCGGATTTAATGCTACACCAGCCTTCATTCCTTCTGCTTTTATTGCTTGAATAGTTCGGTGTAAGTGCGTACACGCTTCGTAGTGAACCGTTAAAATATCTGTTCCTAAATCTTTAAATGTTTTGATATATCGATCTGGATCTACAATCATCAAATGCACATCCAAAACTTTCTTTGCATGTTTGCTAATTGCGTCTAATACTGGCATTCCAAAAGAAATATTCGGAACAAAAACGCCATCCATTATATCGATGTGAAACCAATCTGCTTGGCTTTCATTAATCATTTCTATATCTCTTTGTAAGTTAGCAAAATCTGCTGCTAAAACGGATGGAGCAATAATTGTGTTTTTCATAAATATATGTGTGTTGTTTGTACAAATATAAAAAATCTCGAAAGGAAAAACCTTCGAGATTTATTCTGCTATTCTTTTATTTCTGCTTCAAAAAGCATTGAAAAGTATTTAATTATTTTTTCTCTTACCTCATCTTCATCTACATAATCAACCCCTAATTCAACGTTTAATGAAGTCACTCCTTTTCCTCTAATTCCACAAGGAATAATATTATCAAAATAACCTAAATCTGAATTTACATTCAATGCAAATCCGTGCATTGTTACCCAGCGAGAGGCACGCACACCCATTGCACAAATTTTTCGGGCAAATGGAGTTCCTACATCTAGCCAAACTCCCGTTTCACCTTCACTTCTTGTTGATTCTACTCCATAATCCTTCAACACCAAAATCATTGTTTCTTCCAACAAACGAAGATATTTATGAATATCTGTAAAAAAATTCTCTAGATCTAAAATAGGATAACCAACAACTTGTCCAGGTCCGTGGTAAGTGATATCTCCTCCTCTATTAATCTTATAAAACGTAGCACCTTTTTCATTTAATTGTGCTTCATTCAACAATAGATTTTCAATATCGCCACTTTTTCCTAAGGTATAAACGTGCGGATGTTCAACAAACAAAAAGTAATTTGGTGTTTGTTCTTCTAGTTCTTCTCTTCTATTTTTTACTTTTATATCTAAAATAGATTGAAATAATTGCTCTTGATATTCCCAAGTTTCTTTATAATCTTTTTCACCTAAATCTATTAGGTTTACTACTTTGTTCATACGTTTTAAACTTATCGATTATACTTCGGATTATTTAAAATCACTAATGCACCAATAATTCCCGGAATCCATCCAGCTAAGGTTAATAATAAAATGATCAACACAGAACCACATCCTTTGTCAATTACTGCCAAGGGCGGAAAAACAATTGATAAAATCACTCTCCATATACTCATTATGATAATTATTTGGTTAGACAAATTTCGTATTTTTTTATCAGTTTAGCATTTATTCTTTTCGAATACTTGTCAAGAAAAACATATTTTACAGATTAATTTTTATTTCAACGTATTTGAGCGAATACTAATTGTCGGATTTTCAAAGATTAGCTATATTTGCCTTTTAAAATTAATTCATAATTTACAATTATTATGCAACTTTCAGAACAAGAAATCATCAGAAGAGAAAAGCTCTCAAAATTACAAGAGCTTGGTGTGAATCCTTATCCTGCTAACTTATTTCCAGTAAATCATACTTCAAAGCAGATAAAGAACGATTTTGAAGAAGGTAAACAGGTAATTGTGGCAGGAAGATTAATGTCTTCTCGTATTCAAGGAAAAGCTTCATTCGCAACCATTCAAGACAGCGAAGGAAAAATTCAATTGTACATCAACAGAGATGAACTTTGCCCAGGCGAAGACAAAGAACTGTACAATGAAATCTACAAAAAATTAATTGACTTAGGCGATATTATTGGTATTGAAGGCGAACTTTTTACTACGCAAGTAGGAGAAAAAACAGTTCGTGTAAAAGGTTTAACGCTTTTAAGCAAATCTTTACGTCCGTTGCCATTGCCAAAAACAGACGCAGAAGGAAATACATACGATTCATTTACTGATCCAGAATTGCGTTATAGAATGCGTTATGTTGACTTGGTAGTAAACCCAATCAACAAAGACATTTTTATCAAACGTACAAAGTTGTTTAGCGCAATGCGTAACTTCTTTAACGATGCTGGATATATGGAAGTAGAAACACCAGTATTACAAGCTATTCCTGGTGGAGCATCTGCACGTCCGTTCATTACACACCACAATGCATTAGATATTCCATTGTATTTGAGAATTGCAAACGAATTGTACTTAAAACGTTTGATTGTTGGTGGATTTGACGGAGTATATGAGTTTTCTAAAAACTTCCGTAACGAAGGGATGGACAGAACGCATAACCCTGAATTTACAGCAATGGAAATTTATGTGGCGTACAAAGATTATAACTGGATGATGGACTTCACTGAGCGTTTATTAGAGCACTGTGCTATTGCAGTAAACGGAACTACTGAAGCTACATTTGGCGAACATAATATCAACTTTAAAGCGCCTTACAAACGAATCACAATGGCTGATTCGATTAAGGAATTTACAGGATTTGACATTACTGGAAAAACAGAAGACGAAATTCGTACGGCTGCTTTAGGAATGGGAATTCCTGTAGATGAAACAATGGGGAAAGGAAAGTTAATTGATGAGATTTTTGGAGAAAAATGTGAAGGAAATTACATTCAACCAACATTCATTACAGATTATCCGAAAGAAATGTCGCCATTGACAAAAGCACACAGAGATAATCCAGAGCTTACAGAGCGTTTTGAATTAATGGTTTGTGGAAAAGAGATTGCAAATGCTTACTCTGAGTTAAACGATCCAATTGATCAAAGAGAACGTTTTGAAGCGCAAATGGCATTGGCTGATAGAGGTGATGACGAAGCAATGTTTATTGACCAAGATTTCTTGCGTGCATTAGAATACGGAATGCCGCCAACATCTGGTTTAGGAATTGGAATGGACCGTTTAATTATGTTCTTAACCAACAATCCATCAATTCAAGAAGTGTTGTTCTTCCCTCAAATGAGACCAGAAAAAACAGCGCCTTCTGTAGAATTATCGGATGATGAGAAAATCATTATTCAAATTTTAGAGAACAACGACAACAAAGTAGAGTTAGGTTCGCTAAAAGAACAAGCTGCAATGAGCGGAAAGAAATGGGACAAAGCAATGAAAGCTTTAGCTGCTCATAACTTAACGAAAGTAGTGACAGAAGAAGAAGTAAAATATGTAGTGTACCAACACTAAGAAATAGAAAAGAGGAACAAATGTTCCTCTTTTCTATTTCTTAGTGTTGAATTGTCTCTTTAAGTCAATTACATTTTCATCCCTTATTTTATGATATATTTGGATTTTAAAATCCATTGAAAATGAAATATATTGTAATAATTTTAGTGTTTTTCTGTTGTAAATCAAATGCACAGACATATAAAGCAAGATCGTTAAGCGAAACATTGGGGCCAGCAATGTATTTTAGACAGAAACATGATGCCAATGAAAAAATACTCTTTGAACTAAAAACTTATATTCAAAATTTACAATCTCAAGTAACTTCTAATGAACATAAGCGAATTTTAAATCAAACATACAATTATCTAACATCATTACAAAAAACAGCTCTTGCCCATATAACAACTGAGTTTTACGAAGTGCAGCAAGTCCTTCAAAAGATTATTATTGAGCATAATACAAATCTTGAAGATAATTATACTGAAAACCATTCAATATTATATTTATATAATAAAGGTCTTGAAGATTATGAGAAAAAAAATTATAATTCTGCAATTGACTCCTTTAATAAAGTTCTTGAAATTGATCCAACGAATACTGATATGTATTTTATGCGAGCGTATATAAAAAGTGAAAAAGGTGATTTAGAAAGTAGCATAGAAGATTATAAAAAAATCATATTATTACATAACAATCATCCTATGACTATAAATACTATAGCAATTGTTTACAATAATATTGCTTATTTACTCATTAAGCAAGAAAATTTATCAGAAGCCAAATCGTATATTGAAAAATCATTAGAATTAGATAATAAAGATTATCATAGTTATGACACAAGAGCTGAATACAATTTATTAATGGGAAATTATTTAGATTGTATTCGTGATTCAAATAATGCCTTAAAATTACAAGAAAATGATAACTCATATTATTTAAGAGCTTTGGCACAAATAAAACTAGGAAACTTACAACAAGCTTGCGAAGATCTTATTAAATCAAAAGAATTAGGAAATAAAAATGCTGAATTGATGATTAAACTTAATTGTAAATAATATTATTTTTTAATAAAAAAAGCGCCACTTGAACAAGTAGCGCTTTTTTTATTATCCTAAATACGTTTTCAAGATTTTACTTCTTGAGGTATGTTTTAATCTACGGATTGCTTTTTCTTTAATCTGACGAACACGTTCTCTTGTTAAATCAAATGTTTCTCCAATTTCTTCTAATGTCATTGGATGTTGATCTCCTAAACCAAAGTATAAACGAACCACATCTGCTTCACGCGGTGTAAGCGTTTCTAAAGCTCTTTCGATTTCTGTACGCAATGATTCATGGATTAACTCTCTATCAGGGTTTGGAGATTCTCCAGAACGCAATACGTCGTATAAGTTAGAATCTTCACCTTCTACTAAAGGAGCATCCATTGATAAATGACGACCAGAGTTTTTCATGCTCTCTTTTACATCATTTACAGTCATGTCTAACTCTACTGCTATTTCTTCTGCTGAAGGCGGGCGCTCATTAGATTGCTCTAATAAAGCATACATTTTGTTGATTTTATTGATCGAACCAATTTTATTTAATGGTAAACGCACAATACGCGATTGTTCTGCTAATGCTGATAAAATTGATTGTCTAATCCACCAAACTGCATACGAGATAAACTTAAATCCTCTTGTTTCATCAAAACGCTGTGCTGCTTTAATTAAACCTAAGTTACCTTCATTAATTAAATCGGGAAGTGTTAATCCTTGGTTTTGATATTGTTTCGCTACCGAAACTACAAATCGCAAGTTGGCTTTTGTCAACTTTTCTAAGGCTCTTTGATCACCTGCCTTAATACGCTGTGCTAATTCTACCTCTTCATCAGCAGTAATCAAGTCCACTTTACCAATTTCTTGCAAGTACTTATCTAAAGAAGCGGTCTCACGATTCGTTACCTGCTTGGTAATTTTAAGCTGTCTCATAATATTGTTGTCCTATTAATTTGTTCGTATCTAATGTGAGTGATATACTCTAACTATAGTTATACGTAAGATGTTTGCAAAAGGTTACAATATTTATATCTTTTTTATTGTTTGTGTTTTTAAATGAAAAATTTACTGGAAATATTCGTTATCTTAGAAGTTTATATTACTAACAAAAGCTATGAAACAATCTACACAATTTATCTATTCGTTAAAAACAGGCACTTATATTTCTGCTTTAGCAATAATTTTTATTGTTATTTTACGTGAGACATTAGAACATGGTATTTATCAATATCCGATAGTAGGTGCTATTTATGAAATGACTTGGCTACCTATGCTTCTATTATTGTTTTTACTATTTATAGTTTACATTGTATTCCTTATAAAGAAAACGATAACCATTAAGCAAGTAATCATACCTATTTTAATAACTCTTTTTACATTTGCATTTGTGTTTCTACAATAAAAAAAGGGCTATTTAGCCCCCTTGTTTTTTACATTGTATAATGTCCTTGCTTGACTAATAATTTCTTATACATTTCATTATACGTATTTGTTGAAATACTATGATTTACGCCATTCATAACCATATAACTTGTCATTACATCAATTTCTGTATGTAGTTTATTTGCTATAAAATCGCTGTGCATAGAAGTTGTAGAATCATATGGAATAGCCTCCAGTCTTTCAATTACAGTTTCTTCTGCTCCACTTGCCAACTCAATGCCTTTAGCTCTTGCAATTGCAGTTGCTTCTATTACAAGATTACGAATTTCGAGTGGATAAGTATTCATTAATTCACCTATTGAGCAATTAAAGTAAGTTGTTCCAGTAGCTGAAGCTGAAACCAAAATATACTTTTCCCAAACTTCTTTTGCTATAGTTGACGTACAAATGGCATTAATTCCTGCTTTTTTCAATATTTTTTCAAAACTTAGCATTTGTGGAGAAATTCCTGTTGCTCCGCCAAAATAAACTTTCTGCCTTCCACTTGGATTATCTATTACTCCTGCTTTTCTTAATCTTGAAACCATATAAGTACATCCTTGCCATACACTTTCTACACTAAACTTATTTACTAATTGCTCATAAGCACTAACTCCATTTAAAAGAGGAATAATAACTGTTTTTGATGTTACAATTTTTTTTATTTCTTTTATAACTTCTTCTAAATCATATGCTTTTGTACATAATAAAACATAATCTACAATACCTAGATCTGCTATATTCTGCACAATTAAATCTGGCCGACCGGTGATACAATCTCCTTTTTGACAAACCTCTAATCCATTTTTTTTAATTGCTTCGTAATGACTTCCTCTCGCTACGAAACAAATTTCTACCGTTGTATCGGTTGAGTAATGCTTTGCTAACAAACCACCATAAAACCCGCCAACACCTCCTAATCCAATAACCCCAATTCTAATATTACTCATAAAAAATCGCATTGATTCGCGATCTGTAAGGTACAAAAAAAAAAGGAGCTATATCATAATTGATATAACTCCTTGTAAATCTTTAGAATAGAACTTATTTTTTCTCTTCTGTATTTGTATTTTTTTGACCTTCTGGTTTAGTACCTTCTGGTTTATTTTCTCTTGGTGGACGTGGCATTAGCGCCTTTTTAGATACTTTTGCTTTCTTAGTTTTAGGATCAATTCCCATGTATTTAACTTCGATAATATCGCCTAAATTTAACACATCTGTAACGTTTTCAATGCGTTTCCAATCCAATTCTGATACGTGTAATAGTGTTTCTTTACCTGGAACAAACTCTACAACAGCTCCAAAATCAAGCATTTTCACTACTTTTACTTTGTAAACTTCTCCTTCTACTGGTGCAAAAGTTGAATTAGTAATAGATTGAATTGCCTTATCCATTCCTTCTTGATCTGTACCAAGAATTTCAATTACTCCATGATTATCTACTTCATTGATAACAATAGTAGTACCTGTTTCTGCTTGAAGCGCTTGAATATTTTTTCCTCCAGGTCCAATAATTGCTCCAATGAAATCTTTAGGAATTTCAACTGTAATAATTTTTGGTGCTTTTGGCTTAACTGTTGCATTTGGTGTAGCAATTGTTTCGGTTAATAAACCTAAGATATGCATACGTCCCTCACAAGCTTGTTTTAAAGCCTGCTCCATGATATCATATGCCAATCCTTCAATTTTAATATCCATCTGACAAGCTGTAATACCATCTTTTGTACCAGTAACTTTAAAATCCATATCTCCTAAATGATCTTCATCACCTAAAATATCAGATAATACTGCCCAACGACCTGTTTTACTATCAGAAATCAATCCCATTGCGATACCAGAAACTGGTTTAGTAATTTGAACACCCGCATCCATTAAAGCTAAAGTACCAGCACAAACTGTTGCCATAGAAGACGAACCATTAGATTCTAATACCTCAGATACCAAACGAATAGTATATGGACAATCTGCTGGAATTACTTTTTTCAATGCACGTTGTGCTAAGTTACCATGACCTACCTCACGACGAGAAACACCTCTTAATGGCTTAGCTTCACCTGTTGAGAATGGAGGGAAATTATAGTGTAAATAAAAACGTTCTTCTCCTTGCTCGCTTGGTAAATCGATAATATTTGCATCTCTTGAAGTACCTAAAGTAACTGTTGCTAAAGCCTGAGTTTCTCCACGTGTAAACAAAGCAGAACCATGTGTTGATGGTAAATAATCTACTTCACTCCAAATTGGGCGAATTTCAGTTGTTTGGCGTCCGTCTAAACGAATTCCTTTATCTAAAATTAAATTACGTACCGCTTCTTTTTGTGTTTTATTGAAATAAGCATTTATTAAATCTGCTTTTTCTGCTGCTAATTCTTCAGTAAACAAAGCTAAAACTTCTGCCTTAACTTCATTAAATTTCTCTGATCTTTCATGCTTAGCACTTGCATGAGAAGCAATGTCATATAACTTTTCGTAAGCCGCAGAATGAATCGTTGCTTCAATAGTAGAATCAGAATCTTCTGGCTCATACTCACGGTATGTTAAATCTAATGCTGCACGCATTTTTTCTTGAGCTTCTACCTGAGCTTTAATTGCTTCATGTGCAAATTTAATTGCATCAATCATCTCTTGCTCAGAAATCTCATTCATTTCACCTTCAACCATAGCGACAGAGTCTTTAGATGCTCCAATCATCATATCGATATCAGATTCTTCTAACTGTGCTTTAGTTGGATTGATAATGAATTGACCATTAACTCTTCCTACGCGTACTTCAGAAATGTAGTTATAGAAAGGAATGTCTGAAACAGCTAATGCTGCAGATGCTGCTAAGCCAGCCAATGCATCTGGCATAACTTCTTCGTCATGAGACATTAATTGAATCATGATTTGTGTTTCAGCATGATAATCATCCGGAAAAAGAGGACGTAAACAACGGTCTACTAAACGCATTGTAAGTACTTCCTGATCGCTTGGACGAGCCTCACGTTTAAAGAATCCGCCTGGGAATCTTCCTGCTGCTGCAAACTTTTCTCTATAGTCTACAGTTAATGGTAGGAAATCAACTCCTGGGTTAATTTTTCTTGCTGCAACAGCAGTCGCAAGCAACATACAATCTCCCATTCTAACAACTACAGATCCATCTGCTTGTTTTGCTAATTTTCCTGTCTCGATTGAGATGCTACGGCCATCTCCTAAATCGATAATTTCTTTAGTTACCTTTGGAATCATAATTTTAATACTTTAGGGTTTCTGTCTCTCCGAAGAGAGACATCAATTTGTGTGTTGTTGTGTGTGTTGTTGTGTAGTGTATGAAACCCAATGAAAAACCAGATAATTTATCTGTAATACAAGGTAAAAAACAAAAAGAGGCGCGCGGGCACCTCTTTCCTATTGATTATTTTCTAATATTCAATAATTTAATAATCTCACGATATCTGTTAATTTCAGTTTTCTTTAAATAGTCAAGAAGTCTTCTTCTTTTTCCTACTAAAAGAACTAATGAACGCTCAGTGTTATAATCTTGACGATTTCTTTTTAAGTGCTCAGTTAAGTGAGAAATTCTGTAAGTGAACAAAGCGATTTGTCCTTCTGCAGATCCTGTGTTAGCTTCAGCTCCACCATATTGTGTGAAAATTTCAGCTTTTTTTTCTTTTGATAAATACATGCCAATATTCTTTTTAATGATTATTATGTACGAATTTTAGTTTTCCTAAATTCAGGGCAAAGGTAATTTTATTTTTTTATTTGCGCTATTTAAAATAGTCTTTTTTTAATTTTTTTCTTTTACCTCAACATTAATTAATCATAAACTTTAGCAATTTCTTGATTTAATGCTTCTAAAAATGCTTGATCTTCGGCTGTAAATGCATTTAATGTATTTGAATCGATATCTATTTGTCCAATATTTACATCATTTACAAATAATGGAACCACTATTTCAGATTTTACAGTAATGCTACAAGCAATATAATTGTCTTGCGCCATAACATCTTCTACCAAAAAAGTTTTATTACTTAGTGCTACTTGCCCACAGATTCCTTTTCCAAATGGTATAACTGTATGATCTGTTTCTGGACCAACGTACGGACCTAAATGCAATGTTTTGTTTTCATGATCCGCAAAATAAAACCCAACCCAATTATAATATTCTAGCTTCTGTTCTAACAACTGACAAATACTAATAAGTTTACTATTTAAAAGATTGTTGCTATTTAAAATTTCTTTTGCTTCTACTAAAAGCACTTCATAAATCGTACTCATATGTTTGTTTGTTTTATTTTCGGTAACAAAGATAATGGACATCTTGTCCTTTATATCAAATAAATATTCTATATCATCAACCTTTATTAAAATATAAATACTAAAAAAAGTCCTTTTTTAGATAAAAAAACTAAAAACACTCTTTTATAAGTATAATAATTCACTTACTAAGTTTTAGTTAACACTTTACTATCAAGCAATTTTATATATTTGTAGAATGCAAAACAAAAGACTAATAAGCATCATCTTTTTAATAACCTTCCTATTTTCAAATATAGGATGGTCTATTAGTGTGCATTATTGTCAAGGTGAAGCATATTATGGAAAACTGAATTATTCTATTCAGCAATTTGAAGATTCTTGTGATAATAAAATTACAACCAAAAATGATGATTGCTGTGTAGATACTTTTGAAATTAGTGAAGAAGGACAAAAATCTGATCATGAACAATGTTGTAAAGACGATGTTATAAAAGTTAGCACATCAGATCAGACCATTCAAAAAACCTATTCTCAAATTTTTGAATTTGTTATTCCTGATTATTCTTGGACGGATTTAACAACGCCTGTTGCAGATTATTCGTTACCAATTTTAGAAGCATTACACTATTATATAGATTCTAATGCTCCGCCGCTGTACAAACTTTATTGCAGGCTCATTTTCTACGCTTAAAAATTAATACTCTTTAGCGTTGCCACATATTTTTTGCGGCAACACAATTTTTATTGTATTAATTTTAATTTTAAATCAATGATTAAAAAGACATTAACTGTTGCAATTTTTGCAATGGGATCTTTTGTATACGCGCAAGAAAACGTTGTTGGCCACATATATGACGAAAATAACGAAAGAGTTATTGGTGCAGCTATCTATTATGAAGATAAATCAATTGGAGTTACATCTGATGAAAAAGGACATTTCTCACTTCCTTACAAAGACAACAAATCAATTATAGTTTCGTATGTAGGTTATAAAGATTATATTTTTAAACCCGATAACAAAAGTAGTTACACAATTACGATTGAACCAGACAAAACACTTGACGAGGTAATTGTAACTACACAACAACGCAATACAAGCCGTTCGATAAAAGGAACAACAAATAGTTTTACCATGAATAGCGGCGAATTATTAAAAGCAGCTTGTTGTAATATTTCAGAAGCTTTTGAAACTAATCCATCTATTGATGTAAATTATACAGATGCTATTACTGGTACCAAGCAAATAAAAATGTTGGGGCTAACGAGTCCGTATATATTAATTGCAGAAGAAAACATTCCTTCTGTAAGAGGTGCATCACAAGTATATGGAATGACATTTACACCAGGAACTTGGGTAGAAAGTATTCAGGTTACGAAAGGAGCTGGAACAGTGATAAATGGATACGAAAGTATTTCTGGACAATTAAATACCGAACTAATAAAACCTGCTACAGACAGTCGTTTCTTTTTAAACTTATACGGCTCTTCAGACGAAAGATATGAAGCTAACGTACATGGAAATTACCATGTAAACGACAAATGGAGCTCATCATTATTTATTCATGGAAATACCAGATTGGGTAATCACGATTATAATCATGATGGTTTTTTAGACAATCCGAAAGGAAAGCAAATAAACATAATGAATCGTTGGCAATATACGAATGTTGAAAAGGGAATTGTAAGTTTCCTTACCGCACGATATATGAAAGATAACAAATTGGCTGGACAAGTAGATTTTGACAAGAAAAAAGACAAAGGATCTACAACTATTTGGGGCTCTGAAATAAACACCGAAAAAGTAGATTTATCAGCAAAACTTGGTTATGTATTTCCAGATATGCCATTTCAAAGTGCAGGCTTGCAATTATCTTACAATTATCACAATCAAGATTCGTATTTTGGCTTAAATGTGTATGATATTAAACAAAATAGTTTTTACTCTAACTTTGTTTTTAATTCTATCATCAGCAATACGTTGCACAAATTCACTACAGGAATTAGCTTTACGTTAGACAAGTATGACGAAAATGTATTTGTACCAGGAATAAACAAAAACTTTAATCGTACAGATAACTCGCTAGGTGCATTTTACGAATACACGTACGATAACACAGATAATTTTAGCGTTATTGCAGGTATGCGTGTTGATTACCACAATAGAATGGGCGTTTTTGCAACACCTCGTTTGCACTTAAGATATAATCCGTGGGAAAATGGAGTGCTACGTGCATCTGCTGGAAGAGGAAAAAGAATTGCTAATATTTTTGCAGAAAATCAAATTTTCTTCGCTACAAATAAATTATTTCAAATTGATGGCGATAATGGAAAAATCTATGACTTAGATCCAGAAATTGCATGGAACTATGGTTTGAGCTTTACTCAAAATTTCCATTTCATTGGAAGAAAAGCAGATTTTACCGTAGATTATTACAGAACTGATTTTAAAAATCAGATTGTTGTAGATGCTGATTATAATTCTCATCAATTATTATTTTATAATTTAGATGGACAATCGTATGCTAATAGTTTACAATTTGAATTAAATTACAATCTTGTAAGAAATCTAAATTTACGTACAGCATATAAATACTATGATATTCAAACCCAACAAAAAACAGGTAAATTTGAAAAAGCATATCAGCCTAGACATCGATTTTTTACTAACTTAGAATATTCTACTGAGAAAACAGAAAATGGAGCACAATGGAAATTTGATTTTACTTATAATTGGTTAGGTAAGCAACGCTTAGCTTCTACAGCACAAAACGCAATAGAAAATCAACGTAAAAAATATTCAAATCCATATTCGTTAATGAATTTTCAAGTAACTAAAATCTTTAGTCCGCATTTTGAAATATATTTAGGAGGAGAAAACATTGGAAATTATAGAGAGAAAAATCCAATTATTAGCGCATCAAATCCATTTAGTACAGATTTTGACACATCTGTTGTTTATGCTCCAATAGCAGGAGCTATGTATTATGCAGGATTACGCTATAAAATTCATTAATAATAAAAAGAAAAATCATGAAAAAAATAATATCATTAATGGCAGTATTAGCTTTTTCTACGCTGTCTGTAAATGCACAAGAAAAAGCAAAACAAATAATCGATGTAAAAGGAAACTGCGAAATGTGTAAAAAACGCATTGAAAAAGCAGCTATCGGTGTAGATGGCGTTCGTTCGGTTGAATGGTCAGCAGATAATCAGGCAATGACTGTATTCATTAATCCGAAAAAAACAAATGGTTTAGCAGTACAAAAAGCTGTTGCCAATGCAGGACATGACACAAAGGATGTTAAAGCCACTGACGATGCTTACAACGAATTGCATTCTTGTTGTAAATACGAAAGATAGATAAATAAAAAAGCACTAATTGAGGGATTAGTGCTTTTTACTTTTAAAACAACAATATGTTATCTTGTAGTCAAACTCAAAAAACTACAAAATATTTTATTTACAGCTGAATATAATTTCAGTACAGTATGATTTTGGATTAGCTGCAAAAACTGATTATCTAAATGCACATATATATAATGCACATTATGATTATCGTTTGCAAAAGTAATGGGAGAGGGCTTTATAAAATATGACTTTTATCATGTTTTATAAAGTACTTAAGATAATTGACCAGTGTTTGTATTTTGAAATCCTAATTTTATTACTTTAAAATCTACATAAAAATAAATTTTAAAAAGCAAAAGAAATATGGAAAACATGGTTTTCCATATTTCATATTAGCACTTACAAATTACAAACACTATAAATCATTATGAGAATTGATTTTTAGTTGTGTGTAGGTCAAAGGAACATAAAAAAAATGAGTTCTACACAATTAAATCACAAACTTATCAACATAGTTATCACCAATTTTGCCACTTACCCCCTATTTTGAGCAATGCTATGTTCCAAATATCTATTTATTTCAACTTCTATCCCCCTTCTGTATTGTATACTGATATAATTATCGCCAAATGGCGCACTAAACATAAACATAGGATTAGCTGGAAATTCATTTGTAGATCGAAATAAAAGGAAATTACTTTTACCTGAACGACCAGATTCTAACCATTCATTAAATTTATAAAAATCGGGCATTGATCTTCTTTCTCTAATTACCATTAAAACATCTTTCACTTCAGACCAAGCTAAGAATTTTTCCTTAAAGTAACTTTTATACAAAATACCTTTTTCATCAATAGTTACTTTTATAAACATGGTTTTGTATAAAAAAACAAAAAACAAAAAGAACAATACTGTTGCAAAACACAGCATTAAAGTATTTCCTAAAAAAATAAAAAAGATACCCATTGATAAAAATGGTCCTAAACACATGATTAATAATGTGATTCTGCTGCTATTATTATAATAATTATACGTCATACTTTTTATTTTAAACTATCTGCAATAGTATTTGCTGCTATAAAACTGGTTGTCCAAGCATTTTGAAAATTAAATCCTCCTGTAATGGCATCAATATTTAAAATTTCGCCAGCAAAAAATAAATTAGCGCAAATTTTACTTTCCATTGTTTTAAAATTAACTTCTCGTAAATCTACACCTCCAGCCGTAACAAATTCTTCCTTAAATGTACTTTTTCCGTTTACCTGAAATTCTGCTTTTGTTAATTGCTCTGCCAAAGCCTGAATTTGTTTTCCGTTTAAATCTGCCCAAATAGTTTGCTCTGTTATTCCGGCTGCTACAACCAAACGCTCCCATAAACGAACAGGAAAATCAAAAAATCCCCTTTTTACAACTAATTTCTTTGCATGTGTTAAACGAAATGATTTTATTTCTGCAACTACATCTTCGATATCATCAAACTGAGGCAACCAATTTATTGTAACATAAAACTGATAATTCTTCTCTGCTAGCATTCTGGCTCCCCAAGCAGACAAACGCAAAATACCAGGTCCGCTCATTCCCCAATGTGTTATTAATAAAGGACCTGTTGCTTCCAATTTTGTACCTCTTACTTTAATGGTTGCTGAAGTAGCCACACCCATTAAATCTTTAATTCGTTTATCTTTTACATTAAAAGTAAATAGAGAAGGAACTGGTTCAATAATTTTATGACCTACATCTTCTAAAATACTCCATATTTTTGGGTTGCTACCTGTTGTAAAAACTAATTTTTCGCATGAGAAGCTTTCTTTAGAAGTATCTAATTTCCATCCTTTTTCATTCTGAAAAATTCCTTGAACGCTAATTCCTGTTAAAACTTGAATTCCAGCTTTTTGTGCAAATATTTGAAAACAATCTATTATTGTTTGAGAAGAATCTGTAACGGGAAACATTCTGCCATCATCTTCAATTTTAAGTTCTACACCATGTTTATCAAACCATTCTATTGTATCACCAGAACAAAATTGATGAAACGGACCTAATAATTCTTTTTCTCCTCGCGGATAAAACTTTACCAAATCTTTTGGATCAAAACACGCATGAGTAACATTACATCGTCCTCCGCCAGAAATTCTTACTTTCGACAACACTTCTTTTCCTCGTTCTATAATAGCTATTTTTAATTTTGGATTTTTCTCTCCAATATTAATTGCTGTAAAAAAACCTGCTGCTCCACCTCCAACAACAATTACGTCATAATGCATATGCTAAAAGAATTAATTTTTTATTTTTAGGTATAAACCTTACCTTTGTTAGTACAAATATACTTACTTACGATCGCATCCAAGGCATAGAAAAATTAAGAATTATGAAAAAGTTACCCTTTTTAGCTTTGCTAATTTTGTTTGCTATGTGTAAGTCTGCTTCACATATCAATACAAAAACAACCAAAAAAGAACTTACTGTAGAAGAACGCATTGAAGAAATTAAAGAAGAAAACAGATTACCTGAAGCTTCTGATGTTTTAGATTTACCTAATTACGCACAAGTAAGAGATAATTTTAGATCTGTATCTGACAAAACCCGAGAAAATTATTTAGAAGGAATGAGAGCTGTAGAAAGTCAATACAGCGTAGTTATCTTAACACAAGGTTTTAAAGGGGAAAACATCAGTATCAAAAACGATTCAAAATCTTTTTACAACGGAATGACCATGAGCGATTTGGCTACCGGAATTGCAAAATCTGTACGTGTAGACAACGGAAAGAATTTTATGATTTACGACAGCTTTACTAAAGGAGAAATTGTTATTTCTAGCGACAATGCTAAAATGTTTAAATTCATTTATATAATGAAAAACAATAACAACAAAGAAACTCCTTTTAAAGTTACTTTTAGCAATACTTTGCGCCCAATAAGATAATGGAGCAACGAGATATAATTTTACAATTGATACAAAAAATGACTCTTGCATTAAGGGCCATTTTTAATTTATTACCTCCTGAGAAATTTGATAAAAGCGTAAAAAAAACTTAAAAGAACAACCATTTCTTCTTTCGTTTTATAGTTATTCCTCCTGCTAATATATGTTCTTGTTCTTGCATCATAATACGATAATAAGTTTTTAGCTCTTCAACCACAATATCTGTATCATTCATATCAGCATGTGATATGTGCAATATAATTTTTTCAGAATCAACAGGAATTTCCATAGAAAATTTTCCATCAATACCAGTTTTAACCTCAATATCATTATTTGATATAGTAATAGAAGTATTAGCTAATGGATAACCTTCTTTAGCATTAATTACAACACCAGAAATAATTCTCGTTTCTGGTTCAAGTACACGAATTACTCCTACATCTCCCATAAAAGTTTCATTACTTATTGCAACTATTTCTGGTTGTTGCTTTTTTTCAGTCTTTTTTTGCGCTGTTGCAGTTGTAACTGTTGTTAGTACCAATAAATTAATTGCTGTAGCAACAATACCATTCAATCGTAAGCCAGAAGGATAATTTTTTTCATTTTGTGTTAAAAAAGCAGTGGGCACTCTACCGCATACATTTTTTGATTGATTTAAATGTTGAATTACTTCCTCTCTAGTAGAACTTGAAAAATCAACCACTTCTTTTTCGCACACTGCACAAAACCTTCCTTTTTCGGCTTGTGTCATTTTATACCAATCTTCCGCACATGGTTTTGCTATTTTTATGATGTAATCTTTCATTTATCTTGTAATTGATTCGTTAGTAAATTTAAATCTAACAAAAAAATTACATCAAAAAAAATAGGTAAACAACTTATTTTAAAAGCTGCTTACCTAAAAAATTAAAAAACACTATTTTAATTACCATAAACAACGCGTCCATTTAACGGTTGCACAGGACGAAAATTATTATCTGGTAAATGTTTACCTATTTCTTCAATTGTATTTTCATTTAATGAAATTGGATGTTGAAATACAAGCCAAGTTACTTCTCCCGAGCAAGGTGGCGTGGTTAAAGATCCTGTGTAAGTAAAATAATGTTTATCTAAAGGATATAATTTTTCTGGATTAAAGCTAATTGACGTTTTTATAAATTGCCCATCATCTAAATCTTTAAAAGCATCCAAACGATTAAAATAACCATTATCTTCTCCTTCTTTTACCAGTACACCAACTACAAGCACATGTCCGTCGTTAGCAATATGCACGAAATGAAATTCTAAAGGATAACGAACACCATCAATTAAATGTTCTGAACCTTCATGTGCGTGAAACTGTTTTAATTCGTATGTTTTGTTCTGATAAACTAAACTTGTTCCTTTTTCAAAATCAAACTGTAAAGTATGTCCGTTATCTATAATATCTTTAATTACTCCATCTTTATATTGAAATAAAGTTTTATTCTCAGATTTTGTTTTGACAACATTTTGCGTTTGTATATTAATTGGCGATTGATGCGTGCATGTACCACAATTTTCTGCTCCTTCAAATTCAGCCCAATGTTCTGGACCAACATCTCCTTTATATCCCCAATGTACTTCTTGTGCAAATCCGAATGAGAGAATACTTAAAAATAAAGCTAAAATCACTTTTTTCATTTTTTTATTTTTTGAAGTTTTTACAAGCTAAATAATATCAAAAAACAAGCCAAAACACTTGCCGATAATAAAAAGGCATCCTTTTATAAGGATGCCTACATAGCTTATTCTAATATTGCTCATACCTTCCTAAACTATTTATATTTGAACATTGTATTCCCTAAAATCCAATTTTAAAACAATGGATTAGAAGCTTTAAATATACTATTTTCTACTAAGTTTTTATTAACTTATAAAATAATACATTTAAAAAACAGTCATCAATAGTATATAGATAACTGTTTTAAACTTATTTTTTAATAATTTCGTTGTATTTCAAAATGGTTGAATAACCTTTGGATACAAAATAATCTGTTGGATTTTCTTCTGAAGCAACCAAAATAAAATCGCCGCCCCAAGCTCCTAAACTTTTAATAGTTCCTGAAAAATCAGAAAACAATTGTTGATGAATAGATTGCTGCTGAATTATTTTTGCAATAATATTTTCATGCTCTTGCAACAACAAAGAAAATTCAGCGAAAGAATCTGTTTGCCAGATGATTTCACTTATGATAGTTATTTTTTCTATTTCACTATCAATATTCCCTTTTTTCTCCTTGTATTTTGCAATTCCATCTTTACTACTTTGTTTTTGATTCAAATACACAAAATACAATTTATCTAAAAACGGAGGATTAAATTTAACCTCTTTTACCGTTGGATAATCTACTTCAGTTAATTGATACAAAATAGAATAATTATGTTTGGCACAAGCAATATCATATCCACTTCCGCCAAAAGATTGCCTTAATAACTGATAAGGATTAATTTCAAACCATTGTGCTACATTATTAATCCATGTTGAAGAAGTTCCTAATCCCCAAAGCCTTGGAAAAGTTAATCTTGCTTCAACCTTAAATCCGCCATTTCCAGATAATAATTTATTATTTTGATAATGTGCAGCCCTCAAAACATTAATCAATGTAGATGCATAATTATTTCCTTCTATAATAGTATCTGACAATACATCTTTGATAGCAATTTTTTCATTCATCCAGATTGTATTATCCGCATCATAACAAGTCCAATAAATATATTTTTCTGCTATAGCAATAACCTTCATTGACTGTCCAAACAATGTGGGAAGAGCAAATGCTTGCGCACCATCTAAAACCAGATATTCGCCCGTAATCAATAATTTTCCATTGCTATAAAATTCTTTCATTATTTTCGTAAACTTTCTAATAATTCAACAACAGCACTATGAGAAACAACATTTTTTTCAAAATGCGCAACCACTTTCACTCGTTCAGCATCAGTTGCTTCAAATTGATTTAAGATATTCATCAAATGCATTTTCATATGTCCTTGTTGAATTCCTGTTGTTGTAAGCGATTTTACCGCAGCAAAATTTTGCGCCAAACCAGCTACTGCAATAATTTGCATTAATTCTGTAGCAGATGGTTTTTGCAACATTTGCAATGCTACTTTTACCATTGGATGCAAAGAAGTAAGTCCGCCCACTGTGCCAATTGCTAAAGGTAAATCAATCCAAAATTTAAAAATTCCATCTTCAATAGATGCGTGCGACAAACTGCTATATCTTCCATTTCTCGCTGCATAAGCATGAACTCCAGCTTCAATAGCTCTAAAATCGTTTCCGGTTGCAACTACAACTGCATCCACTCCATTCATTATCCCTTTATTATGTGTAACAGCTCTAAAAGGCTCTACTTCGGCGATGCGAACTGCCTGAACGAATTTTTCTGCAAAAAGCATCGGGTTTTTAATATCTTTTCCTTTCAAATCTTCTACAGAACAAGAAACTTCTGCCCGAACTACGCAATTTGGAACGTAATTAGACAAAATACTCATCACAACGTCAATTGCTTTTTCTTCTTCAGAAAATTCGTCATAAAAAAGTGCTTGTTGTTTTAAAGTAGTTGAAATTTGCTCTAAACAAGAATTGATGAAATTTGCTCCCATACTATCCTTGGTTTCGAACGTAACGTGTAATTGATAATAATTATCTATCTCGGATGTTTTATCTCTCAACTGAATAGCTAAAATTCCACCGCCTCTTTTTTGCATATTTTGCGTAATAGAATTGGTGTCTTTTAAAAATACAGATTGAATACTTTCGATGAAACGCGCTAATTTTTCTTTGCTTCCCTTATATATAAAGTGAACTTGTCCTATTTTTTCGGTGCCTAAAATTGTGGTTTTAAATCCGCCACGCTCCGACCAAAATTTTGCTGCTTTAGAAGCTGCTGCAACCACCGAACTTTCTTCGATAACCATTGGCACGGTGTACCATTTATCATTAATTAAAAAATTGGGAGCTACACCAAATGGCAAATAAAAATTGGTAATTGTATTTTCGATAAATTCATCGTGAAGCTTTTGAAGTTGCTCGTCAGAATTCCAATATTTTGTAATTAAATCAATAATTTCTGTATTATTATTAAAATAAGTACTTACAATCCAATCAATCTTTTCTTGTTTTGATCGTTTCGAAAATCTATTAATACTACCGCTCATTTTATCTATATTTTAACTGCAAAGATAAAAATTAATACAATGCACTACACTTTGTATAAATAACAAATACATGGCTATTACTTGTTTTGCAATTTATACTTTTGGTAAATTGAATTCTATAAAATTGCGAATTATACAACTCAAAAAGGTTGTCTATTCAAGTTAATTTTAAAAAAAATTGGTACAACTCATATTTTTTCATTAAAATTGAGGGTTTTTTCGATTAATTTTAAACCATGAAACACTTAAAAATTACTGCTCTACTGTTTGCTTTAATAACACAAATTGGAGTTGCTCAGAAAAAAATTGAGTTACAAGAAATTTGGAACGGCACTTTTAGAACAGAAACCTTACAGTCTGTAAATGCATTAGTTAACTCAAATAGTTATGCAAGAATAGATCATATTTCAAAAAATCATCAGGCTATAAATCTATATGATTTTGCAACATTGCAAAAAACCAAAACAATATTTAGCAATGAAGCTTTTCCTGAGATTAAATCAATCGAAAATTATGTGTTTGATACTAAAGAAGAACAGGTTTTAATAGGAACAAACACCACTCCTATCTATCGTCGTTCATTTTTAGCTGATTATTATTTATTTAACCCAAATAGTAATAATGTGGTTAAAATAGCAGACCATCCGATAATAGAACCATTATTTTCTCCAGACGGAACTAAGATTGCTTATGCTTATCAGAATAATTTATTTATTTATGATATAACTTCGAAAACAACTACGCAGATTACTAATGATGGGAAGAAAAATCACATCATTAATGGTATTTCTGACTGGGTTTATGAAGAAGAATTTAGTATTATTAGAATGTTTGATTGGAACGCAACAGGAACGCAACTTGCTTATGTAAAATTTGACGAAACTGATGTACCAGAATATTCAATGGATGTTTATGGAACAGGATTATATCCTACTCAAGATAAATTCAAATATCCAAAAGCAGGTGAAAAGAATGCAGAAGTATCTCTTTACACCTATTCAACCGATACAAAAAAAACGAACAAAATTAATTTAAGCGAATTTTCTGACTTTTATATTCCTCGTATAAAATGGACTAATGACAGCAATTTATTAAGTGTTCAAATAATTAACAGACATCAAAACGACCTAAAGTTATTTTTTGTAAATGCAAAAACTTTAGATAAAAAGCTAATTGTTAATGAAACAGATAAAGCTTATGTTGATGTTCATACATTGAATTTTTTAGACAATAACGATTTTATTTGGCTAAGCGAAAGAGATGGATACAACCATTTGTATTATTATAATAAAGATGGAAAGTTACTTAATCAAATTACAAAAGGTAATTGGGAAGTAACTGATTATTATGGAATTGATCCAAAAGCTAAAAAACTATACTTTCAATCGGTAGAAAGAGGGTCTATTTATAGAGATATCTATTCTATTGACTTAAACGGTAAAAACAAAAAACTTTTATCGAGCAACAAAGGCACCAACAATGCTGTGTTTAGTCCTAACTTTGATGTATATATTCAAACGTATTCAACTGCCACACAAGCACCAACATATACGTTAACTGATGCAAAATCAGGTAAAATTGTAAAAAAGATATTAGACAATCAGACATTACAAGAAAAATTAAAAGATTATCAATTACCAACTAAAGAATTTACACAAATTCCGACTGTAAACGGAATTATGCTAAATGCTTGGATAATGAAACCTGCAAATTTTGATGCTTCTAAAAAATACCCTGTTTTAATGTATCAATACAGCGGACCAGGTTCTCAACAAGTAGCTGACAAATGGTTTGATTCTAACGATTACTGGCATGCAATGCTTACGGAAAAAGGATACATTGTTGTAACAGTTGACGGACGAGGTACAGGATATAGAGGTGCAGATTTTAAAAAAGTAACTCAATACGAATTAGGAAAATATGAAGTAGAAGATCAAATAGAGTCTGCAAAATACTTAGCAAATCAGCCTTATGTTGATGCAAACAGAATTGGTATTTGGGGATGGAGCTATGGTGGATTTATGTCTACAAATGCAATATTAAAAGGAAACGATGTATTTAAGGTTGCAATTGCAGTTGCACCTGTTATTAACTGGAGAATGTACGATTCTATTTATACAGAACGCTACATGAAAACACCACAAGAAAATCCTTCAGGATATGACGATAATTCGCCTTTTTTCTTTGCCGATCAATTAAAAGGACGCTATTTATTAGTACACGGTACTGCTGATGACAATGTACACGTACAAAATGCAATGGCAATGATTGAAACTTTGGTGCAGCACAACAAAGATTTTGATTGGTTAATTTATCCTGATAAGAATCACGGAATTTATGGCGGAAATACTCGCCTTCAACTTTATACCAAAATGACTAATTTTATTTTAAATAACTTGTAGTCTATTCATTCAAACAAACTAATACAAACACTGGTTTTTCTCCTTACTGAAAAACTACCTTAATTTTTTTTAAATGGCGGCAGAAACAGCTACTCAATCAGACCTATTTAAGTCAAATGTCTTGGGACATCCATCAGGTCTATTCGTTCTTTTCTTCACAGAAATGTGGGAGCGTTTCTCTTTCTACGGAATGAGAGTTTTATTAATTCAATTTTTAACTGCTCAGGTTATTTTTGGCAGTGAATTTTCTGGATGGGGTTGGTCTGCAGAACAAGCTGGTGCTTTATACGGAACGTATGCTATGTTGTTATATCTTACACCAATATTAGGTGGTGTTATTGCAGATAAATATATTGGTTCTCGTTGGGCAGTAATTATTGGGGCAATAATTATGACGGTAGGTCACGCATCAATGGCAGCAGAAGGAATATCTAAAATTTGGTTCTTCATTGGACTAGCATGTCTTGTTATCGGAACAGGGTTTTTTAAACCAAATATGCCTTCTATCCTAGGAGAAATGTATAAATCATTACCAGACAAAAAAGATGGTGCTTATACTATTTTCTACATGGGAGTAAACTCTGGTGCTTTCTTCGGAATGATGCTTTGTGGATACTTAGCAGAAACAAAAGGATGGCATTATGGATTTGGTTTGGCAGGTATTTTCATGTTATTAGGTACCATTCAATTTTGGTTAGCAAAACCATTATTTGGAAATTTAGGAGAAGTAAAAAAAGATGATGCTACTGTAGCAAAAACTGCAGAGGAAATTGCAGAAGAAAAAGAAACTAAAAACCCTTATACAGTTATTGATTATGTTTTAATTGCAATTGTTTCGGTAATTGGTTTATTATATGCTTTTAACGATCCGTTATCTAAAAACGGCGTTTTTGATTTATTCGAATCTTTAGACACTCCATTCTTAAGAGGACAAAATATAATGGCTATTCTAGCTTTAATTGTTTTCTTATACTTGGTAATTTCACGTATTCTACGCTACGGAAAAATAATTAGAGACAGAATGTTTGCTGTAATTTTATTAGCGTTCTTCTTAATGTTCTTTTTTATGAGTTTTGAGCAAGGTGCAACATCTTTGGTGTTAGTTGCTAGAGATTATGTAGATCGCTCATTAGAAGGAACAGCATTATTAACATTTAATATTATCAATACATGTTTAACAGTTATTCCATTGTTAATCATTTCTTGGGTATTAGTGTTGCTAGCAAAAGCTACTTGGAGCAAAATTGCTTTATCAAACATAATTTTATTCCTTTGTTTTGCAGGTATTTGGGCAATGGCTATTTATATGCTAAATGCAGAGCTTAACAAAGAAGTTTCTCAAATTACAGTTTCTTGGTTTTCAATCTTAAACTCGTTCTTTATCATCTCTTTAGCATCAACAGTTTCTAAACTTTGGGACTCTAAACACAACCCACCAGCAGCATTCAAATATGGTATCGGATTATTATTTGTTGCTATTGGTTTCTTAATTTTAGGTCTTGGATCTATGGGATTAGGAGAAGGTGTAAAAATGTCGATGATATTTTTAGTATTAACATACTTATTCCATACATTAGGAGAATTATTTATCTCGCCAGTTGGCTTGTCATATGTATCTAAATTAGTACCAGGAAAAATGCTTGCATTTATGTTTGGTATGTGGTATTTAGCATTGGCAATTGCTCAAAAATTTGCTGCAATTCTAGGAGGTCAGGTTGAAAATATTAAGGCAGAATACTCTTTAGCACATTTCTTCTTCTTATTTACACTTATTCCTGCAGCAGCTGGAGTTATAGTAATGTTGATTAATCCGTTATTGAAAAAATTAATGCACGGAATTAAATAACGCCCTGAATTTGAAAAAAACAATAATTCTATAAGACAATGAGTCAAACACAAACATTAGAAGAAATCCAAGAGTTTTCGGGTAAATATCCGAAACAGATTTGGGGACTATTTTTCTCTGAAATGTGGGAGCGTTTTTGCTTCTACGGAATGAGAGGAATGTTAGTTTTCTTTATGATTAGCCAACTAAACTTTGAAGACGGACAAGCTAATTTACAATATGGGGCTACTCAAGCCTTTGTATACGCTTTTACATTCTTAGGAGGTATCTTTGCTGATAAAATTTTAGGTTTTAGAAAATCGCTTTTTTGGGGTGGATTAATGATGATTTTAGGAAGTATTATTCTTTCTATTGATCCGCATAAATTTTTCTTTGTAGGAATTGCTTTCACTGTAATTGGTACTGGTTTCTTTAAACCAAATATTTCTACAATGGTAGGAAAGTTATATAAAAAAGGAGATGATCGTACAGATGCTGGTTTCTCGCTTTTCTACGCAGGAATTAACCTAGGGGCTTTATTAGGAGGATATTTATGTATTGCTATTGGTAAAGGTCAAATTTTTTCTGATTTAATTGACGAAGCTCATCGTTGGAATGTTGCTTTTGGTTTAGCTGCAATTGTAATGATTGTAAGTTTAATCAACTTTGTGTTTACAAAAAGACATTTAGGACCAATTGGTTTACAGCCAACACAAGTAAATTCAAACGGAGAAACAACAAAAATGCCGTTATGGAAAGAAGTTGGAACATATATTCTAACATTTGCAATGGTTCCTGTAATTGTATTTATGATTGACAATACAGAATACACCGCTTACTTCATGTACACTGTTGGGCCATTAGCATTGATTTACTTATTCTATGAAATGACAAAGTTAACAGGTGCTGAACGCAAAAAAATTATTGCTGCTTTAGTATTTATTTTCTTTTCTGTTTTATTCTTTGCTATTTACGAACAAGCAGGAGGATCATTAAGCATCTTTGCTGCTAAAAACTTAACACCTGATTTATTGGGTATGCATTTAGATCCGAATGGTGTAAATAACTCTGGAGGTGCATTCTTTATCATCTTCATTGCACCACTTTTAGGATTACTTTGGATTTGGATGGCGAAAAAAAGAATTGAACCAAACACGGTAATGAAATTCGGAATTGGATTTATTTTATTAGGTTTAGGTTTCTATGCTTTATTCGGAACAAGATTTTTTGCCGATGCAGCAGGTATGACTTCTTTAGACTTCTTTACCTTCGCATTATTAATCATTACTTTGGGTGAGCTTTGTTTGTCGCCAATCGGATTATCGATCATGACAAAATTATCTACAGCTAACTTACAAGGAATGATGATGGGAATGTGGTTCTTAGCAAGTGCTTACGGACAATATGTGGCAGGTATTATTGGAGCTTCATTATCTTCAAATCTTTCTAATGAAACTACAGGTAATAATCCAAACTACGATGCGCTTATTGCATACACAGATGGTTACAAAGAATTAGGTTTATATGCAGTTATTGCTGGGGTAATTTTAATAGCTTTATCTCCAATAATGAAAAAATTAATGCAAGAAGTAAAATAATTTTTTTCTATATCATATTAAAAAGAGGACGCCCAAAAGGTTGTCCTCTTTTTTAATTGCATTTTTAACATCTATCGTAATGTTTAAATCCTATTTTGGAATTAACTTAGGCATCTTTTAAATTGTTAATACAAACAACTATGGCACAAAACGAAAAAGGTTTTTTAAAAACCTTAGGTTCATTCAATGGTAATTTCTGGATTGCCAGTTTCATGGAATTAATGGAGCGCTGGGCATGGTACGGAATTTATACTTTATTAGGTCTTTATTTAGTTGGATCTACTGATATGGGTGGGTTAGGATTTGACCATGTGCAAAAAGGAAGTATAATGGGTAACATTGTTGGTATTTTATACTTTCTTCCTTTATTCTTTGGGGTAATTGCCGATAGAATTGGTTATAAAATTTCATTAACCATTTCATTCATCATAATGATTACTGGTTATTATCTACTTGGAGAAGTAACAAGCTATTGGGGCGTATATATGGTATTTTTACTAGTTGCAGTTGGAGCAGCCTTCTTTAAACCTGTTGCTTCAGCAATTGTAGCAAGGAATACAGATGAAACTACTGGAACTATAGGTTTTGGTATTTTCTATATGATGGTAAACATTGGTGGATTTGTTGGTCCTGGAATGTCTTCATTTTTACGTACTATTTTTGGTTGGAAAATTATCTTTATTCAAGCTGCTGTAGTTATTGCTATCAACTTAGTTATCTTATTAATTTTCTATAAAGAACCAAAAACTGAAAAGCCAAAAGACTCAATCGGAAAAGCCATTTCAGATTCTATAATGGGAATTTTTGAAGCGCTGAAAGATATTCGTTTAGGATTATTGCTATTGTTGATGATTGGTTTCTGGACAATGTTCAATCAATTATTCAACACATTGCCAAACTTTATTGAAGATTGGGTAAACTCATCAGCACTAAGCACTTGGATTAATGAAAACTTACCTTCATTGGCCAATTTATTAACGCAAAACGGACAAGTAAAACCAGAATGGTTTACAAATATTGATTCTTTCATGATTATTATTTGTCAGGTATTCATTTCTTACTTTGTAACAAAAATGCGCCATATCAATGCAGTAATCCGCGGAGCTATTATTGCAAGTATCGGAGTTGGTTTAACGTTTTATACCAGCAACCCTTTATTTGCTATTTTAGGAACGATGATTTTCTCTATAGGAGAAATGATGTCGAGCCCAACAGTTTCGTCATTCATTGCATTAATTACTCCAAAAGGAAAAGAAGGTTTATATCAAGGAACTTACTTTTTGCCTGTTGCAGCAAGTTATTTTGTTACCAGTTATATTTCAGGAACATTATACCAAAAATGGTCTGATAAATTATCTTTATTAAAAAGAGAAATGACTAACAGACATATTGAAATGCCTGAAGTTGTAAGTCACGAACAATTTATTGAACAAGGCGCCAAAGTGCTAAACATGCCTATTTCTGCCTTTGAAAAGCAATTTAATCTAAAATCAGAAAGCATAGACTGGTCAACAGTTATTCAATCTTTCAAAGATTTTGCACAAGCAAAAAGCATCGATATTAGTCAAATTCACTTTCCTTTTTCTAAAAATGAATATTTTGCTTTAGCAGAACAAAAATTACATATGGGACATTGGGAAATGACACAAATGTTGTGGGATACTTATCAGCCTAATAAATTGTGGTTTGTTATTTTTGGTATCGGAATGTTTTCTGTTATATCATTAGTGATTTATGACAAATTGATAATAAAACCTCTTGAAAAAAAACAATCCTAAAAAAATAGCTTAAAACAAAAATGCAATTCTCTGATTTTTTGTCCAAATAAGATAAATTTAGTTATCTTACCCTCCGAAAATATAAAATAACATAATATGCAAACAAACACAACAACACAAACCAACTTTTTTGACACTAAAGTATTAGGTCATCCTGCTGGTTTATTTGTATTATTCTTCACAGAGATGTGGGAGCGTTTCTCGTTTTATGGAATGAGAGTTCTATTGATTCAGTTCTTAACAATGTCCGTAATAGGAATTAATACTGGTTGGGGTTGGAATGTTGCAGACGCTGGAGCTCTTTTTGCTACATATGCAATGCTTCTATATATTACGCCAATTTTTGGAGGTATTCTTGCTGATAAATATATTGGTTACCGATGGGCTGTTGTTATCGGCTCGTTGATTATGACACTTGGGCATGCTGCTATGGCATTTGAAGGAGAAACTTTTATGTACATTGGTTTGGGATGTTTGGTAATTGGAACAGGATTTTTTAAACCTAATATGACTTCTATCTTATCAGAAATGTATAAATCATTCCCTGAAAAGAAAGATGGAGCATATACAATTTTTTACATGGGAGTAAACGCAGGAGCTTTCTTTGGAATGATGCTTTGTGGTTACTTAGGAGAAAGAGTTGGATGGCACTGGGGATTTGGTTTGGCTGGAATTTTTATGCTTTTAGGTACTTTACAATTTTGGTTGGCTAAACCTATTTTTGGTAATATAGGAGATGTACCAAGTAAAGAAACTAAGGAAGAAGTAGAAGTGGTTGCAGATACAACAAATATGTCTGCTGATGAAAAAGATGCCTTAAAACGAAATCCTTTTACTATTACCGATTATGTTTTAATAGCTATTACAACTATTGTTGGTTTAATGTACGCTTTTAATGATGTATTCAGAATTGTGGGTAATATTCACCTATTCCCTAAAGAAATTTTAGGTTATGATGGAGCTACAGTAGGAATTGTTTTTGGATTGATTGCCTTTTTAGTGTTAGTTATTTGGCGTATTGCTCGCTATGCTAAAATAGTAAGAGAGCGAATGATTGCAGTAATTATCTTTGCATTTTTCACCATCTTTTTCTGGATGTCTTTTGAACAAGGAGCAACCTCATTAGTAATTTTTGCTAGAGATAATACTCAACGTATTTTATCTGGAAATACAGCATTGTTATTCAAAATATTCAACACATTACTTACGGTAATTCCTTTAATGTTAATTTCTTATGTTCTTTATCTATTGGCTAAAAAAACATACAAAAAAGCATTAATTTCTAATATTGTATTAATCTTTACTTTTATTGGTGTTTGGGGAGCTGTTATTTGGATGTTAGATAGAGATTGGGCTTCACATGCTTATCAAGTTAATTATAACGCAATTGAATCTGTTGTTTTAACCGATGAAGGAGCTATTAAGCAAGATGAAAACAACAATCAGGTAATGAATTATCAACCTATTTCAAATACTGTAACTCCAAGTGAAACAGATAAGGTTGTAGAGCAACATACTATTATTTTAAATCGTGGTGAATATCCTATTGGAACAAAAGTTAATATATACGAAGAGCTTGGAACTTACTACATTCTTGATCAAACTACAGAAAGTGAATTAAAAGCAAACTACGAAAAACACGGTAAAACACCTCATATTGTTCAAGGAGAAATTAAAGAAGTAAAAGATAATCAAGTTGAAATTACTGCTTCTTGGTTCTCAATCTTAAATTCATTCTTTATCATTGCGTTTGCATCATTAGTATCAAAACTTTGGGATTCTAAATACAATCCTCCTGCTGCTATTAAATACGGATTGGGTTTAATTATCATGGCTGTTGGATTTGGAGTTTTGGCTTATGGCGCACATGGAATTACAGAAGGCAATAGAGTATCGATGATGTGGCTAGTTTTTGCTTATCTTTTCCATACTTTGGGAGAATTATTCTCTTCGCCTGTTGGATTATCATATGTTTCAAAATTAGTTCCTGCCAGAATGATTGCTTTTATGTTTGGTATGTGGTATCTAGCTATCGCAATTGGAAACAATTTAGCCGCAAAATTAGGAGGAGAGATCGAAAATATTACAGAAAAATATTCATTATCAACATTCTTTCTTATTTTTACAATCGTTCCAATTGTGGCAGGTATTCTTGTTATAGCGCTTAATCCTATTATGAAACGATTAATGCATGGAGTAAAATAAACAACAAATTATATTTATTAAATGAAAAAAATTCTATTCTTATTTGCATTTGTTTTAATGGCCTTTACAACAAATGCCCAAGAAATTAAATGGATGAGTTTCAATGATGCTATTACAGCTCAAAAGAAAAGTCCAAAACCAATTTTTATTGATGTTTATACTGAATGGTGTGGACCATGTAAAATGTTAGATCAAAACACGTTTTCAGATCCAAAATTTATTGAGTTTATCAACAAAAATTATTATGCTGTAAAATTCAATGCAGAAGGAAATGAAGAAATAATGTTTCAAAACAGAAAATTCACGAATCCTAACTTTGATCCAAAAAGAGCAGGAAGAAATGCAACACACGAGTTGACAATGTTTTTACAAGTTCGTGGCTATCCTTCAATGATTATCATTGATAAAAATGGTAAAGTTTCAAACACTATCGTAGGTTATAGAACAGCTGACGAATTATTATTAGAAATCAATACTACAAAGTAGAAATAAAAGACCAATATCCCTTTTGACGAATATCGTGAAAAGGGATATTATTTTTATAACAACTCGCTACCAACATATCTTTATACCATTTGGTCATTTCTTTTCCAATAATTACTTCTTTGGGTTTTAGTTCTGTCAACAATCTGTCGTAATTAATTTTACAATTATCCTGAATTAAAACATATTCAAAATCTGTATCTATTTGATAATAGCTCATTTCAGCAGATAACACTAATAATCTATTATTATCATCTAACGAATAAATATACTGAAGTGGCATCAGTTTAGTTTCGTTCTTATTATAATATTTTTGATATCCTTTTACAAGCGAAGTACCTTGCAAACTATCATTTCCGTAAGCCAACAATTCTTCTGAAGTTGAAGATAAAAACAAAGGTTTACTTTTATACGATGAAGCTATTATAAAAGTATCTTTTTCTTTTTTTGTTGGGAAACAAAATATAAAAACCACAAATACAGAATAAATTCCTAACGAATAAAAACTGCGAAAACGAGGTTTATGAAAGGTTATTCTCAATAAAATAATTGCTCCAAATAAAACACCAATTTGCAATTTAGACCAATAAGCCATAATTTGTGTGTAATTACTGTAAACATCTATACTATTTACCAAGTACAATAAAACATCAACTATTTTATTCAAAACAACAGATAACACTTCCGAAACACCAGATATTGACCAACCTACAATTAAATAAATCAATCCGCTAATCAACAAAACTGTTACAATTGGAATAACAATGATATTACTCAACAAGAAAGTAAGTGATAACGAATTGAAATAGTACAGTTGCAATGGTAAAACACTTATTTGAGCAACAATAGAAACATATATAAGGCTCAATACATAATTTAATATTCTATTAGAAGTATAACAATTCTTAAATAAAGGCATCAGCCAAACAATACCAAAAACTGCCATATAACTTAACTGAAAACCAACATCATATAACCAAACTGGACAAAATACTAAACTTAAAAACAATGCTTGTCCAATAATTTCTAAAGTAGATTGCCTGCTTCCTACACCTTTGCCAATTGCAATAAGCGAAAACATAAAAACGGCTCTAAAAACAGAAGGAGAAAAACCAGAAAGAAAAACAAAAATCCACAAGCAAGTTAAAATAACCAACATTTTTAAGCGTTTAGGCAAATACATGGTAACCCATGACAAAAACATGTATATAATACCTATATGTAAACCAGAAATAGCCAAAACATGCATAATACCTTGCCTTTGAAACGAAGATACAATTGCTTCATCCATCGTGGTACGATCGCCTAATAACAAAGCCGAAAGAAATGATTTAGTAGATTTTTCTAAGTAATCATTCCCTTGAATCTTTTGTGTAAGAAAATATCTCAAATTTAATATTTGAAAATACAAACTGGTATCATTTCCTACAATCATAGATTCTTGCACTGCAAATCGTTTGTAAATTTGCTTTTTCTGCATATAACCAGCGTAATCAAATTGCCCTAAATTAGAAGCTGATTGAAAATCTATAAACTTACCAATTACCTTTAAACGCAAACCAGGCCGAAGTAAACTATCAGATAAGGAAACGATAGATTTTCCGCTACACGCAATAGAATCAATAGCATTAATATCTACAACAAAGTTTGTATATCCATTTTTAGACTTTTCTTTTTGAAGAATAGTAAAACTTACAACTTCAGAATTAGATTCGGATAGATATTGCACATAACTGTGTTCTAATTTTGCCCAATTATAATATTTTGCTGCTCCTACTCCAATTGAAATACAAATAATATAAAATGAAGCACCAATAAAATAAATACTTTTTGATTTATACTGCCACATAGCAGATTTATACCATAAACTAATACCAATTAATAATGTAGGAATAGCAAATAGCAAAAAAATAAACAAGCCACTTAGGTATTCCTGAATAAGAATACCAATTATTAAAGCAGTTACATAAAACAAAAAAGAGAATTTTAATGGTTTCATAATCCGAACACATTAAAATTCTCTTTAACATCTATAATCATCTAGACATCTATATTATATCATCCAGCAACACTCTGTTTATTTGCACAAAGCGTCTTTTGTAATAATCTTCCTTTGTAGTAGAAACGATTACTCCTTTTGTAGTAGAAGAATGGATAAATTTAATTTCATCATTTGATACTTCTGTAATAATACCAACATGACTAATTCTACTTCCTTTTCCGGTGCGGAAAAAGATTAAATCTCCACGTTGAGCGTCATCTTTATTTATTTTATCACCAATTTTAGCCATATCTGATGAGCTTCTTGGTAAATTTATAGATGATGCATCATTAAAAGCATTAGTAACCAAACCAGAACAATCTAATCCACTGCGAGTAGAACCGCCAAAACGATAGCGTACACCTTCATAATCAAATGCAGCACTTAAAATCAATTCTGATAATTCTGCATTAGTACTTTCACTTTTAAAAAGACTCATCTCATCTAAAAGTGCATCTATTTGATTTTTTATTTCTTCGTCTGTTTTTTTGCTTTCTTTTAAAATAGTTGTTCCGCTTTTCTTAACAGGATTTGGTTTGTTGATAGTTGATGCTTTAATTTGATTAAAGCTCATTAAACCCAAACTCAGTAATAAGGAAGATAATACTATTTTATAACGCATAACTTTTTTTTTAATTCTACATAGCCGTTTTATCAAAGTGATTCTTTAGCATTTCAGCAGCAGCCAAATTACTAGCACCTTTCCCGCCCAAATTACAAATTAATTTATCATAATCCAACAAAATTTTATCTCTAAATTCGCCTTTTACGATTTTTTCAAATTCCTTTTCAATTCTTTGAGGATTACAATCGCCTTGTATCAATTCAACAACAATATCATCATCCATAATAAGATTTACTAACGAAATATATTTTAATGTGATAATTCGCTTAGCAATTTCATAAGAAATTTGATTTCCTTTATATAAAACAACTTGAGGAACTCTAAATAATGCCGTTTCTAAAGTAGCTGTTCCTGAGGTTACTAACGCTGCATGCGCAACATCTAACAAAGAATAAGTATCATTAGAAATAAGAAACGTATTACTATTTTTTATAAACTGTTTGTAAAACTCTGGATCTTGACCTGGAGCACCAGCTATTACAAACTGATATTCTGGATGCTTATTTATTACGGTAAGCATCTCAATCAAAAGACGAGTAATTTCTTGTTTTCGACTTCCTGGCAAAAGCGCAATGATAGGTCTATCATCTAACTTATATTTTTTTCTGAAATCTTCTTTCTCTCTTGATCGAAAATCTTCTATCTCATCAATTAAAGGATGCCCAACAAATGTTACAGGAAAATTGTGTTTCTTTTCATAAAAATCTTTCTCAAAAGGCAAAATAACGTACATAAAATCTACGTCTCTTTTTATTGCCTTGATTCTATTCTCTTTCCAAGCCCAAATTTGTGGCGAAATATAATAATGTGTTTCTATTTTATTTTGTTTTGCCCATTTTGCAATACGCATATTAAAGCCTGGATAATCAATAAAAATCAACATATCTGGCTGAAATTTTTCAATATCTTTTTTACAAAGAGAGATGTTTTTTAAAATTGTATTTAGATTTTGAATCACTTCTACAAATCCCATAAATGCGAGATCTTTGTAGTGTTTTACAAGTGTACCTCCTACAGCTTTCATTAAATCACCTCCCCAAAAGCGAAATTCGGCTTTATCGTCTTTTTCTTTTAAGGCTTTCATAAGATTAGCTCCGTGCAAATCACCAGAAGCCTCTCCTGCAATAATGTAATACTTCATCTACAGAAACTGAATAATAATTGTAATTAATATTACCGCCAAAATACAACCGCTGCCTTTATCGTCTGCACGCTTATTAATAAACAAGGTAAACACACCCAGATTTAACAAACTTCCAATAGCTACAACTCTTCCAAGCAATCCCATTTTAATGATAAAATCAAAGTCTCTAAATAAATCAAAGTTGGTAGCTAAATGCAAATACAATTCTGCGCCAATTATTGTAGCAATTACACCTACTACAAAACCAATTAATATATCTTTTATTTTTTTACTCATTTTATTTTAAATCCCAATTATTAATTTGATTAATTACATGATGCGCCGTTAGATCAAAATGAACAGGCACAACCGATACATATCCATTTTGCAAAGCCCACTCGTCAGTATCTTCTCCTTTATCATGGTTTACAAACTCGCCTTTTAACCAGTAGTATTCTTTACCATGTGGACTCAATCGTTTGTCAAATTCTTCTATCCAAACTGCTTTTGCCTGACGACAAACTTTTATTCCTTTTATTTCTTCTGCCTTTAACTTTGGTAGGTTTACATTCAACACCGTGTCTTTTGGCATTCCGTGTTTTAGTGCCTCTAGAGTAATTTTTTTGATAATTGGTTTTATCTGCTCAAAATCTGCATTCCAACTAAAATCTAACAAAGAAAATCCGATAGCTGGTATTCCGCTCATTCCTGCCTCTACAGCAGCACTCATCGTTCCTGAATAAATAACATTTATGGATGAATTTGAGCCATGATTTATACCAGACACACACAAATTGGGTTTTCTGTCTAATACTTGCGATAATGCAATTTTTACACAATCTACCGGAGTTCCCGAACAAGCATATTCAACATTAACTTCATCATCAATCATTACTTTTTCTAAAGTAAGCGTATTGTTTATGGTTACAGCGTGTCCCATTCCGGACTGAGCACTATTTGGTGCAACTACAACAACCTCACCTACTTCTTTCATTACATCAATTAAAGCCCTAATACCTGGAGCCGTTATTCCATCATCATTTGTAACAAGTATCAATGGTTTTTGCATCATCTTAATTTTTTAATTACTTTCGTAAAAGTAACAATTATTATGTAAAACATTTATTTATTTCCGAGTTAATGACAACTAATAATCAGCCTCATTTGATTATTTACATTGGCTTTAACAAATAATTATCTACTTGTTTAATGATTACTTTACTTTTTTAACTACTTTAGTTCAAAACTATTTAATGAATACTATTTGGGCATTTATGAAAAGAAATTATAAGGTTATTATTATTCTTATTGCTGTTTCCGCTGTATTATGGGGCTTTATGCCGAAAAAAGAGAAAGAAACGCCTGAAAAAGACCAATTTTTATTAGAATTGGTAACCTATTTAATGGAGAAATCGCACTATGATCCGGCAAAATTAGACGATAATTTTTCCAAACAAGTGTATGCAGAATACATTAAAGCTCTTGATCCGATGAAACGTTATTTTCTTCAATCGGATTTGGATGAATTTGCAAACTATGAACTTTTAATTGACGATATGATTCAATTGAAAGATTTATCGTTTTTTGACCTTACTTACAACAGAATTACTCAACGTATGAATGAGGCAAAAGGCATTTATAAAGAAGTATTGGAAAAACCCTTTGATTTTTCGAAAGAAGAAACATTTAATGCCGAATACGATAGCATTCCGTATGCAAAAGATAAATCAGAATTGGTTGATCGTTGGAGAAAACAATTAAAGCTAAATACACTTGCAACTATTACTGATAATTTAAAAATTCAGAATGGACAAGATGTTGAAATAGAAATTGACGAATTTGACGAATTGGATAATCCGATTGATAAACCAAAAAAGAACAAGAAAAATGACAAGCCAAAAGAAAAGAAAACTTTTGAGCAACTAGAAACAGAAGCAAGAGAAAGTACAGGAAAATCTTTAGATGAATTTTTTGATGTTATTGGCGATTTAGAGCGCAAAGATTGGTTTTCTATTTACTTAAATTCTATTGTAGAAAGATTTGATCCACATTCATTCTACTTTGCACCAGAAAACAAAGAAAAATTTGATGCTAGCATGAGCGGAAGCATTGAAGGAATTGGTGCGGTATTGAGAAAAAAAACAGAAGGTGTTGAAATTAACGAGCTTGTTCCGGGCGGGCCTGCTTGGAGAGGAAAAGAAATAGAAGTTGGCGATATAATTATTAAAGTAGCACAAAGCGAAAATGAAGAACCTGTTGACGTTATTGGTGTTAGGTTAGATAATGTAGTAAAACTAATTAAAGGTAAAAAAGGAACAACTGTTTATCTGACAATTAAAAACATAGAAGGAACTATTAAAACAGTTCCTATTACACGTGAAGTAATTGAATTTGAAGAAACATTTGCAAAATCGACCATTATTGATGATGGAAACAAAAAATACGGCTTAATTCACTTGCCAAAATTTTATATCAATTTTGAAAACAAAGACAACCGCAATGCGTTTACTGATGTTCAAAAAGAAATAATTGAATTGAAAAAGCAAAACGTTGATGGTATTATTATGGACCTTAGAAACAACGGAGGAGGTTCATTACAAACAGTTGTTGATATGGTTGGATTATTTTCGAAAGAAGGTCCTGTAGTTCAAGTAAAATCATCGCGTGGAAAACAACAAATTCTTGATGACAAAGGCACTCAAATTGTATGGGATGGTCCATTAGTTGTTTTAGTAAACAATTTCTCAGCATCTGCTTCAGAAATTTTTGCAGCGGCAATTCAAGATTACAAACGCGGATTAATTATTGGTAGCAAACACACTTACGGAAAAGGAACAGTACAAAACGTAATTGATTTGAACGAGCTATTAAAAGCACAACCTTTTGGTGATCTTGGTGCGTTGAAAGTTACCTTACAAAAATTCTATCGAATTAATGGTGGCTCTACACAACGTGAAGGAGTATTAAGCGACATTGTTTTACCAGACAGATATTCTTATATCGATATGGGGGAAAGAGATATGGATAACGCAATGCCTTGGGACAAAATTGAACGTGCTAATTATACGCCTTATACCAACAATTTTACAACCGCAATTAATGCAAGTAGAAAACGTATTAGCGATAATCCTCAATTTAAACTAATTGATGAAAATGCACAATGGGTAAACAAAAGAAAAGATGAAAAAACATTTTCTCTAAACCTAGAAAAATATCAAGAGAAACAAAAAGAAATTGATGAAAAAGCAAAGAAATTTAAAGCTATTTCTAAATACAACAATCACTTAAAATTCTCTTCTCTTCCTTCAGAATTAGAAAGAATTAAAACAGACACTATCTTAGAACAAAAAAGAGATAGATGGCACGAAGTTTTAGGCAGTGATGTTTATATTGAAGAAGGAGTTAAAATTTTGAACGACATTAAAAACAATCCAAATGGAGTTTCAAACAAATCCATTAAGTCATTAAAATCAGCTTATTAGTTCGTAATAAATGACATATACAAACAACAGTAACACAAATATTGCGCTCCGAAAATTTAAAAAAGATTTTCGGGGCGTTTTGTGTTTTTGGATTATCATTTTCTTTATTCTCTTAAGCGTATTTGCTTATTTCATTGTTCCTGACAAAACAATGAATGCCAATGCTGGCGAACTATCAATTCGTTCAAAACAGCCTGGCTTTAGCGTTGATATGATTATATTACCTCAAGAATATTCTTTTAATTGGAAAGATCTTTTTATTGGACGAGCAGTTGTGCCTACTCAAATACCAATTGATAGCTATCATATTATCAATGATAGTTTATTTTATTCGCCCTATTCTGAAATAAAAACAGATCCAGAAGAAATAAGCATATCACTATCATCTTATTCATCCAAAGAAAAAGAACAATTAATACAACACAAAACATTTTTATTAGGAACCGATAATCAAGGACGAGATTATTTGAGCAGATTAGTAATCGGATCGCGAGTTTCAATTTCAATTGGTTTTGTAGCCGTTTCTGTTTCTTTATTGATAGGAATTATATTAGGAGCCGCTTCTGGCTTTTACGGCGGAAAAATGGACACTTTTATTCTTTGGATTATCAATGTTTTTTGGTCAATTCCTACTCTTTTACTTGTTATTGCCATTACATTAGCACTAGGCAAAGGATTTTGGCAAGTTTTTATTGCTGTTGGATTAACTATGTGGGTAGAAGTTGCCCGAGTAGTTCGAGGACAAGTAATAAGCTTAAAAGAACAACAATATATTACGGCTGCAAAGGCATTAGGCTATTCTGATTTTAGAATTATTACCAAACATATCCTGCCCAATTGTATGGCGCCTTTAATTGTTATTTCTGCAGCAAACTTTGCTTCGGCAATATTGGTAGAAAGTGGATTGAGCTTTTTAGGAATAGGAACACAAGTACCTACTCCAAGTTGGGGAGCAATGATAAAAGAAAACTACAATTATATTTTGGTTGGAAAAGCTTATTTGGCAATGTTGCCAGGTATTGCTATGTTTATTTTAGTAATGTGTTTTACGCAGCTTGGAAACGCCATTAGAGATGCTTTTGATGTAAGAGCATAACCTTATTTGATTAATAAAGTACGAATATCTGACTTAGAACCATTGTAAATATTTAAGTCTACTTTACCATCAATTCCTTTTACCACGCCTTTTTCTGTAAATTGCCAAAAATGCCATTCGGGTTTTATTTCTTCTACAAAAAAGTTGTAATTAGCAATCCAAATTACATGATCTGGAAACCATTTTTCTAAGTGATTTATGTAATAATTTTCACCTGAATACAATATTGGTTTTACGCCATAATGTGCTTCTACAGCATCAATCCAGCGTTTTAAACCTAAACGCAAATCGGCCATCGATTGTCCTTTTGGTTGTTCTTCAATATCTAACACAGGAGGAAAATCACCTTCTGTTAATTTTACTGTTTCAATAAAATTTTCGGCTTGTTTGAGCGAGTTTTCATCTGGACGATAATAATGATATGCGCCACGAATAAAATGATTTGCTCTTGCTTCTTTCCAGTTTAATTTAAATGCTTTGTCTTTTCCATCCATTCCCATTGTAGCACGAATAAATACAAATTCGAGAGCAGAATGATTGGCAACAGAATCTACAATCGACCAATCAATTACACCTTGATATTGAGAAACATCAAATCCGACAATTTTTTCGTTGTGTCTGTCCAAAACCTCAACTGTTCTAAAATCAAAAAAAGATTTATCATCATTCTTTTTTCTTTCGGCGCTAAAAAAATACTTAATTCCTTCCTGAAAAGTAATTCCAAACCAAATACCCACAGCCAAAACGGCAGCAATACTAATTATCCACAATAAATAAGCCCAAGTAGAAGAAGACTTTTTCTTTCGCTTTCTATTATTGGTTGGTTTTCTCTTAGTTGTATTTTTTTTATTCACTATTGCTATTGGTGAATTCTTTCCTGATCTGGAATAATTAATTACCATGGTTTTAAATATAAATCAACAATAAGTTTGTAACGAAATGTGGTTTTTTCAAAAAATAATACGCTAAACTATTTTTCTAATTTTAGCACTGGCACAGGTAAACTAATATTATTTTGTTTGAATTTCTTATCTATTTCGAAACGAATTGAACTAGCAATTCCATCATTTTCAAAGGCTTTATCTATAAAATAATACAGAATAAAACGAATGGATGATTCTCCAAATTCATCCAAAAGAACTACAGGTTTTGGATCTTTTAATACATCGGGATGATTTTCTACACACAATAAAAGCACTTCCCTTACCAAATCTGTATCTGTTCCAATATAAACACCTATATCTATTCTTGCTCTAACAATAGGATCTTCGTGTGTCCAATTATTTAAAATATCATCAATAAGCTTTCTATTTGGCATTACAATATCTTTTCTATTTCGAGTTTCTAAAATTGTACAACGAAGATGAATTGCTTTTACTCGAGCTATTTTTCCTTCAATTTCAACAACATCGCCAACGTTTAATGTTTTATCTAACAAGATATAAATACCCGCTATTAAATCGCGAAAAATGTCCTGTAGTGCAAATCCTAAACCAACAAATAATGCTGCAGATGTGGTAAGAAACATTGTAATATTAATTCCGATAACATTCAGAATAAAAAATATGGTAATTACATATACAAAGTAATTTACAAAATTAAAAACACTACCTAAACGTGCAGTATTTTCTACAGAAGTACGTTTTGTAGTAGCTTTTTTTAATAAACTAAGAGCACCTTTGGTGATTAACAAAGTAAAAACAATAAAGAAAATTGTTCCTGTTGTTATACTAATTGTTTTATTAGCATAAAGTTCGTATTCGAAAAAATTGGTAAGTAATGATTGTAAATTCATACTTAATAGTATATATGGTTTTACTTGCTTTTATGAGGCAAATATATAAGTTTAGGAAGTTATTTAGAGGAAGTTTTTTTACAAAAAATCCCTAAATACAAAATGTAATTAGGGATTTTAATTGACAATGCTTTAAAAGTAAAGTACTAAACTTAAAATGATTTATTTTCTAAATTGGTAACTTCTTCTTTAAAAATAGATTCTAATACTTTTTTATTTTTTGAATATTTATACAAACTTCTATCTTTTAAAATAGATCCTAATAATAAATCATTTACTTCTTTTTCTGTTCTTCCTTCATTATTTAAACATAAAAGATTATACAACAAAGTTTCGTAATATTTATCCAAATAATATCCTTTATAACTCATTAATCCTTCATTTTCAACTATTTTCATTTCAAAATCTGGAAAATAAAAGTCTGTATATTGATAATAAGGTCGGCCGTTAAACCTTGGGAATTTTTCAATATTTTCTAATGCTTTCTGCGTATTTGCAGGTTTTACAACGTTGATATAGCCCCAAATTGTTTTACCACAATAATCCATACAACGCAAAAAGAAAATTCCTTTTTCTGTTTCATCTTTTAGATTATAGTTTTTTAGTAAAAAATCTACTTTCGTAAAATCAAAAGGTTGATTTTTATTTCCAATTGCTGTAAATAACATTCCATAATAATTATCAATCAACTCATAATTAGAAATGGAAGCTGTCATTAAACTATCAATCAACTTATCATTATCTATTCTATTTTCTTCTCTCAAATTCAAATTAATTGCTTTAACAATATAAAGCTGTTTAAGCGTTTGATTATTTGGTAAAGTCAAAAACGGTGTAGAAAGTAATTTGTTTTTTGTTGTAATACTTTGCACAACAAAATTTGTTGCTATTTTTAAATTTTCGGGCACATTTACCTGAAGATCTCTATAAACCTCTCTTGTTGGTTCATTTCTAAACATAAACTCTTTGTAAGCTTTTCCTAATTCAATTAGCTTTTCATTTTTTGTAGATTGTCCAAAGCTTAAAATCGAAAGACAAAAAGTTAAAGTTGATAATACTATTTTTTGCATTTTGTTGGTGTAATAATAAAGTTGTCAAGATAAAATATATTCTACATATAAAAATAACTTTTTTAATTAAAATAAAACAACAATATACTTCACACACAAACATTATTATAATCAACCAAAAAAGAATCTGCAAAACATAAACATTTATTTAATAAAAATAAACCACACTCAAAACTTAAGCCTACAACACAAAGTAATATAAAGCTTATCTTGTTCTTCAATTCAAGAAACATTAAACTATGAAAAATATTATTCTAAGCTCTTTATTTGCCTTCAATCTATTTTATGCTCAAGCACAAACGAAAGACAACTTTCCGAAAGAATTTATTCAAAATTTGACTAATCATTGCGGAAAAGCCTATGCAGGAAAAATAACTTCTAATCCGATACCTACTGATTTTAACGAAAAAGAGCTAATTATGTACGTATCTTCTTGCAATGATAAAGAAGTAAAAATATCTTTTTTTGTTGGCGATGATTTATCACGCACTTGGATTTATACCTTAAAAGGAGATAGAATTGAACTAAAGCACGATCATCGTCAACCAAACGGACAACCAGACGAAATAACCATGTATGGAGGAACTTCTAGCAACACCGGAAATCCAAATGCACAATATTTTCCTGCCGATCAAGAAACTTCTAGTAACATTCCTGCAGCAGCAGCCAATATATGGTGGGTAACTATCAACAACGATATTTATACTTATAACTTACAACGTCTTGGTTCTAAAAATAGTTTCACTGTAGAATTTGATATAACAAATCCCATTAATACCAATAAAAGAGCTTGGTAAAATAAAAAAGCCTCTTCGAAAGAAGAGGCTTTGTGCGGGTAAAAGGACTCGAACCTTCACACCTTGCGGCACCAGATCCTAAGTCTGGCGTGTCTACCAATTTCACCATACCCGCTGTTGGCGTAAGAACCTCAGTATTGTTGTTCTTTTAAGACGTTGCAAATATACAACCTGTTTTTTAATCTGCAAGAAAAAAATTATTTTTTTTTATTCTTATGTTTGTAAAAGATAATAACACTGTCTCTATTTTTACTATGAAAGATTCAAAACAATTTGTTCAAGAAAACAAACAACGTCTTATAGATGAGCTTATTGAACTATTAAAAAAACCATCAATTAGCGCAGATAGCGCATATTCTCAAGATGTTTTTAATACAGCTGAAGCTGTGAAAAAAAGTTTAGAAGATGCAGGATGTGATCTTGTTGAGCTATGTGAAACACCTGGATATCCTATTGTTTATGGTGAAAAAATCATCGATCCAGCTTTACCTACGGTATTAGTTTACGGACATTATGATGTGCAGCCAGCAGATCCGATTGAATTATGGACTTCTCCTCCATTTGAACCAGTAATTAAAACAACTGAAATTCATCCTGAAGGCGCAATTTTTGCACGTGGTGCTTGTGATGACAAAGGACAAATGTTCATGCATGTAAAAGCATTCGAATTCATGGTAGCAAACAATTCTTTGCCTTGCAACGTAAAATTTATGATTGAAGGTGAAGAAGAAGTAGGATCAGTTAGTTTAGGCTGGTTTGTAAAAAGAAATCAAGAAAAACTGAAAAATGACGTAATTCTTATTTCTGATACCGGAATGATTTCTAACGAACAGCCGTCAATTACAACTGGATTGAGAGGATTGAGCTATGTAGAAGTTGAAGTTACAGGACCAAACAGAGATTTACACTCTGGATTATACGGAGGAGCTGTAGCTAACCCAATCAACGTATTGACAAAAATGATTGCTTCTTTACACGACGAAAACAATCATATTACCATTCCTGGTTTTTATGACAAAGTGGAAGAACTTTCTCGCGAAGAAAGAGATGAGATGGCAAAACGTCCATTCTCTTTAGATGCTTACAAAAAAGCATTGGATATTGAAGAAGTTTACGGAGAAGCTGGATATACTACAAATGAAAGAAACTCTATCCGTCCAACGTTAGACGTAAACGGAATTTGGGGAGGATATACTGGAGAAGGTGCAAAAACAGTTATTGCAAGCAAAGCATTTGCTAAAATTTCTATGCGTTTAGTTCCTAACCAAGAGTGGGAAGAAATTACAGAATTGTTCAAAAAACATTTTGAAAGTCTTGCACCAAAAGGAGTTCGCGTTGAGGTAAAACCTCACCACGGAGGACAAGGATATGTAACGCCAATCGATTCTATCGGATACCAAGCAGCAGCTAAAGCGTATACAGATACTTTTGGGGTAACGCCAATTCCTGTTCGTTCTGGAGGAAGTATTCCAATTGTAGCTTTATTCGAAGAAGAATTAGGATCAAAATCAATTATGATGGGATTCGGATTAGATTCAGATGCAATTCACTCACCGAATGAGCATTTTGGTATTTTCAATTACCTAAAAGGAATTGAAACTATTCCATTATTCTACAAGTATTATACTGAAATGATGAAATAATAAAAAAGAGCGAGTGAATGATTTACTCGCTCTTTTTATTTTTCTCTTCAATCCAAAGTGCCATATATTTTGTGCTTTGCGCACTGTGATGACGCAAAATTTCACCCAAAAAATGTTGTTGTCTAAATACAGATAAATTAGCGAAACGCTGCGTCAATAACACATAAAATGAAGATGCATAGTCCTCAGCATCATATTTTTCTTGCAACAACTTCTTTCCATTGGCTTGCTTTTTGGTCCAAAGTGATTCATTGCTATATAATTCCACAGCCTTTGCAACAAATTCCTCTATCGCATCAGCAACAAAACCTGGCCATTCTGTAGTTCCTTGCATTGATTCAGCGCCAATTGCAGAAGAAACTGAAGGCGTACCTGCGAGTATCGCATCCACCAACTTTCCTTTGATACCTGCACCAAACGTAATAGGCGCCAACATTACGCGGGCTTTCCCAATTACTTCCAGCGCATCTTCTGCTCGACCGTGAACTAAAAAACGTTCTTTTTCATTGTGCAACTGCATTACTTTTTGACTCGGATAAGCGCCGTAAATATGCATTTTTGCAGTTGGAACAAGTTTGCGCAACAAAGGCCAAATTTCCTTTTTCAACTTTAGTACGGTTTGATAATTGGGTTCGTGAATAAAATTACCAATAAACACAAAACCTTCGCGCTCAGCAAAAGTCAACCATTGTGCTTCTTGCTCCTTTTCTATTGGTTTTTCCATAAACGGAAGCACAAACAATAAATCTGGCGCAATCGAAAAGGTATTCACCAATAAATCAAATTCAACAGCAGAAATCAGCAACGATAAATCGGTGCGAAGAATTGAGGCAATTTCTCTTTTGGCTCGATCTGAATACAAATAATCTTCCCATTGTCCTTCTTTCTTTTTGTCCCACTCTTGTCGGGCATAACGCAAAAAATGTAAATCTTCCGTATCCAATAAAGTAAAAGCATTGGGACATTGAGCGCTCACACGCCAACCAAATTGTTCTTCCACCATAAATCGATCGTACATAACAATATCGGGCTGTAATTGACGTAAAACCTCATCGGTTCGAGCATCATTCAACCAAAGTTCGATTGTTTGTACATCATAAGGAGATAAATCATCGCTAAAAGCAGTAGGATGCGCCGTAGAACCAAAATAAATTTGCATTTTCCATTGCTGAAAGCACGCTAATAATTGTAGCATTCGCTTGCCCGCTGCCGATGAATTCGACTCTGGCCATACTTGCCCGATTACTAAAATTTTCTTTCCTTCTAAAGTTGTATTCATCTTACAAAATTAAGGTTTATTGTTATCATTTTTAAACTGTTTAATATTTGCTATTTTTGTAGCAAACGAAAAGGAATTATGTTAGGATTAAAATTATTGACAGATCCTCGTTGGGCAAATATTGCAGAATCCAACTTAGAGGAGATTTTGACCGACCATTGTTGGTGCGAACAAAAAGCTGCAACCAATGCAATTACGCTAATTACTTATAATTCAGAACACGAAGATTTAGTAACTGAATTGACAGAAATTGCTATTGAAGAAATGCAACACTTTCAGATGGTACACAACATCATCAAAGAAAAAGGTTACACTTTAGGAAGAGAGCGCAAAGACGATTATGTCAATCAATTGGTAAAATTCTGTAAAAAAGACGGAAGCAGAAATGATGCTTTTATTGATCGTTTGTTATTTGCAGCGATGATTGAAGCAAGAAGCTGTGAACGTTTTCGCGTTTTGTCTCAAAATATTAAAGACGAAGAATTAGCGAAATTTTATTATGATTTGATGGTTTCTGAAGCCAATCATTATACTACTTTTTTAAAGTTTGCACGTAAATATTCTGAAAAAGTGGATGTTGACAAACGTTGGAAAGAATGGTTGGAATTTGAAGGTGAATTGATTCAAAGCTACGGAACAAAAGAACAGATTCACGGATAATATATTGAACAGACAGCCAAAAGCTGTCTGTTTTCTTTTAAGGTAAATTCTGTACTTGCTTCAATAACTTTTTTGCTCGGTTTTGATAAGCCACCGATTTTTCTGAATAACGCACTTCTATTAGCTCTGCAATTAACTTTGCTTGTGTGGGAAACTTATTAGCTAACCGCATAATAATTTGCATTGCATTAGCTTCTGTGGCAACTTTTGCCTCCTGAGTTAACCATTCCAAACATTGGTTCATCAATTGTTCTTCATTTGATGTTGATAAAATAGCTTTTCTTTTTTCTACCAATAGAATACACAACTTGCTGCATAATCGTTTTATACTTTCATTTCTTACTTTTGGCAATGCTTCAATAAAGTAATCGATATAATTATCGAGCAATTGATGATTGTATGTTGCCAAATCATCCAGCAAAACACTGGCTATCACTCCTACTTCTTTTGGTTGTTCAAACATAAAAAACAGCAACTCTTTTTCTACGGCCGGAATCACCTTTAATTGCTGCACAGCCTTTGCTCTACTAAGTAAACTTAGGTTACTTTCTTGTAATATATCATGTATTTTACTTGTCATTTACATTCATATTATTTTCAAAAAGGAAAAATACAAAAAATAATAGTTGTATATCTTATTTTTTAATTCTACATTTATAGAATACAATCTACACTTATAGACATGATGGGAATTAAAGTTTTAATTCTTTTTATATTATTTTGTTTAGTACAAAGTTGTAAAATCAATCAGACAGTACATCATGAAAAGGTAGGAAGATGGGTTTTTAAAACTGAATTAGACAACAACAATCGAACTACTGTTTGTGGAAGTTATAATAATAACGGTTGGCAAAAAGGTACTTGGAGATATAGACAAAATGGTAAATTATATAAAAAAGAACAATATAAGAAAGGAATTGCTACTGTAACTTTTTATCATTCAAACGGAAAAATTGCTGAAAAAGGACACACCAAAATCGATACAATTAACGGCTTACATTATTATTATTTCAGTTCTTGGTTTATTTATGATGACGAAGAAAACTTGACGCAAGTAAAACATTATGATAAAGGAATATTGAAACACGAAACACAAATAAAAAAATGATAAAACTACCACAAACCGAAGAACAATTAATGGAATATATTTGGGATTTAAACGAAGCTTTTGCAAAAGATTTACTAGAGCGATATCCTGAACCTAAACCAGCGCCAACTACTTTAGCTACTTTGCTAAAAAGATTGGCAGATAAAGGTTTTATTACCTATAAAACATATGGCAATTCAAGAGCTTATTCGTCATTGATAAAAAAAGAAGATTACTTTGAGCAGCATTTAAACAATATGGTAGAACAGCACTTTGATAATTCGGCCTTCTCATTTGCTTCTTTCTTTACTCGAAAAAGTAAAATGACCAAAGAAGAATTAGAATCGCTAAAAAAAATTGTAGATGAACAACTAAAAAAATAATCCTATGCTATTGTACCTAATCAAAACAACTATTCTTTTAGTATTAAGTCTTGGCATTTATAAACTAGGCTTAGAGAATAGAAAAAATCATCATTTTAAACGTTATTACTTATTGGCTACTTTGCTTTTAGCATTAATCTTACCTTTAATCAAAATTCAATCAAACAGTGAATTAACTTTAGCTAACACAAAACTGCAAGCGCTTAATGAAGTAATTATTGCACCATCTAGCAACCCCGAAAATACTTCTATTACTTGGGCTACTGTTACTTTGATGGTTTATGGAATAGTTGCTCTATACTTTTTAACTCGCTTGATTAAATCTGTTTATGCTTTCAGAAAGTTGGAACAAAAAGGAACAATTGTTTATAATAAAGGGCAAAAATTTGTTTTATTACCTACCAACGATTTTGCTTTTACATTTGGACAAACAATTTATTTGCCATTGCATATTCCAATCGATTGGAGCAACAAAATTATTTTGCACGAATATAATCACGTTCAACAAAAACATACACTTGATATTCTATTAATCGAATTTATCAAAGCTTTCTTTTGGTTTCATCCTGCTATTTATTATTACAAAGAAAACATGGTACTAAATCATGAATTTTTGGCCGATGATACGCTTAATACAACCCAAACAGAAGTACAAGATTATCTTCAATTGCTATTACACCAAAATTATACTCAAAATGAATTGAAATTAAGCAGTTCATTTAATTTTAATCTAACCAAAAAACGCTTTATTATGATTACAAAAAAGAACACTCCTTGGCAAAATGCCTTAGCTGTTGGCAGCGCTATTTTACTATTATCTGTTGTGGGTACTTACACTGTTTTTGCACAAGACAAAAAATATAATAGGATTGAATCTCAACCTGCATCAGAAAATGACAAAGACAAAGTATTTATACAAGTACAACAGCATGCCGAATATCCTGGCGGAATGAGTGAGTTTAACAAAGAGTTTATACAAAACTTTGAAACTCCTGATTTCCCTGAAGCCTCAGCTCGAGTTATCATTACTTTTATTGTAGAAAAAGACGGAAGTCTTAATGAAATAAAAGTACTTAAAGATCCTGGATATGGCATGGCAGAAGCAGCTTTATCTGCACTTAGTAAAACTAAAAATTGGAAACCTGCTATACACAATGGAGAGCCAGTTCGCAGTCAATTTACATTACCGATTGCTATTCAAGTAAGCCAAGAAGAAAAAAAATCGTAGTAAATGCAGATAAATTATGAATAAACTTTTCTATAAAATATTTTCTGTTCTTACAATATTCTTATGCCTAATAGGAAATATTTTGCAGATAAAAGCACAGAAGAAGGAAAATATATTTACCAATTACAACAACTTTGTAAAAGTAGATCGATCAGTTTATGAACAACAAGTATATCTTTCTATTGTAGCAAAAGAAGTGAAAGAACAAGCGAAAGGAGCTAATTATATCAATCAACAACTAATGGCTTGGGATTATTTATTAGTAAATTATACTCAACCCATAGATTATGACAAATTAGAGCAAATTTCAGATACAATAATTTTGCAAAAAACAGTAATTCAACAATTGTCAAAAGATTCTATTTTTCATCCAATTGTACAACGATATGTACGTAAAGTGATTGATAAAACGCAGCCGAAAGATACCGTTAGCCTAAACAGCATAATGAATATTGCTGTAAAATTTTTTAACATCAATAAAATAACTCCCGAAGGTTACTATAGCGCAAAAATTTGTGTAGGTATTAACGACATTAAAACAATTGAACCCAAAAGATTTCCCTTTATAGAAGCTTTTGCTTTTGATATTATTATGGAAAATCTAAACAATGAAACATACAATATCTATCCTTATTTTGTAAAAAGCATTGAAAGAATCTATCAGCTTCATTTAGGAATAGATGAAAACGAACGCTTATTACGTGCACAAGGTGCTCTTTTTATCCAAATGTTGCAATCCGATCAATTAAAACAATTGCTTCAAGATGAATATGAAAAGAAAAAAGACATTCTTCCTTTTATTTTAAGTACATAATAGAAATTGATAAAAACCAAAGAGAGTTGCTTAACTCTCTTTTTTTATTACCTTTAAGACACCTAAAACTACAAAAATGAAAATTCACCTTACTATATTTTTATTTTTTATTGCATTAAAAAGTTTATCTGCACAAGAAAATAAACCTCAACCTCCAACTGAGAATCTTCAGCTAGAAGAAATTATAGATGATGAAGATGAAGTTCATATAATTGTTCAAAACAACGCGGAATATCCTGGCGGATTACTCAACTTTCGCAAAGAATTTAAAATTTATTTCGAAACACCAGAAATTGAAGAAAATCGCATCAAAGTTCCGGTTGTTTTTATTATAGAAAAAGATGGAACCATCAGTGATATTAAAGTATATAATGATCCTGGCTATGATATACAAGAGCGCGTGATTAAAGCTTTTGAAAAAATGCAAACTTGGAAACCCGCAAATAACAACAAACAACCTGTGCGTAGTCAGTTTACTTTACCAATAACTCTTGAAAAAATTAGAGATAATTCAACAGCTAATTAACCTATCAAAAAATAATATGTCAATTAAAAGAAAAGCATTTTGGCACAATTCCATCGCAATTAGCAGTGCGGTTTTACTTTTATGCTCAATTACAACTTCTTCTAGTTTTGCTCAAGAAAAGAAAGCTAAAAAAGAAAAAACAAATCAAACACAAAAAGAAATTGTAAAAGAAGCCAAATATCCAGGTGGGATGAGTGCTTTTTCAAATGACTTTATGAAACACTTTAAATCTTATAGAGATCCTCATCTGAACATTCGACTAATAGTTAATTTCATTGTTGATGCTGATGGCAGTATGAGTAAAATAAACATCATTAATGATCCAGGATACGGAACAGGACCAGCAGCTATTGAAGCTTTATTAAAAATGAAAAAATGGAAACCCGCAACACTAAATGGAGAAGCTGTTGATAGTGAGTTTACTTTACCAATTACTATTCAAGGATCTCAAACATAACAATAAAAAATATTAGCAAGTTAATATTAACCACTATACATTTAAAACAACGATTAAAAGCTCATCTTGGTTCTTTTTAACTCTTAAAAAACTTAAATCTATGAATCTAATTAATACTAAGAATAATATACTTTTACTAAGTAGCGCCTTGGAGCTTTTATGTATATTAGGCGCTACTTCTGCATTAGCACAAGAGCAAGAAAAAATAATTACAGTTTATAATCAGGATGAGGTAGATACAAAAGTAGAATACCCTCACAGTACTTTTTTTCCTGCTTTTAAATCTGTTTTTATCAGTCCTGATACTCCAAAAAAAGGGTATTATAGAGTTATTGTTTCTTTTATTGTAGAAACGGATGGCCGATTAACAGATATTCAAATTATTAAAGGAGATGAATACGGATTAGGAGATGCAGTGAAAAATGCCTTATCTCAAGTACCACCTTGGACACCTGCTATAAAAGACGGAAAAAATGTTCGCAGTCATTTTTTAATGCCTTTTACCATTGAAGGTAATGGCAAATTAAAAACACCTAAGAAGAAGAAATAATTATTTATAAAAAAATCCCCAACACCTAATAAGCGTTGGGGATTTTTTTATCCTATACTTTCTCTCACTTTCTTGGTTAAACTTCCATACACCAAATCATACGAATGATCGATTAATTCTTTTAAAAAAGGCCAAGTTATTGCTCCTTTAATCTGCACGGTGTTCCAATGTTTTTTATTCATATGATAACCTGGAATAATCTCTATAAATTCAGCGCGAAGTTCTTCAGCATGATCAGGATCGCATTTTAAATTCATCGAAGCTTCTCCTTTTTCCCAATCGGATAAACTCATCAACAAATACATCTTTCCGCCCACTTTAAACGTAAGCGTATCTTCGTCAAAAGGAAAGCTTTCTGTTGTTCCTTTTTTGTTTAAACAATAGTCATAAATCGTACTGATATCCATCTTTACTCTATTATTACATATAAGGTTGGTTTACTCGGGCTAGCGTCATTCACAAAAGAAGCCATTTGTAAATTGATAAAATACAAACCATCATTTACTTCATTGGGCACATAAATCATTTCTGTAATTGTAGCTTGCAAACGAGCATCTGCATTTAAGTGTTTGGTATCGGTTACTTGCCAAAACGCCTTATGAGCGGCCAATTTCCCTCCGTCTTCTTCTCTGTCTACACTTGGCAAATCAATTAACAAATGCTCAATGCCTTTTTCTCGTAAAAAAGCAGCAGCTGATGCTTCTAAATACGGTGGATTGGTATGCGAATATTTTAATGCTTTCTTTTCTTCCAAATTGGGTAAGGTACGAATAACAAATGCTTTTTGCCCGTTGGATTGCCAAGCTTGCTGAACTTGATCTAACAAAATTACCTCATCTCCATTTTCTAATTGTGCAGGTACAAAAGAAGCGACTTGCACCAAAAAGAAAAACGTTTTTAAACTGTCATTGACATTGTAAAAATCATTGGTAATATGCCCCAAACACTCGGTGTGTGTGCCGTGCGCGTGCGGATTGAAATAAATATTATTAAAATTGGTGGATGATTTTCCTTCGCTTACTTTGCCAATCCAATCACCCATAACAACGGGATTGATTTCTGGCTGATTCAAATACCAAGCAATTGGATTTTCTTCCGAATTGATTAATGGAATAGAAATATCGATTGGTTGATTCAAATCAATCGTATAGTGATTTTGGTTGTAGTTAATAGTTGCCTTCACTGTTTTATTCCAAATCTACCCAAAATAAATCAGATGCAATACCATCACTTAAAAATTTTCCTTTATTTGTAATGGTCAATACAGCATCAGATAAATCCATCAATTCATCTTGAATATACGGTGCGGCAGCTTGTTCTAAATAATTGAGATAAGATTGTCCAAATTCTCGTTCAATTCGATTCAAATCTACACCCCAAATCGTACGCAATCCTGTCATAATGTATTCATTGTATTGATCAGTAATCGACAATTTTTCAATTTCATTAGGCAATTGATCTTCTTCCAAACTTTTGATATACAAACTATTATTGGCAATGTTCCAACTGCGATGTGTACCGTTAAAACTATGTGCTGAAGGACCAATGCCTAAATATTTTTTTCCTAACCAATAGGCTGAATTATTTTTGGAATAATAGCCAGGTTTTGCAAAATTGGACAATTCGTAATGAATATATCCTTTGTTGGTCAACGTTTTGATCAACAATAAAAAATGCTGATGCGCTACTTCTTCTTCCGGACTTGGAATTACTCCTTTTTTAATCAATTTATTTAATGCCGTGCGTTCTTCTACCGTTAAAGCATAACAAGAAATGTGCGGAATACCCAAAGTCAAAATACGTTCTACATTGCTCAACCATCTTTCGTTGCTCATATTGGGAATACCGTAAATTAGATCAATCGAGATATTGTCAAAATACTTTACTGCTTCTTCCAAGCAATTGATGGCTTCGTTGGCATTGTGCGCGCGATTCATCATTTTTAAATCAGCCTCGTCAAACGACTGAATACCAATACTCAACCGATTGACTTTAGATTGAGCCAATTTTTGAATGGTTGCCTGATCCAAATCATCCGGATTGGCTTCTAAAGTAATTTCTGGCGATGCAATAACTTGATGCAATCGATACACCTCAGCAATTAAATCGTTGATTTCTTCAACAGCCAAAATACTTGGCGTTCCTCCACCAAAATAAATAGTTTCGATGATTTCTCCGTCTAGCTCGTTTTGGCGCAATTGCATTTCTCTTTTTAAAGCGCTCAACATTTCTGCTTTCTTTTTCAAGGAAGTAGAAAAGTGAAAATCACAATAGTGACACGCTTGTTTGCAAAACGGAATGTGAATATAAATACCTGCCATTATTTTTTTACTCGATCTTGATTTTGTTTAACGAAAGCATCCCAACCGCTGTACGATTTGCCCACTACGGTTTTGCCAGAATTGAAAAAATGACAAACTGCTGCTGCCAATCCATCGGTACTGTCTAAGTTTTTGGGTAGTTCTTTTAAGCCCAACAATTGTTGCAACATTTTAGCAACTTGTTCTTTACTGGCGTTTCCGTTGCCCGTAATGGCCATTTTTATCTTCTTTGGCTCGTATTCTGTAATCGGAATACCACGAGATAAGCCCGCTGCCATTGCTACTCCTTGTGCTCTGCCCAACTTTAGCATCGATTGTACGTTTTTACCAAAAAAAGGTGCTTCAATCGCTATTTCATCAGGATGATGCGTTTCGATTAATTCTATCGTACGTTCAAAAATACGTTTCAATTTGGTGTAATGATCGTCATATTTAGACAACTGCAATTCATTCAATTGAATAAATTCCATTTTTTTATTTACAATTCTAATTAATCCAAATCCCATAATTGTTGTACCTGGATCGATGCCTAAAATAATTCTATCAACTACCAACTGCTATATTTTTAATTCTCTTAACTATTTGCCTCAAAATATTCATTTACTTTGTGCTAATGAAATTTTTGACAGACAAAGCTAAGCATTATCTCGTACTTCTACTTAAAATAATAATTGTAAGTGGAGCATTTTATTATATCTATAATCAGTTATCGAAAGATAAAACTTTAGATTTTCATCAGTTAATGTTAGTCTTAAAAAACCCTGATCATTACTTTTTAATTTTTCTATTATTACTTCTTACTTTTTTAAATCGCTTTATAGAAATTTTAAAATGGAGGAATTTAGCTTCGTTAGTTAAACCATTAACTGTAGGTCAAGCCACCAAACAAGTACTTAGCGCTTTAACTTTGGGAATTTTTACGCCTAACGGAATAGGTGAGTATGCAGGAAAAGCATTGTATTTTGATAAAAAAGATACTCCTAGAATTATTTTCCTGAATATGGTTTGTAACGGAGTACAAATAATTTATGCCATTCTATTTGGTCTTTTGGGATTAACGATACTCAACCAATTGCATCCTATTGTTCCTAATCATTATTTGCTAATGGCTCTTGGTGCTATTGTTGGAGTAAGTATTCTCTTATTTTCCATTCGACATTTTACCATTAAAGGATATTCCATTAATACAGTAGTGGAATTATTAAAAGAGATTCCTGCTAAAAAACACCGCATCAATCTTTCGTTGGCTCTGGGACGATATTTGTCTTTTACGCACCAATATGTTATTCTATATTATTTATTTGGTGTAGATATTCCTTATTTTCAGTTATTCTGTGCAATATCAGCTATTTATTTATTAGCATCTTCTTTGCCTAATTTTCAATTTTTGGAATTTGCCGTAAAAGGAAGTATTGCCTTATTTATCTTTTCTACTTTTGAAATTAACCAGTGGATTGTAGCCTTAGTAGCTACTTTAATTTGGCTATTGAATATTGTATTACCAATAAGTATTGGAAGTTATTTTGTGTTGACATTTAACCTTAATACAAATAAAACTACAAAGTAATTAGTGCTCTTTTACCACGATGGGCACAACAAACTCTGTGTTAACAGGAACTCCGCGTTTAGTAGCAGGAATAATATCTGTAAACTGAATATTTTTATGTTGCAATAAACTATCTATACGCAAAAAATAAATTGTTAAACTATCGGGCTTTTTCAGCTGAAAAGTTACCGCAGCATCTGATTTTATAGTTACTAAAACCTGTAACGTATCATTTACATTAAATTTTCCTTTTAACGTATCATTACTCAATTGCTGTTCTAATTTAGCAGTTAGGTGAGAAAAGAAACACTCTCGCTGTGCTTGCACATCAAGAATAGAATCACATTGTTTAAAACTAGGATAAGTATCTACCTTAAACCAATCAATTTTACTAAGTTCTTCTTCCAACAAATTTTGTTCGTTTGGCAATGTAGAATTTACCCATTGACAAGAGGTCATTAGAAATGGCATAAAAAATACAATCCAACTTTTTTTCATAAAAACAATACTGTAGTAATTTTAATTAATCAAAAATACAAAAAAAAGCCATGGAAGTTTCTTATTGATTTTAAGCTAAATATAACTATTTTTTAATTAATGGTTTTTCAATAAACGTAATTCCGATTCCAATTAGAATAATAACACCGCCTAAAATCATCTGATATGTAATTGCTTCGCCTAAAAAATACCATGCCAATAAAGCTGCTAAAACAGCCTGACTTAATAAACTTAAAGATACTCTGGTTGCTCGCATATTTTTTGTTGAATAACTAATTAACAGCCATGCTATTAACTGACAAACAATTCCTTGTATTAGCAATGTTCCCCAACCATACCAGCCGAATCCTGTAAATGGCGATTTGGCAATCAAACTAATCAGTCCTAAAAAAACTGTAGAAACAATTAAACTATAAGACATAAACGAAATAATACTTAGCTGCTCTAATACTTTTTTACTCATTAAAATATAAGCAGCATATAATATACCTGATAATACACCGAATAAAAAAGGAAGATCGAAAGATAAATTGACAAATACATCAAATCCGATCAGAATTATCATTCCTGAAATAGCCAAAAAAGTACCAATCCAAAAATTAATCACTGGTTTTATTTTCAAAAACACATAGCTTCCAATTCCAACCCATACAGGTGCAAGATTGGTTAACAAAGTAGCTTGTGTTGCCGACGAACCTTGAATAGCGTAATTCCAAACAGCAATATCAGAACCAAAACAGATACCGCATAACACAATTAACATCATTGTTTTAGTATTATACCTTTTTAATTGTTTGGTAAAAAATGCATAAGGCACTACAAAAGCGGCTGCAATTGCCATTCTGTAAAATGCCGAAACCAAGCTTGGTGTTGCATTTAATTTTACAATAATTGGAAAAATAGAAATACAAATAATTCCGATAAAAAGAGCTATTCTTGGTTTTGAATTTATCATGGTTTTAAAAAGACGAACTTTATTGAAAAATATAAAATTACTAAACTAATTATTGATTATAAAAATGAATCAATAAAAAAACGGGAAGTTTCTAAAAAGAAATCTCCCCGTTTTTACTTGACAAATTTGACTACTCTATCTTATCAACGGTTAATTTATCCATTGTAAAATACAATGCTGTATTTGCTCCCCAATTTCCTACATCAGTAGTTTCTAAAAAGAACAATAAATATTTAACTTCTCCTAATGAAGAAAGATCAACTGTGCTCCAATTTGTATTAATTGTATTTACACCATTTCTGAAATCAACAAAATAATGTGTTACAGGTGCAGCAGATGTTAATTTCTTATCCTCTCCAACTCCGTAAACATGTATTGCAAAATAATCTCCTTTTTCAAATTTTCTTGCAAAAGCATCTCCTTCTAAAATACCATAATATGGCCATGGACTAATTGCTACAGATGTTTTTACTGCTTTGTATCTGTTTTCATCATCTAAAGTTACAACTGCACTAAAACGATCAACTGCAATTTCTTGTCCTTGTTGCAACAAGCTTGCATTTGGTTTATGATCTGCGAAAGATACTAAAAAAGGTGTTCCTTCTCCATCTACTCCACCTTTTGGCATTGTTCCCCATTGATTTGGAATCCAACCTTCGTCTGTTAATAAATGATTTTCATTGTCTTTACTGTTTGATACTGTGAATCCCATCCAAGTATCCCAATCAGGAAAAGCAATATGTTTAAATGTGAAAATTCCATTTTCTAGATTAACATCTTCAGTAAAAGTTTCACTCCAAATTTTTCCACCTGCTGTAGTAATTCCGTCTGTTAAATCAAAATTCTTGAAACTTGATGTAACATAACTATAATCAACCGATTTTGTAACTTTTACGCTGTAGGTTACTATATCTATTTTACCATTTGTTTGCTCAACTTTTAATGATAATTTATATTCACCTGGTTCGTTAAATGTATATTTTAAAATTGGCTGAGCAGAAATACTTATATTATCTGTGTGATTAAACCAAGTATACGTAGCATTTGCTACATTAATTTTTGGATCGATTGTAAGTTCGCTAAATGTTTCTGCTTCAAAAACACCTCCATCGGTAGCAATATTATAAACCGCAGTATCATCTGACGAACAACTTGTGAATACCGCAGTACTCAATCCTATACTAAATACTAAAAAGGCACTTAGCTTTAAAAAACTTTTTTTCATACTAATTTAAATTTATTTAATCGTGTTAATTTTTATTCCTGCCAAATGCAAATCTATAGCTCCGGCAACTTCAGTAGAAGTTTCTCCTAACCATCCCGCTTCTTGGTTAGAACCTGTATAAACTTTTACAAAATCAATTCCAGGTAATTTTACTTTATTTCCATTTTTATCAACTGCCCAATCGATATCAATAGCAGACAAATCGTTTGCATTTGGATGGTTATCAGCATATCCCCAATCAAATGCTTTTAACTGCCAATTGTTTCCTGCTCCATTTACATCTACTGCATTATTTGGCAATAAAGTACCTTTAAACGTCATCGTTTCTCCATTAAACCATTTTGCATAATAACTTTGTGTATGGAATGAAATTTTTGACTTCCAACCGCTATTTCCCTGATTATCCGTCCAGCGTACATATTCTTTGATATTGCCAGTTGCTTCATCTAACTCTTGAGTTGGCTTATAATATGTAATTTCGTAGTTTTTAATTGTTGCTGGATTATTGTATTCGCTTCCTGCAATTTCGTACCATTCATCTTCGTCTGGTATTCCATTTTTATTTTTATCATAAGCAACCATTATAATTCCAGGTTCTGCATTATTTAAAAAAGCATTTCCTAGCAATCTAAAATCCATTTGTCCAGCAACGTTTACAATTGTATGATCAAATCCGAAAACTACAAATCCGCCAAATCCACCTAATGAAATCATTCCTGGATTTTCTTTTGCAAGAATATCTGTTACTTTGTTTACCATATCTTGATGTGTATCTCCATCATTATAAGCTGGCATTTTATTTACAAACTGACCAAATGCTGGTAAGAAATCAAATACCTTTGTGATATGATTTTTATAAGCCACGGTTTCTTTGGCAACTACAATGTCGATAGTTTTAGAAATTATACCCTCTGTTGCTGGAGTATATTTTAATTTTGAAGAGGTAGTTTTATATCCATCTACAGAATAAAAAACATCCAACTGAATGGTATATTTCCCTTCATTTAAACTAATGAAATTCAATACTTTTTCTTGCCCTATGATTGAATCTTTTGCAACACCATTTTTGCTAACTACTTTCCACGTTAATTCAGGATTTGGTATATTTGAAACATTAGGCGCAAGCTCTAATATTTTACAACGAACAGCTTTATAATCTAATTCTAATTTTAAATCTATCTCTCCGTCAGGTCCTTCAGGATATATCTCTCGATTATTATCGCTATTTGAACAACTAATAAGATTAATTGCTAAAAAGCTCATTGCGGCTAAAAGGCCTAATTTTGCGTTTTTCATTGTTTACTTTTCGTTATTTTCTTGGTTATTTTTTTATAAAGGCAATATGTGCAGGAATATTCCCTCCGGTTGTTTTCCATTTTAATTTTCCATCTGGCGAATAACAATACACAAAACCAGTACCTACATAATCTTGTGCATCTGTAACAAAAATTTCTTTGGTTTCTGGATTAATTGCTAAGCCATACGGAATAAGAATTTGTTTTTCAGTACCGTCTTTTATAATATTATTGGATATAATTTGCTTTGATTTGGTATCTAAAATTCCGTAAGAAATAGAATTCATTCCTGTAGAAATCTGAAAATTACTAGCGTAATAATAAAGTTTATCGTCGTCAATTGTCATATTTGACACAGGAATATCCAACTGTTGTTTTACCTCATCTTTAAATGAATCTATCACATACAAATTGGGTTGAATATCATAATTATTTCCTCTTGAACTTACATAAATATCTCCTCGATTATCAATTTGCATGCGATGTAAATTAATTCCTACTTCAATTTTTTTAATTTCGGTAAACGATGTAAGATCTACCACAGAAACTGTTGTATCATAATTTGGCGCGCGATATCCGCCAGAATTTGCCACATATAATTTATTATTTCTAATAGCCATTTCTTCGGGCTGATAACCAACATTTACTTTGCGAGTAATACTCAAAGACAGCGTATCTATTTCGGCTACAAAGCCTATTTCGGCATTCGGATCAATTTCTACCTTTCCTGCATAAGAACTTACGTAAACTTTTCCATCATTGAAATTCAAATACCTGCAATTTGGTACGTGAATTTGTTTAATGTGCTTACCTGATCTTACATCAAAAACTTCTATAAAATTGGAAACATTTATGGTTGCATACACTTTACTGCCGTAAATTAGAATATCGTTTCCTACATCTCCCAATTCTTTTGTTATAGACGGATTAGCTTCAGAAAAAATATCTCTTGTATAAATTCCAGTTTCATACTTAAATTGATCTATAGAAGCTCTATTCATCCCCATATTTCCTTCATTTAAGAGATAAAATCCAGAATAATGCTCCAATGATTGAGGGATAGACACTGTAGAACTGTCGGAAAGAAAGATCATTTCATCTTTTCGGCAACTCGACAGCAAAATTGCTATTCCCATCCATAAACAAAGTATTTTACTTTTCATAATCATTACAAATCAAAACTTAATACAACGCGAATGTTTCGACCAGGCATCGGAAAATTAGTTACCACTTCATAATACTGATTGGCTAAATTGTTTAGTTCAACACTGGTTTTAAAACGAGCTTCTTTCCAAACAAAACTTTTTTGCAACGCAATATCATGTGTATACCAAGGCTGTATTTCGTTCTTTTTAATATTATTTTTATTGCCATTATATCTTTTTCCTACATAAATAAAACTGTAGTTTAATGACCAATCTTTATAATTTACACTTGCTATTGCCGAGCCAGAGTGCCAAGGCGCATAAGGTATTTGATCTCCATAATACGATGTTTTTCCGAAAGGAGTTACGCTCAAATCCTTAGCAATTGTATATTCATAATTTAGATTTACATCAACGCTAATTTCTTTTGCTAATGCAACAGTTGCCCCTACACGAGATTCAATTCCTTTTGATTCTACTTTTCCTAAATTTGTCATCATCCAACGCATCATACTTGATGTTGGCGATGCAATGATTTTATCTGTTACATTGGAATAATAACCTTCAATAGAAAAATTAAGAGATTTTATAGGTGCTGATAAAAACTGAGTTTGATAATTTAAACCAACATTAAATTGTCTTGCATATTCTGGCTTTAAATTAGCCGATCCAATTTGTGTATAATACAAATCATTAAAGGTTGGCAATCTAAAAATATGCTTATAAAAAGCATGTACTGTAAATTGTTTTTCCAGAAAAGGTTTATAACTTAAAAAAAACGAAGGAGTAAACACCGAACGATTAGGTGCTTGATAATTATTTTTTACTTTTTCTTGGGTAAAAGTTCCTAAAATATTAGCTTGTGCTTTTACTTTTCCTAAATCTAAGCTTGTTGCCAAAGATGTATAATAGGTATATCTTGTAGGAAAACTAAAAGGAGTACCTTGCCCTAAACGAGTGGCATTTAATTTTGTGTATTCAATATCGGTAGATAACGAAACATCCCAAATGGGTGTTATATGAAATAAATTAGCTATAGATAAATACCAATCTTGCTGATAAAATGTATTGTCAAATTGTGGATTATAGGTTACTTCTTCTCCTTCAAATCCAACTGTTTTTCTCGATAAAAAATGGGTATAATCGTAAGCGAACTTTCCTTTTACTAATAAATTATAAAAGCCAAACGAAGTATTGGTCCATTCTCCTTGCAACATTACGTTTTTATCGTCCTGACGTTCGTTAATATTTTCTGTTTCTAACGTAATATCACTTTTTTTGATAACTGCACCAGGCAATCCTCTATCTGACTGATAATAATATAAATTGGCTTGCCATTTATTGTTATCATGCTTTCCAAACCAATTATTTTCTACACGATAAGCCGTAATATCACTATTTTGTCTATGTCCTATTGTATCATAAGCCACAGTTCCATTAATATTATAACGCTTTTGTCTAAATTTATATATTCCGTTTGAATGAATATATTCCGAACTTATACTTGTACTAATAGATGAGTTTACTTTATAATCTAATCGCATGGATGGATTAACTAATTGGATAGACCCTAACTTATACTTTACAGATAAATTAAGGTCATTTCCTCTCTCAAAAACTGGCTTTTTTGATTGAATATAAACTGTTGATGCCGAGGCATACTCTTTTGCAGATTGAAAAATAACGCTTCTTTGACCGTTATATAATTGAATAGTTTCTACGTTATCTAACGAAAACTTACCCAAATCGACAATACCATTCTGTGCATTGCCAACAGCTAAGCCATTGTAAAAAACTCCAACATGATGAGTTCCCATGTTTCGAACATCAATAGTTTTTAAACCACCTAGTCCGCCATAATCTTTTATCTTAACACCTGAAAAATAGCGTAAAGCATCCGCTACACTATAGCTATTTAGACGTTGTAATTCTTCGCCTTGTAATGTTTGCACAGGAATTAATTCCTTAAAAACATCTTTCGAAATTATAATTTCTTTAAGCGCAGTAATAGAATCTTTGGGTTGTTGCCCATATACATTAGATATATAAGAACAAAACACAAAAAAAACAATCCAAAAAAACGCAAACTTAGAATATATCATTTATCTGTAACTAATCAATAGTTGTTTTGGGAAATAAACACAAATACCTATTGATAGTCACTTAACATGACTATGCTAATTAAAGTAGTTATTTTTTGTTTTGTCTCCGAAAACGTAAAACGCAATAAAAATGGCAGGTATTCTGACTTACTCATAATAAACGTCCTTCCCGTTGTTTAAACAGTGGAACACAAGGTTTATTACTCTTTTTGAGTTTACAGCAGCGGGCCTGTTTGAGATTTTCACTCAATTCCCTTTTGCATTATCATATTCATGATAAACCATTTCTTGGCAAAGATAAACAAATTATGAAACTATTTACATTTGATTATAATTGGAGAGAATATATAAGAAGTGTAAAAAACAAAAAAGCTCTCCAATAAATTAGGAAAGCTTTTCATTGGTTCAACTACTAAACCTAGTGCTTAACGCACTTAACAACACAACTAAATTTTTCCACTCTAACAGTATAATCTGAAACTATTAGAGGGCAAAAAAAGCCTCTCAACGTATGAGAGGCTTCTTTTTTACTGGCGGTCTGGACGGGACTCGAACCCGCGACCCCATGCGTGACAGGCATGTATTCTAACCAACTGAACTACCAAACCAGTATTAACCATTATTTCATTACAGCTACAAAGATACTTTTTTTTTAAAGACTTCAAAGACTTTTTTATTTTTCTTTTCGCTTTTTTACTTTTGAGACTTACTCTAAAGCTTAGCGGTCTGGACGGGACTCGAACCCGCGACCCCATGCGTGACAGGCATGTATTCTAACCAACTGAACTACCAAACCGTGTCTCTATTGCTGTAATGCGGTGCAAATATACAACCATTTTCTACACTTCCAAATCATGCTGTAAAAAAAATCAAACTTTTTTTTGCAAAAAATTCGATATTACTGATTTTCAAACAAATAAAATTTAAAAAAATTCAAACTTTTTTGCATTATTTATTTTAAAAAAATATTTTTTGATCCTTTCATTACTCAATAGACACAAAAAAAGGCAAGTCAAAATGACTTACCTTTTAAAATTTTATAATTAATTCGGAGATTATAAAGCACCGTTAATTAAATCTTCATATGTTTTTTTAGGAGCAACACCTACTTGACGGCCGATTACCTCTCCGTCTTTGAAGATTAATACTGTAGGAATATTACGTATTCCGTATTTTGAAGCAAACTCTTGGTTAGCATCTACGTCTACTTTTCCTACTACAGCTTTTCCTTCAAAATCATTACTTAACTCAGATACAACTGGAGCCAACATTTTACATGGTCCACACCATACTGCCCAAAAGTCAACCAAAACTGGTTTGTCTGATTTTAACACTACTTCTTCAAAAGTAGCATCTGTTATTTCTAATGCCATCTTTATTCTTTTATATGATTATTAAACAAAGCTAATAAATTTATTAAACTTAAAACTACTCTTTTAAATCAATTTTATCTATTTCAAAATATAGAAATACAATTTTGAATTACAACTTTATTAAAAAAACTGACTTTCACATGAGTGTTTTCAGTAAGAGTATTTTATCTTTCACATTATTTTTGACATAAAATATCATACAGACCAAATGACAATAGAACTCGCTCAAGTTGAACAAATACTTTTACAGCACTTCAATATATCATTTATAAATCTTACTAAAGATGAAGAATGCAATGAATATGATGGCTTTAATTGTAAAACAACAATAGATAATATAAAATACAGAAAAGCAAAAATAACACCTAAAAAAAGTGGGCAATTTGTAACCTTATGGCGAAGAAATGAAAAAGGAATAACCGAACCTTTTACGATAGATGACGCATTTGATTTTTACATAATTGCAGCTAAGATTAGTAATGAATTGGGATGTTTTATATTTCCGAAAAACGTATTAGCAGAACAACATATACTTAGCACAGCAAAAAGAGAAGGAAAACGCGGATTTCGTATTTATCCAGAATGGGATATACCAACAAATAAACAAGCTGAAAAAACAAAGCTTTGGCAAAATAAGTACTTTATAAATCTTACTAATATCAATGATGAAGCACTTCAAAAAGCACGATATATTTTAAATATTGCTTAAAATTATTGCAATAAAAAAAGTCATAAATCAAGACCTGAATTATGACTTTTTTTATTTTTTAATTGAGCTTAAACATTATTTGTTGACGTTCTAATTCTTCAAGCAATTCGGCGCTGATATTTACGCGACTGTTTCTGCTCGACATTTCTATTCGATTTATAATTCTATATTCTTCTTTTCGTTCATCTACAGCAAAATCCATCTTATCTACTTCGTCTAAATCTTCAATAAAATTACCATCTTCATCAAAAGCCATTGCCATTGGCGAAATCGGCCGTGTTTCCAATGCTACTTTTTCTACTTCATAAACATCAAAAAACACTTGTTTATCTCCCAAATGATTATCAAAAGCAGATTTTAATGCATTTATTTTTCCCTCATTTACTTCCTCAATACTCATTTGTACAATAATACTTTTAGCATATGTAGAGATTACTTCATGCAACAATTTCATTTCCATAAATTGCAAACGAGGTTCGCCACGTTCTCCCGTATCTTTCTTAATCCACCCTTCATTAACTTGTACACGAACAAACACAAATGTATTAGTCAATAAAAAATGTCTAAACTTTAAAAACTCTTCGTTAAATAAACGAAACTCCATCGCTTCATCATATCCTTCAATGGTAAATGCAGCCCAATCTTTTCCTTTTGCAGAAGTTCTAAATTGTACATCGCTAATCATTCCGCCAAAACTAATAGTTCTTCCTGTAAAGTTTTCTAAGCGCGAAAGCTCTTCTACACCAACATTACAGTAATTTTTTAATTCAAAACGAAAATCGTCCAATGGATGTCCTGAAATATAAATTCCTACAACTTCTTTTTCTTTCGCCAACTTTTCCATCGTACTCCATTCTGGGCAATCTGGCAACATTGGTTCAGGAATTTGCACTTCACTGCTATCGCCAAATAAACTTACTTGAGCTGAATTTTCGTTCTCTTGGGTTTTTGCGCCGTAACGAATTGCTTTTTCTAAGAATGGTACAGGATCTGTTACATCTGTAAAGAAATATTGTGCACGATGTGTATTAAAACAATCAAAACCACCGGCTAATGCCAAGTTTTCAAATGCTTTTTTATTAGCTGCACGCAAATCAATCTTCTTTGCTAAATCAAAAATAGAACGATAATGTGCTTTTTCTCTATTATCTACAATTGTTTTTACCGCACCTTGTCCAACACCTTTAATCGCTCCCATTCCGAAACGAATAGCATATTCATTATTTACGGTAAATTTATAGTACGACTCATTTACATCTGGCCCTAATACGTGCAAGCCCATTCGCTTACATTCTTCCATAAAAAAGGTAACTTGCTTGATGTCATTCATATTATTAGAAAGCACCGCCGCCATATATTCGGCAGGATAATGCGCTTTTAAATAAGCCGTTTGATAAGCAATCCAAGCATAGCAAGTGGAGTGCGATTTGTTGAAGGCATAAGAAGCAAACGCCTCCCAGTCTTTCCAAATTTTTTCCAACACCACTGGATCGTGCCCTTTTTCCGAAGCTTTTTCTACGAATCGAGGTTTCATCTTATCCAATACATCTTTTTGCTTTTTACCCATTGCCTTACGCAAAACGTCGGCCTCACCTTTGGTAAAATCAGCTAATTTTTGCGACAAAAGCATTACCTGCTCTTGGTAAACAGTAATTCCATACGTTTCTTTTAAATACTCTTCACAAGCATCTAAATCATAAACAATTGGTTCTTCTCCATTTTTTCTACGAACGAAAGAAGGAATATACTCCAATGGTCCAGGGCGATACAAAGCGTTCATCGCAATTAAATCACCAAAAACTGTTGGTTTCAACTCGCGCATGTATTTTTGCATTCCAGGAGATTCGTACTGGAAAACTCCAACAGTTTCTCCGCGTTGGAACAACTCATAGGTTTTTTCGTCGTCAATTGGAATCAAATCTGGATCAATTTCAATTCCCGTTCTATATTTTACTAATTTAATCGTGTCTTTTATCAAGGTTAGGGTTTTCAACCCCAAGAAGTCCATCTTTAACAATCCAGCACTTTCTGCTACGGAGTTATCAAATTGGGTTACATATAAATCAGAATCTTTGGCAACCGTAACAGGTACGAACTTGGTAATATCATCTGGCGTAATAATTACCCCACACGCATGAATACCCGTATTACGCATTGAACCTTCTAATATTTTTGCTTGCTGAATGGTTTCTGCAATTAGAGAATCGTCTTGTGCTAAAGCAATTAACTCTTTTACCTTATCAAACTCCTCGCTTCGCAATACCGCTTTAATCGCACTTTCGTCTTCACTTAGAAAACGAGCTAAATTCCATTTAGAAGGCATCATACCCGGAATAAGCTTGGCGATTCTATCCGCTTCAAACAACGGTAAATCCAACACGCGCGCCGTATCTCGAATGGCCGATTTAGTTGCCATTTTTCCGTACGTAATAATCTGTGCTACCTGATTTGATCCATATTTATTAATTACGTAATCCATTACTTTGCTTCGGCCTTCGTCGTCAAAGTCGATATCGATATCGGGCATGGATACACGATCCGGATTCAAGAAACGCTCAAATAGCAAATCGTATTCAATCGGATCCAAGTTGGTAATTCCCAAACAATAAGCTACGGCTGAACCAGCCGCAGATCCACGACCTGGCCCAACAGAAACTCCCATTTCTCTTGCTGCTGCAATAAAATCTTGCACAATAAGGAAATATCCGGGATATCCTGTACGCTCAATAGTTGCTAATTCGAAATCTAATCGCTCGGTAATTTCTTCTGTTAATTCCTGATATCTTCGTTTCGCTCCCTCATACGTTAGGTAACGCAAATAATTATTTTCTCCATTTTTCCCCTCTCCATTTCCTTCCAAATCTTTTGCATCTTGGAATTCGGTAGGAATATCAAACTTTGGCAGTAATACATCTCGATGCAATACAAAAGGCTCTACCTTATCTACTACTTCTTGAATTGTATAAATGGCTTCTGGCACATCTTTGAACAATTCTTTCATTTCGGCTTCCGATTTGAAATAATATTCCTGATTAGGTAATCCATAACGATAGCCACGGCCTCTACCAATTGGTGTGCTTTGTTTTTCGCCATCTTTTACACACAACAAAATATCGTGTGCATTAGCATCTTTTTTATCTAAATAATAAGCGTTATTTGTAGCAATAAGTTTTATGTTGTGTTTTTTTGCTAGCTCAATCAGGACTTTGTTTACACGATTTTCATCTTCTTGATTATGACGCATTAACTCGATGTATAAATCATCGCCAAATTGTTCTTTCCACCAAATTAAAGCTTCTTCAGCTTGACGCTCACCAACATTTAGAATTTTACCTGGCACTTCTCCAAATAAATTTCCTGTTAGCACTATTACATCTTCTTTGTATTGCTCAACAACTTTTTTGTCAATACGCGGCACGTAATAAAAACCTTCTGTATATGCAATAGAAGCCATTTTGGCTAGATTATGATACCCATTTTTATTTTTTGCCAACAACACAACCTGATATCCGTTGTCTTTTTTTGTTTTATCAAGATGATTTTCGTTGATAAAGAATTCGCAACCTACAATTGGTGTTAGTAAAGGCAATGCTTCTTCACCATTTTCAGCTCTTTCTTTATTAATTCCTTCAATTCGTTTATTGTGATTACTTACTTCGGAAACAAAATGAAACGATCCCATCATATTACCATGATCGGTCATTGCAACAGCAGTCAAATTCATTTCGCCTGCTTTTTTCACCAATGCGCCAATACCAATTGTTGATTGTAATACCGAAAATTGAGTATGTACATGGAGATGAGCAAATTTTGCTTCTTTTAACTTTTGAAGATCTTCGACAGATACTTTTACAGAACCACTTTCTTGTGATTTTGCTAAACGTGCTCGAATTTCGTCAGATGCTTTTTTTAAATTGATATGCTTTAAGCCAATTGGTTGAAACGGCTTAAAGTTTATCTTATTATATTCTTCAATATAATTATCATCACACTGAAGCTCTTCTTTGGTAAAAGTTCCTCTTTTAATTAATTCCAAAAAACAACGCGTGGTTGCTTCAACGTCTGCTGTAGCATTATGCGCTTCGCCAAAGGCTTCAACAAATAAATAAGTATGTAATTCGGTTAATGTTGGCAGCTTATAACGTCCTCCTCTACCTCCAGGAAGCTTTAGCATTTCTGCCGTAACTTCTGTACAAGTATCTAGCACTGGCATAGCAGCCAAATTGTTGTCTAGACCTAAACGATAAAATTCACTGCCCATAATATTGACATCGAAGCCAACATTTTGCCCTACAATGAATTTTGTTTTACTAAGTGCAATATTAAATTTAGCCAACACCTCTTTTAAAGAGATACCTTGCTCTTTTGCTAAATCAGTTGAAATACCATGAATACGCTCTGAATCATAAGGAATATCAAAACCATCTGGTCTTACTAAATAATCTTGATGCTCAACCAATCTACCCATTTCATCGTGTAATTGCCAAGCAATCTGAATACACCTTGGCCAGTTATCCGTATCTGTAATTGGAGCTGACCAGCTCTTAGGAAGTCCTGTGGTTTCGGTATCGAATATTAAATACATACTTGATTTTTAGAATATTATTCCAGAAATAGGATTTTAAACAACAAATTCAAAGGTACAAAAAAAGCCGCTTATAGAATAAGCAGCTCTTTTCAATTTTTATCAACGGATTTTTTATTGTCCTTTTTCTAATGGAATTCTATAGAAAACACCTTTATCAAATGTTTTTACATCTACATAACGTACTATTTTAACTCCTGTTTCTATATCAATTACATCATCTGGTAAAAGCTTTGAGTTTAAATTGATAGAGAATGTACCAGAAATTGAACCTGGCACTTGTTTTTCAGCTGGATCTAAAATTACATATCCAGGTCTGCTATTTGGTTTTCCACCTTTTAAAGCATCTGTTGAGTAAACCAACTGTTCATTTCCAAAATCATCATATTGGAAATAATCTGCTTTGATATTTGCTGTTTGATTAAAATCATAACGAGCTCCAAATTCATAATCTGGCAAATAGATTCTTAAACGTGTTGAATCTGTTTGAGCGTCAATTATTAAATTTTTATCATTTACTACATAGGCTTTAAATGTTGTAGGCTTATATTCAGTAAAATAACTATACGGATTACCTTTTATTTGCGCTGTATCAGTAAGCACGTCTCTTGTCATGGTAGCGCGCATTCCTGGATCACTAAATTTAACATCTTTTTCACATGCTACAAAGGCAAGCGACAAGGCTAATATTCCTAAAATCTTTTTCATATCTAAATAACTTTGAGCGTTATATATACATCGCAAAAATATATTTTTTATTGTTCAGAAAAAAATTTTTTTAATAAAACTTTAACTTTAACATTTTATTCCTATTTCTGATTTATCAATAAAGGCAAATACATTTATTGTTTTGCTAACTATTACTTTTACTAATATAATCAATATTTAAATTACTTGAACTTTACACAACACATATCTTAAAATTTAACATAAAAAAGACTCAAGCAAAAACTTGAGTCTTTCTATATTTTTATCTAAACTGTTATATTAATTTATCAGCATATCTTTTTTCTATCCACAAAAACAACTGATAGAACAATGTACCTGAAATTATACCAAAGCAAAAACCTGCTAATATATCTAAAGGAAAATGCATTGTTAGATAAATTCTACTATATGCAAAAATTAGAGGAAATAAGAATATCAAATACATGTATTTATAATATCTTCTCAATACTAAATACATAAACAACATTGTTGCCATAGAATTAGATGCGTGCCCTGAGAAAAAACTTAAAGTTGGACTGCATTTTACAATTCTAATATATTGAATAATATCTTCTGTATTACATGGTCTTGGTCTTGCTACGGAATATTTTACTAAATTAGTCATTTGATCTGTAAAAGTTACCAAACCTGCCATGACTACTAAAATAACAACTAATTTTTTGACAGATACTTTTTTATAAGTCAGATATAGAAGAAATACAAAAAACGGAATCCAGTTTAACTGTTTTGTGATAAACAACCAAAAAGGATCATACGTTTCAGTTCCTAAGTTATTAAAATATATTAATAGCTCTTTATCTAACGTTACTAGTGACTCTATCATTAATTTTGTCTTTTAATAGGACCTGTCATATTTTCAATATCTTCCTTTTGTTGTTGTAATTCTTGCTGAATATCTTTTATCGGATTAACATCTAGATCAAGTCCTACATCTAATGTTTCTTCAATATCTTTTTTTATTCCTGATTCTTCAGCACTTCTATTTATTTCGTTTTTAATATCGTTTGTGGCATTTTTTACTTGTGCCATAAATTTACCAAAAGCTCTTGCCATTTCTGGCACTTTATCTGATCCAAACAACATTAATATAATAAGGATGATAAAAAATATCTCCCCTCCACCAATTCCAAACATAAGTATGTACTTTTTTTCGCTACAAATTTACAAAGTTTATTACTTCTTCTTTATATTCAATACGCTAAAATCAACCAAATTCTGCATTAAAAAATTCTAATCTTGCTTTGTTTCAATTATCTGTATAAAATTCAATGCTAATTCTCCGGTAAGCATTTCTATTTTTTCTTTATCTATAAAACTCGAATTTAGATAACTAATCATTGCATCATTATCTGCTACATAATAAGCAAAACCTACAACATAGTCTTTTGGAATTTTATAATAATCAACAAGTTTAGTTTCCGAAACAATTTCAAGATATTTATCTTTCCTCATTTCTTGTTTTTCATACTTTAGTGCTTTTTTAAGCATTGCCGTACGGCCTGAAATCCAGTTTGCAATAGCATCAACAGGAATAAGTCCGCTTCCTGAAGTTGCTGTATACAATCTTCTTTCGGCCGGTGTATACCTTTTTGTATAAGGAGAAACTAATCCTAGAGATTCAGATGATATTTTATTAATATAAATTTCTTCCAACTGCCTATTCAAATCATTTGGTTCTAACGGAATTAATATAATATCCCTTTTAAAATCAATATCATCTAATTCATGCCTATATCCAACAAAAAAAGGACTGGAAAACATCAACGTATCGTTTTCTTGTGCTTTAATTTTGAAATAACCTCCTTTAACTGTCATTACAGCTTCACCTGTACTTAGATTGGAAACATATATATTTTCTAACTCTTTAATTCGTGACACAACCTTTCCGTTTAAAGATATACGTTGCTGTGCAAAAGTCAAAACTGACAACAATGTTAATAAAAAAGTTAAAATAATTCTCATATTCCACTATATTACTGTTGAGTGTAAAAATATCTTATTAAGCAATAATTCAAAACTAATAGCACGTAAAGTTTTGTTAAATATAAATTATCCGCTCACTTTTTTATTCTATTTTCTATTTATTGCGATATATAATCTATTTTTACTCGCAGATAGAATTATTAAAAAATGAAAAAACTTATCATAGCAAGTACCTCAACCATATACAATCAAGAGTACTTAGAATACTTACTTCCAACATTAAAAGAGCATTTTTCAACAGAAAAGTCAATTATATTTATTCCATACGCACGCCCAAGCGGAATATCTCATGACGATTATACCCAAAAAGCGCAAACTGCTTTTGCAAAAATAGGAATAACAGTAAAAGGTATTCATGAATTTGAAAATCCGCAAGAAGTCATTTTAAATGCTGGAGGAATTTTTACTGGAGGCGGAAATACCTTTTTATTGGTAAAGCAGCTATATGCCAACAATATACTGAATGCTGTAATTGATGCTGTAAATAACGGTATTCCGTATTTAGGATGCAGCGCAGGAAGTAATATTTGCGGCCTTACAATGGAAACAACCAACGATATGCCTATAACATATCCACCATCATTTAAAACTTTTGGTTTTGTACCTTTTAATCTAAATCCTCATTATCTAGATCCAATATCAGGATCAACACATATGGGAGAAACAAGAGAAACTCGTATTAATGAATTTCATACCATTAACACACAACCAGTTGTTGGATTAAGAGAAGGAAGTTGGCTAGAAGTTAAAGGAAATACTATTTTATTAAAAGGCGAATTACAAGCTCGTATATTTGAGCAAGGAAAACCAGCATATGAAGTTGAATCGAATACTGATTTAAGTCCTCTAAAATAGAAAAGCCTGCGATTGCAGACTTTTTTATTTCTTGGAGCGGAAGACGAGGCTCGAACTCGCGACAACCAGCTTGGAAGGCTGGAGCTCTACCAACTGAGCTACTTCCGCAGATGATGATATTTGAAAACTTTCATCAAGTTTTGGAGCGGAAGACGAGGCTCGAACTCGCGACAACCAGCTTGGAAGGCTGGAGCTCTACCAACTGAGCTACTTCCGCAGATGATGATATTTGAAAACTTTCATCAAGTTTTGGAGCGGAAGACGAGGCTCGAACTC
>JASLED010000057.1 GCA_030151255.1 Flavobacterium sp.
ATAGAATAGATCTTAATGGGGAATCAATGAGGAAGACAAACTTTTAGCGTTTGAAATAACTTTTTTTGTATTATTGTATAACTTTTTAAAGTGGCACCATTTGACCGAAATAGGTGGCACGGTCTGACCGAAATACTCAGAAGGAATAAAAAAGTGTATTTCATTGATAGTTAGTATAAAATATAAAAAAAGCCATGCAGATAGCTTTGCATTGCTATGTACTAAAATAAGAAAATGAATGCTAAGATACTTTACAATCGTTGATTTTTTTAGTGCAGTTTATTGGTTGATTAATTCTTTTTTACTCTTCTAGATTTATTATAAAAAGAAACCTCGCTTAAAAAGACTTAAACGAGGTTGAATATTTTAGATTTTTACCTTAAAAAGGAGTTGGGGAATGGTTACCGATGTTATGTGTAGTTTTATTTGAAGAAACGTTTTATTTCGTAATTTTTAATTAGCCAAATATCGTTAACGACCTTATACCATAAATTTATTACACCACCTAATTCCGTAAACTTACCAAATTGTGGTTGATTATTTGTTTCATATTGAATTTCTCGGGAACCTATAGTTTCTAGATACTTAATCAATTCATCATTTTCTACTTCGATTATATCTTTATTAAGTTCTTCTTCTGTTAGATGAGATTCTATTATTTGAATTTCTTCTTTTATTTTTTCTAAACTCATATTTTTTTAATTTATTGTGGTTTATTTGGACTTAAATACATTAAATAATGTAATCTTAAATGACACTTTTCATTGTATATTTTTTCCTCCATAACTATCCATTTGTAGATATTTGGATATAAAAACTCTAAAATGTTAAATGCTGACAACCAAAATGCTGAACCATAATCTTGAAATATAATGGTTTTTGAATTTTCATTACTTTTTGAAAGTAAAAATTCTCCAGCCTCTATAAATTCTGATATTTCGTATTTTTTATAAATATTTATAAGCGATTTTCTAGACTTTTTACTTTTATGTGCTACAAAATTTCTTATAATATAAAACTCATCAATTTTATTTTTAGTTTCATTACTTATTTTTAAAAATGGATTGTAATCATCTGTAAGAATTTTTTTCGATATTTTTTTTAGGTTAGAGGCATTTTTTAAATCAAAGTAATTTAAACCACTTAAATATGCGAAACATTCGTCAGTAGATATGTTTTTTGGTAATTCCAAGTCTAAAGTTTCTGATAATTTTGTTGTATCATTTTTCAATGTTTCACTAATCATTTTTTCAATATACCATTCCCAATCACAAATTGATTTTATAGTAAAAGCTTCGATAATCTCTGATATTTCATATTTAGAATATAATTTATCTTGCAACATTATTACCTTAGAAAATAAGAATTCGGCTTGTGAATGAATCCTTGCAATGTACATTATTGTATATTGATATCCTTTTTGATGAAATTCATTAATAGATTTCAATTCTTTAATTTGTTCTTCAGTGATTTCAATTCTCATAGTGAAAAATTACACATAACATTATTATTTCACGAAACAAAACAAGCTGTAGTTTCGTAAACTTTTTTACTAATATAGTTAATATTACATAAAAACACACTTAAAATAAAAAAACCAGTAGCCTTTGCTACTGGTTTCTTTTTTGCAGAGAGGAAGGGATTCGAACCCTCGATACGTTGCCGTATACACACTTTCCAGGCGTGCGCCTTCGACCGCTCGGCCACCTCTCTAAGTTGTGGGTAAATATAATTAATTATTCTTCCATTTCACCGCATATAGGTGTTTCAAAAGCTTTTTTGAAATCGGTAAGGTCATTTTTTCCCAATAAATACATCAGTTTGGTAATGGCCGCTTCTGTTGTAATATCTTTTCCAGAAATTACCCCAATTTGTTTCAGCTCTGTACTAGTTTCGTATTTTCCCATAGATACACTTCCGCTCGAGCATTGGGTAACGTTAATTACCTTTAAGCCTTTGGCAATGGCTTCTTTTAGGGTTTCTAAAAACCAAGGTTCTGTGGGTGCATTTCCAGCGCCGTAGGTTTCCAGCACAATTCCTTCCAAATCTTTAATGGATAAAATGGCTTCCAAAACATTTTGTTGAATGCCTGGAAATAATTTTAAAATCATTACGTTGCTCGACATTGTTTTGTGAACATAAAGTGGCAAAGAAGCTTCTTTTTGTACTAACAATGGGCGATTAATGCGCAGGTTTACTCCAGATTCGGCCAAATGAGCAATATTTGGCGACGTAAAGGCATTAAACAATTCTGCACTTACTTTTGAGGTGCGATTGCCTCGATATAATTTGTATTCAAAATACAAACATACTTCCTGAATTACAGGTTTATTGTTTTCTTGTAATCCAGCAATTTGAATAGCTGTAATTAAATTTTCTTTGGCATCGGTACGCAAATCGCCAATTGGCAATTGAGAGCCAGTTAAGATAACGGGTTTGTGGATGTTTTCTAACATAAAGCTCAATGCCGAGGCTGAATACGACATTGTATCCGAACCATGAAGAATGACAAATCCGTCAAAAGTATTGTAATTTTCTTCTACAATACTTGCCATTTGTACCCATAACTCTGGTCGCATATCCGAAGAGTCAATAGGTACATCAAAAGAATAAGTTTCTATTGAGCAATCTAACAAATGCAATTCGGGAATACGTTCAACCAATTGGTCAAAATTAAACGCGCGCAGTGCGCCCGTTTTAAAATCTTTTACCATTCCGATTGTACCACCTGTGTAGATTAACAAAATAGAGGGCTTATTGTTCATTTTGTAATTTTAATTGGTTTACTACAGGGTTTGCATACATAGCCAAGAAATTGTCTACTGCGTCTTTTTGTAGTTTATTTATTTTCAGTTCCAAACGACGTTCAAAAAGTTGTTTTTCTTTTTCGGTATATTTATCTGCAAATGTATTTTCGCCATTAATTATATCATAAGCAATGTAATTAGTTGGCCATAATTTGTAGTTTTTTACAATCGAATGGTCAATTAGCTGAGCTACGGCTTGTAATTGTTTTATTGGTTTTGATTCGTTTTCTTTAATCAAATCTAATTCAACATCAAGAACACCACCTACATGAATGTGAATTCCTTTTTTCTGCCCAACTAAACCGCTGTATAAATTAATGAAATCTTCGTTTTTTGCTTTTTCATATACTTCGTTATTAGCGCTTGCTAACAGTTGAGGTATTTTTAAGGCATCAGTCGGATCATATTCGTACGAAATAGAAACCGGAACAATTTTTAATTGCTTAAAATAGTCCATTAAGTTCATATCGCCAGAATTCATACCAATCATTTTCAATACACCAGTGTGTGTAGCATCATTTCCGTCTTTTGTTCTTCCTTCTCGTTGTGCAATCCAAACCGAACGGTGCTGTTCTGCCAATAAGTTATGAATGTATTCAGACATTAAACGAGAGCTTTCTAGTAATTCTCTAGGTGTAAGTTTTCTGCGTACTAAAAAGTTTCTGTTTACTTTGGCTAAAGCTAATAGAAATGATTTTTGCACTAAATTATCTCCAATGGCAGAAGCTGTCATTGTAAGGCCGTGATTTTTTAAGACAACATTCAATAAAGAAGTATCCATGATAATATCGCGGTGATTAGAGATATATAAATAAGGAGTGTCACTTTGTAATTGATCAAAGCCAGAAGTGGTTAAACCATTCGAACTTTTTTCTAAGATTCTAAGAACAGAGTGATAAACAAACTCTTCTTGAAACTGTTGTATTGAGTTTACTTTACTCAGTTCTTCCATCCATTGATCTTCCGACTTATCAGGAAAAGTAAATCTCATTAACGTTTTTATCATGGGGTGTTTGCAAATCTTTTGCAAGACTTCGTTTACCTCATGATCGTGATAATGACGTATTGAATCAAACTTAGACATTATTGGTTTTAATATTTATGTAAACTAAAATGTTGTGTTTCTGTTTTTGAACTATATTCCAAATACAGCTACAGCATTAGCTGTTGTTTGTTGTGCTATAGTTTCTATTGGTAAGGCATAAATTTCAGACAACCTTTCGGCAATGTTTACAATATATGCGCTTTCGTTTCTTTTTCCTCTGTAAGGAACAGGTGCAAGATACGGAGAATCAGTTTCTAATACGATATGCTCTAAAGGTATTTTATGTAAAAACTGATCTATTTTTCCATTTTTAAATGTTGCAACACCACCTATGCCTAATTTAAGGTTATAAGACAACGCTTGCCGTGCTTGTTCTTCTGTGCCTGTAAAGCAATGAAAAATACCGTTTAGCTTATTGTCTTTCTCTTGTTCAAGCACTTCAAAAACTTCGTCAAAAGCGTCTCTACAATGAATATTAATAGGCAAGTTGTATTGCTTTGCCCATTGTATTTGTTGCTGAAAAGCTTCTTGCTGAATGGCTAAAGTAGTTTTGTCCCAATACAAATCGATGCCTATTTCGCCAACTGCATAATATTTCCGGCGTTGTAACTCTTTTTCTACAAAATTCAATTCAGTTTTATAAGTTTCTGGCTGTACATTGGTTGGATGTAGTCCCATCATTAAAAATATGTTTGAAGGAAAAGTTGTTTCCAAATCAAACATAACTTGTGCATAGGTAGAATCGATAGCTGGAATAAAAAAACGCGTAATGCCCTGCGAAATTGCACGATTTATTGTTTCTTTGCGATCGTCCGCAAATGCATCTGAATATAGATGGGTATGAGTGTCCGTAAAAATCATGCTTTGGTTATATTCTACAAAGTTGTATTTTTTAATCGACAAAAGTACCTTATAAAAAGAATTAAAACTATATTTAATTAATGGAAAACTATAAAGATTGGTTAAAAAAAGAAAGATTTAAGTCTGTGGCCTTTAAAATTGCCCGAACAAACCATTTATTTGCTCGTGTAAAAGTAAATGGCGTATGGGGTGATTTTATTTTAGATACTGGTGCATCTAATAGTTGTATAGATTTTAATTACGTAGAAAAATTTGGATTAATTACTTCTAGTTCAGAAACAAAAGCATCTGGAGCAGGCGCAAATGGGTTGTTTACAGAAGTGAGCTATAATAATCAAATTCAAATGGGAAGATGGAAAACGGATGGATTTAATTTGGTTTTATTGGATTTGAGTCATGTAAACAAAGCATTAACAGAATATAAAACCAAAAATGTGCACGGAATTATTGGTTCGGATATTTTTGTTCATGCAAGTGCTATTATCGATTATCAAAATCAACTTATTTACCTCAAATAAATAGCAAGATTATCAAACAGAACTTCTTGCAATTCGTTAATTATTAGTTGCCTAAATGCAACAATATTTTTCTATTTCTTAATCTTTAAGAATATTTTTTGTAGTAATTTACTTCTTAAAATTATTAACATATTCTTGAAATAAGCTTGTTAACGTCGATTCTTACTCAGAACAAGCTTTTTTGGCTAAACTATTTTATATAACATTCTGACTTATAATACAGAATTATATTGATGTAACATAATTTTATATCAGATTTTTATGTAAAATTTAAGTATTGTTTTTCTGTATTTCTTAATTGTAAGTTTAAATAAAGTAGGCTTTTCTTAGTCTTTTCCTAATCTTATCGGCAACGTAAAACGCAATCTTTGTCTCACAAAACAATAAAAAATTATGAGGCAAAATTTACTATTTTGGAGTGCCATGTTTTCATTATGTGCAACGCTATCCTATGCGCAAAATAAGAGAAACGTAACGGGAATTGTAAAAGATGAGGTGGGATTGGAATTACCTGGTGCATCTGTTGTTATTAAAGGAAGTAATATTGGAACAATTACAGATTTGGACGGAAAGTTCTTGATTGAAGTTGAAGATAAAGATATTTTAGTTGTTTCTTTTATTGGCTATAAAAGCAATGAAAAGCCAGTGCAAAAAGCAACAAATATTACAATTGTATTGGCACCTGAGCAATCGTCATTGGATGAAGTTGTAATTACAGCATTGGGAATTTCTAAGGCAGAAAAAAAGATTGGTTATGCTACGCAAAGTGTAAACGTAAATAAAATTCAGGAAGTAGCTACACCCAATATGGGAAGTTTACTAAGTGGGCAAGTTGCAGGTTTGCAAGTTTCTAATCCACCAGGAATGTTACAATCTCCAAAGTTTTCTTTAAGAGGAAAAAATCCATTGGTTGTAATTGATGGAATACCAATTACAACTGATTTTTATGATGTGTCACCAGATAATATTGCTAATATAAACGTATTAAAAGGAACAAGTGCTTCGGTTTTATACGGGTCATTGGGTAGAAATGGAGCTATTATGATTACTACCAAAAATGCAAAATCGGAAGGTGTAAATGTAGAAGTATCTCAAAATACAATGGTAAGTGCAGGTTACACCAATTTACCTAAAACACAGCATGAATACGGAAGTGGATCGAACGGAAAGTATGAATTTTGGGACGGAAAAGATGGAGGTATAAGTGATGGAGATATGACTTGGGGACCAAAATTTGATGCTAATACCAAAATTGCACAATGGAATAGCCCAATACGCGATAAGCAAACAGGAGCTGTTATTCCTTGGTATGGAAACGTTGAGGGAACACAATATAATGACAGATCGCGTTATGAGCGTGTGCCCATTGCTTGGGAATTTCACGATAATTTGAAAGATTTCTTAGAAACAGGAATTATTTCGCGAACCAATTTTGCAGTGTCTAATAAATCCGAAAAAGGTTCGTATCGCCTTTCTGGAGATTACACTTATAATAAAGATCGAGTGCCAAATACTAGCATGCAAAGAGCAAATTTAGATTTTAAATCTACTACAAATATTACAGATAAGTTAACGTTAAATTCAAAACTATCATACAGTAGAATTTACGCGCCAAATGTGCCTAATTATGATTATAATCCAAGTGGACACATGTACACAATTTTAATTTGGATGGGAGATGATGTAAACGGAAAAGATTTAAAAAACAATTTGTGGGTGCCTGGAATGGAAGGTTTTAAGCAAGCTAATTACAATTATGCATGGTACAACAATCCGTGGTTTGGAGCAGAGTATTTTAAACGTATTTGGAATAAAGATGTGGCAAATGCTCAGTTAAACTTAAATTATCAAGCAACAGAAGATTTAGTATTACAAGCGCGTGCTTCGATGATTTCTACCAACAACAACACAGAACTACAAAGTCCTAAATCATATTTTAATTACAGCACTTCGCGAGAAGGAGGGTTTAGTTTAGATAAAAAAGAGCGTTTAGATATTGATTATGATATTTTGGCAATGTACAATAAAAACATTACAGACGATTTTGCAATCAATGTAAATGCTGGTGCGGCTTCTAGATATTACAGAATAGCAAATTCGTATTCGGCTGCCGATGGTTTAACGGTGCCTGGAGTACATAATTTAGGAAATTCAAAAGGACAAGTAACAGCAACTAATTATTTAGAAAAAAAGGTTGTAAATAGTGTTTATGGCACTGTTGAGTTTGACTTGTATAATGCTTTCTTTTTAAGTTTTGCTGCAAGAAACGATTGGTCGTCTGCATTAGAAAAAAGCAATCGTTCTTATTTTTATCCATCTGCCTCATTAAGTGTTGTATTATCAAACTTAATTAATATGCCCAAACAAGTAGATTACTTAAAATTGTACACATCTTGGGCAAATGTTTCGAGCGATCTAACGCCTTATCAGTTACAATCGGCATATTCTACCTTGAGCTCGTCATTCAACGGAAATCAGATAGTTGAATATCCAAATTCAATTTTAAATCCTTATTTATTGCCAGAGAAATCTAAAACATACGAAGTAGGTTTGTCAAGTGCATTGTATCAAAAAAGATTGAGTTTAGATGTTACTTATTACAAAATATTAGATTCTAATTTTATTATTGATTATCCTGTTTCTGAAGCTTCTGGATTTAATAATATGAAGGTAAACGGAAATGAATATACAACCAACGGATGGGAAATTACTCTGGCAGGAGGAATTATAAAGAATACTAATTTTCAATGGGATTCTCAAATCAATTGGAGTGCAAAAACAAGACGTTTAACGAAGATTCATGAAGATGCTGAAAAATTTGGCGATTTGAGATTGAATGATCGTGTAGATTCTTATTATGGAACAGAATGGATGAAATCGCCAGATGGTAAAGTAATTTTAGATGAAAAAACAGGAATGCCAACAGCCAATAAACAAGCTACTTATTTAGGGCATAGAGATCCGAAATGGACCTTGGGTTGGAATAATAGTTTTAAATATAAAAATTGGGGATTAAATGTTGGTATTGACGGAATTTGGGGCGGTGTAATGCGTTCTGAAGTAGTAGAAAAAATGTGGTGGGGAGGTAAACATCCAGAATCGGTTCTTTACCGAGATCAGGAATATTCATCAGGCAATGCTGTATTTATTCCAAGCGGAGTTAATTTAGTATCAGGAGAATTAATTACAGATGTGCAAGGTAATGTAGTTTCAGATACACGTGTGTTTAAAGAACATACTGGAGCTGTAAATTGGCAAAGTTGGGCACAAAATTACCCGTATCGTGCTCGTGTAACAGAAAAAGAAAGTAAACTTTTTGCAAACGTATTTGATAGAACCTATTTCAAATTAAGAACCGTTACATTATCCTATGATTTTACACCAATGATAAAATCAAAAACAATCAGTCAATTATCAGCATCATTAACAGGATATAATCTTTTAATGTGGAAAAAATCGAAAGGATTATATTCAGATCCAGATTATGATACAGCTAATATTAATGATATTCAAGATCCTTCAACTCGTTGGATCGGATTAGGGTTAAACATTAAATTCTAATAACTATTCGCATGAAAAAACACATTAAAATTATATACGCATTGGCACTAACATTTACAGTAATTGGATGTCAAGATATGGATAAACTAAATGTAGATCCAAATCGAATTAAAGAAACAGATCCGTATTTATTGTTGCCAAGAATAGAAAAACCAGCATTTTCATTACAAAATATAGATAAAGAATATGCTTCTCGAATGATTATTCAAACCGATGGAGAAAGTACGTATCAATATTTTAAATGGGGGAGCAAAGGGTTTGATCGATACAAGGATTTGTTACAAAACAAAAAAATGATGGATGAAGCCATTAGAACAGGAAAAGAAGAATATTTAGCGGTAGGTCATTTCTTAAAAGCACATTTATTTTACGAATTAACTATGACGTTTGGAGATATTCCCTTTTCGGAAGCATTGCAAGGAGAAGATAAAATTCCCTTTCCAAAATATGATGAGCAAGAAGCAGTTTTTGTTGGAATTTTAGACGAATTAGACAAGGCCTCTCAATTGCTAAAGCCAGAAGCTATTTTAAAAGGAGATATTATTTACAATGGAAATTTAGAACGTTGGGGCAAATTGATAGATTCGTATAAATTAAAAGTATTGCTAACTCTTTCTAAAAAACAAAAGGTTGGAAACATTAATATAGCAAGTCGTTTCAACGAAATATATCAAAAAGGAAACTTGTTAGCAAGTAATGCAGATAATGGACAAATTACATTTTATGATCAAGCAGGAAGTAGATATCCTCAATTCAATTCAAGCTCTTACGGATCGAGTATGTATATGTCATCAACATTTATTAACTTACTAAAAGATTTAAAAGATCCACGTTTATTTGCCTTTGCACAACGCACGGCATCTGCATTGGAAAAAGGTTTGCCAGAAAATGATTTTTCGGGGTACAATGGAGGAGATCCAACAGTGCCTTATGCAGAAAACGAAAAATTGGTGCAGAGTAAAAATATTTCAAAAGTAAGAAGTAGATATTATTTAGATCCAACCAACGAAACCAATGCTATTTTGAGTTATGCAGAATTGCAATTTATTTTAGCAGAAGCTTCGGCAAGAGGATGGATTGCTGCTAATGCAGAAAATTTTTATCTAAATGGAATTAAAGCTAATTTTGATTATTATGCACAATTTGCAAAAGGTATTACCCAATATTATGGAGCAGATAGTTATCAGAGTTATGTGCAACAACCTGCTATAAAATACCCAGCAGGAGATTTAAATACCCAACTAAAACAAATTCTTACGCAAAAGTATTTGATTATGTTTCATCAGGCTGGAATGACAATTTATTTTGATCATCTGCGCACAGGATATCCTGAGTTTAAAGTGCAGCAAGGTGTTACAGCACCAACAAGATGGATTTATCCAAGCTCAGAATACAACAGAAATCAGGCTAATTTGCAAAAAGCATTAGATCGTCAATTTAGCGGTGCCGATAATATTCGAGGTGTTAGTTGGTGGTTAAAATAATTGATATGAAAACAACCAGAAGAAATTTTATAAAAACGTCATCTCTTTTTATGGGAGGGATGCCGTTTTTAAATGCAATGCCTTCGTCTATTCAAAGAGCTTTGAGTATAGAAGCAGATCCAGGAACCACATTTTTGGATGCAGAACACATTGTTTTTCTTATGCAAGAAAACCGTTCGTTCGATCATTGTTACGGAACATTAAGTGGTGTTCGTGGTTTTAATGATCCAAGGGTTATTCGTCAACCAAATGATTTACCTGTTTGGTTTCAAACGGATGCTGATAAAAATATTTACGGACCTTTTCGGTTAGATATCGAAAATACACGTATTACTTGGATGGGTAGTTTGCCACATAGCTGGAAAGATATGGTGGCAGCAAGAGATAATGGCAATATGGACAAATGGTTGATTGCCAAAAAACCTGGCGATAAAGAGTTTGCGCATATGCCACTTACTATGGGATATTTTACCAGACAAGATATTCCGTTTTACTATGCTTTTGCTGATGCTTTTACAGTTTGCGATCAGCATTTTTGCGCTTCACTTACGGGCACTAGTGCCAACAGATCTTATTTTTGGGCAGGAGCAATTAGAGAAAATCCTCGTGATCCAAATTCGATAGCGCATGTAAACAACGGGCAAATTAATTATCAAGATGTAAGTTGGAAAACTTATCCAGAGCGATTGGAAGAAAATAACATTTCGTGGCGAGTGTATCAAAACGAATTGAGTTTACCTGTTGGATTTTCTGATTTGGAAGAATCTTGGTTGGCAAATTTCACAGATAATAACTTAGAGTTTTACAAGCAATATAACGTTCGTTTTCATAAAGCACACATTCAGTTTAAACAATTAGAGTTAGAACGAATAAATAAGCAATTGCAGAACAAAAATCTTCAAGAAGAAGAAAAGCAGCAATTGCAAAAAGCACAATTAAAATTAGAACATTATCTTCAAGATTATTCAGAAGAAGCCTTTTTGCAATTGCCAGTTATAGCTCAAAATATCCATAAAAAGGCATTTACAACCAATATTGATGATCCAGATTACCATAAAATTGAAGAAATTGAGTATCAGTATGAAGGAGAAACAAAAAAAATGCAAGTACCTAAAGGCGATATTTTATATCAATTTAGAAAAGATGTAGAGAATAATAATTTGCCAATGGTTAATTGGCTGGTAGCGCCTTGTAATTTTTCTGATCATCCAGGAGCGCCTTGGTTTGGGGCTTGGTATGTATCTGAGGTATTAGATATTTTGACGAAAAATCCTGAAATCTGGAAGAAAACAATTTTTGTTTTAACCTATGATGAGAATGATGGATATTTTGATCACGTTGCGCCTTTTGTACCTCCATTGAGCACAGATATCCAACAAGGAAAAGTATCGGGTAATATGGATACACAAGACGAATGGGTTACGCTAGAGCAAGATAAAGCAAGAGATAATAAGAGCTCAATTTCTAGTCCAATTGGTTTAGGATATAGAGTACCAATGGTTATTGCATCGCCTTGGACAAGAGGAGGATGGGTAAATTCTGAAGTTTGTGATTTAACATCAACCTTGCAGTTTCTAGAATATTTTATTGAAAAGAAAACGGGAAAAAAAGTAATTGAAGAAAATATTTCGGCATGGAGAAGAGGTACTTGCGGAAATTTAACATCTGTTTTTCAGCCTGCAAATGATTTGAGAAAAGTGGATATTGATTTTGTTGACAGAAATAAATATGTAGAACGCATTTTATCTGCTCGATATAAAAATGTGCCACATGGTTTTGCAAAATATCCTATGCAAGAGTTGCAAAATAACAGCATCTGGAATGACTTAAAAGATTTTCCAAAGCAAGAAAACGGAGTTAAAAAAGCCTGTGCTTTGCCATATAATGTAGAGGTAAATGTTGCGGTAGATAAGCATGGTATCAATATGGAATTTGGAATTGAAACCAATAAACTAAAAAATAAAGAATATTTGGCGCCAATTCAGGTATATTCTGCTATTGAATTTCAAGGAGAAAAGGGAAAGAATTGGAATTTTGGTGTAAATGAAAAATCGCCTTTAAATTATAAATGGACGGCGAGTGAATTACATAATGGAATGTATCATTTTAACGTACATAGCTTTAATGGTTTTTACAGAAGTTTTAAAGGAAACGTCAATCAGCCAGAAGTAGAGATTGATTTTAAAACAAATTTAGATCAAACAATAAGTATTATCCTTGAGAATAAGACAAACAAGGCTTTATCGTTTTATGTACAAGATGTTGTGTATAGCAAAACAAGCAGTAAAATAAAGGTTAAGGCAAAAGCAAAATATCAAATAAAATTAGAGTATTTGAAATACAAAGGTTGGTATGATGTGGTGATTTCACTTGCAGACTATCCAGACTATGTTTCTCAATATGCAGGACATATTGAGGATGGAGAAAACAGTATTACAGATCCGTATATGGCAAGTTTTTCAAAACTTTCTTAAACAGCAAAAATTGCATAAAAAAATGTTCGCAACAAAAATTGATGCGAACATTTTTTATATATTATTTTTTGTAATATTCTCTAGCAACGGTTTCTAATTCTTCATACCAGTCTTCTCCATATTTTCGGATAAGAGGAGCTTTTAGAAATTTAAAAACAGGTACCTCTAATTCTTTTCCTAAAGTACAAGCATCGCTACAAATATCCCATTTGTCGTAATTTACCGCAGAAAAAGAAGAATATTGTTTAATTCTAATAGGATATAAATGACAAGAAATTGGTTTTTTCCAATTGATTTTTTCTTCCAAATATGCTTTTTCAATTCCGCATAGAACAGTATCATTTTCGTAAATTACATAAGCGCATTCTCCACCTTCAATTAAGGGAGTCTCATATTCACCATCTTCGCCAACAATATAAGTACCTTGTTGCTCAATCGCTTCAATTCCTTCTGGACGTAAATAAGGTTTTACTTTGCTATAAATCTCATCTAATATTGCTGTTTCATCCTCATCAACAGGTGCACCAGCATCGCCATCAATACAACACTGACCTTTACAAGCCGAAAGGTTACATACAAATTCTCTTTCTATTATATCTTCAGATACTAAAGCATCGCCTATTTGAAACATCTTAAAAATTCTTTTATTTAAAAGGCAAAATTACAAATCTTTATACGATATATAGTTACCTTAAGTAAAGCGAATGTATTTTATAATGATACTAAATTGGAAAAATAGTTTAATAAGCAAGCTGAAATATATATGCTCAAAACATAACAAAACGCTGTTGTACTATGAAAAAACACACAGATTTTAGGGGGTGTTATTTAAAATAGGCTGTTAAAATATTTACTAGGTATGTTAAACAAGGGGATAGATGATTTTTATTTTGTAATTTCGTTATGCAAAATCAAAATCTTTTAAGAAGCGATGAAAGTTTTTACTTACGTTATGTTGGCAATTGTTGCCGCTTTAATTGTACTAAATATTACTATGCTTGATTTTAGTAATTTATTTCAAGGCGATAGTTTAGTAGCTTTAATAGGTATTGTAGCCTTGCTTTGTGCAGTATGTATCTTATTAATTTACAGAACGTCTAAATTAATTGACGAAAAAACACAATAATAATTCATGTCTTTTTTTGATGTATTAATCATAGGTGGAGGAGTAGCAGGAGTATCTTGTGCTCAAGTTCTTGCAAGTGCTTATAAAAAGCCATTTATGCAAAATAAAACAATAGGTATTGTGATGCATCAAAAAGCAAGTATGTTACAAGAAGCTTTGTTTAATAATGCTTACGGAATAAAGCCTGGTACATTGGGCAGTGAATTATTAGCACAATCAAAAGAGGTTTTAAAAGCCTACGATCAGGTTGTACAAATAGAAGACGAGAAAGTAATTAGTGTATTAAAAACAGAGGATTACTTTATTGTAAAAACAAATAAAAATGAATACGCTTGTAGATTAGTTGTAGTAGCAACAAATTCTAGTGCAACTTTTACAATTGAAGGGTTGACAGAGTTTATAGAGCCACACAAAAAATCATTGGCATCAAAAAATAGAATTCAACTTAAAAATAAAGATCATTTAGTAATAGATGGAATTTACGTTGCAGGAACTCTGGCTGGGCATAGAAGTCAATTGGCAATTGCCGCAGGAAGTGGTGCAGCTGTGGCAACTGATATCATGACATTTTGGAATGATGGAGTAGAAACACATAGTCATGATAGCATTAAAAAATAAATATTAGAAAAATAAAAAAGAGTTCAATATTGAACTCTTTTTTATTTTAATTTGGATATACTAATCCAACATTATCAATCCAAAAGCGGCTGTCAACATTTCCAACATAAGCTTCGCCTGCGTTAGAAGAAAACTGAAGAATTAAGTGAGTTACTTCATCCGTTTCATTTCCCCATCCTTGTTCGATTATCGGAACTAATTTTCCCTTGCTATTTTTTGTGTAATTTGCATTAGAACCCGATCTTAAATCCATATAGTTTTTAAAATAAGGTTGCTTACTAATATCTCCATAATTGATTGCAACACGATGTTTATTTTGCCAAGTAGTTTGCGATTTGTTAAATCTCTGCCATCCTGTACCAATTCGTTTAGCATATACATTTCCATCTTTATCTTCCCAGCGTTTTTGTAAAATAATATACGCTTCAGCTTCGTCTTTTACATTTAAAACAGTTCCTTTTCCCATTCCGTTTATCTTGCTAGAAATACCACCTGTAATTACTTTATAATCAAATTGTAGTGCAGTAGGTTTCTTAGTAAAAGGAATACCAGAGATAAGTTTGCTTTGTGGATTTTTTGTATCTGTAATGGGTTCAATCATTTGTCCCAAAAATATAGTTCCGCTGGCCAATACATTGATATTTATAACACCCAAAACTTTTACATGTTCTATACGTGTTTCTAAGCGAGCGGCAAAACCATTATCTCTCTTTTCAGGAAAAACAGTTACACTGCCTTTAGTTACACTGCTAACTGTAGCCAAAACAGATGAAGTTGCCCAAGGCGATTGTGTATTGACGTAAGCTACATTTCCTTTTAAAGTATCTTTTTTTGGAGCAATTTCATACAAATATTGCATTTTTCCACCAATCACAAAAGATTCTTTTACTTCTCTAACCATCCAACTATCCATGTTGCCATAGGGTAATAATTCTACTCGATCTTTTTGGGCAAAGCTCATAAAGGGAGTAGTGCTTACTGCAAGCGTAAAAATTAAGTTTTTAAATAACTTCATGATTATTGTTTTTAAGGTTTTATATTATTCTTTTTTAGCATTTCAAAATCTTCGGGTTTTAGATTCATTTTCAAATAAGGAACAGCTATATCATGATCGTTTAAGTACATTCTAGGTCTTGCTGTAAAACTCGGATGTACTAATGACAAATCTTTTTCTAGATATTTTGTTTCAATATTTGCCGCATTTAGCATTGTATGAAAAACAGCATTGGTGCTAATAGGTATTTCTACATTTTTCTCAATAGCTTCCATTTTTATTGTATTTGTTGCTTTAAATTGGTCCGAAAACCACATAACAATTGGAATACGAAGCTGATAATATGTTGGTGTTGGCGATGCATGCAAAAATCGTCCTCTATCATCATCAAATAAATCTTCGCCATGATCTGCAGTATAAAGCATAGCAACTGCAGCTTTTGTTTTCTTTAAAGTTTCGATGGTTTGATTTAAGAAATGATCGGTATAAAGAATACTATTATCATATGCATTTACTAAATGATCTTTTTCGGATTTACTTACACCAGCTACTTGATCTGATTCAAATTTTTTGAACGATTCAGGATAGCGTTCCATGTAATTAAAATGCGAACCGTAAGTATGAAGCACAATAAACAAATCGCCTTTATTTTTGTCAATTAGTTTTTCTAAAATTGGCAATAATGCCTCATCGTAATTGTTGATGGTTAGCCCCGTTTTTGGATCTGTAGTTCGGATGGTTTGATAGATATCGGCTTCTTTGGTAAAATATTCGATAAATGAACCATTTTCTGCTTGATTTGATAAGCAAATAGTTGTAAAGCCAACTTCTTTAAAAGCAGAAATTATTCCTTTTTTGTTGTAAATGCTATTGTAGCTTTCTGCTTCTGCATCGGATAAAATGATAGAAACGCTTTTGTGAGTTGTGTTAGATTGTGTTAAAGCATCTTTAAAAACAAAAAGATTTTCTTGTTTTTTTAATTCTGGATTTGTTTCTCTATCATATCCATATAAACTCCAATTATCTGCTCTACTTGTTTCACCAATAATTAATACAAATATTTCACGTTCAGTTTGTAAACTATCTTTTACTCTGATGGCTTCAAAAGTAAAGTCGGCAGAAGTTTCTGGATATTGTTTTACTTTATCCCATTTGTTAACAGCAAATCCAAGATTATGAAGTGCATTGATAGGATAAACGTCTTGATTGAATACTAAAATTCCGGTGTTTTTATTTTCGCCTTCAAAAGATAATAAGAATGCAATAATTACTAAAATTAATGAAGCTACAATAGCTTTAATTCTAAATTTATTGGATAATCTTTCTCTTCTTTTCCATTGAATAATTGCCAAAATAGTTGGCGGTAAGTATAAAATAATTACTAAAAATATAGAAGGGAGCAAGCTTCCTAACAGCTCGTTTATTTCTGAAGTGTTAGTTGTTGCTACATTTAAAAACATATCAACGGCAATTAGATCTCCACCAAATAAATAGAATAAAACAATTTGGAAGGCATGTAAAATAAACAACGGAAATAAAATAATTTGCGCTGTACCAGCATTTCTAAAAATGGATAAAAAGAAACCAAAGAATCCGATTGGGAAACACAAAATAACAATTTTTCCAATCCAATCTAATGGTTGTACAGCAAGGAAATAGAATGTTGGCGCGAGATTTACCAATAAATAAATCCAGAATAAAAGAACGGGTTTATGTGTCCATTGCCAAAAGCTGCGTTTTGTTTGATGTGCCTGCATAAGTTTATGATTAAAAAGCTTCGTTTATATTAAAGTAAAATCCTCCTTGCCCTTTGGCAAAACCATAGTCAAATCTAATATTGACTCTGTTTTTAAACTCCCAACGATAACCAACTCCATAGTTTGGTAAAGTATGAGCCCATTTAAAATTATCGAACGTATCAAATATATTTCCCGCTCCTACCCAAGCTACAACACCATGTCGATTATATATTTTTTGACGAATTTCTATTTGTGTATTTACTTCTTTTCTGTCTCTATATTGACCAATATAATATCCTCTCATTTGCTTAGATCCGCCAATTTGAGCAAGCATACTCCAAGGAACATTTCCGTTATTAAATGTGCCGTTAAAGTCAAAAGCTACAATGGTTTTTGGAAGTACTTTTTGATAGGTTCGTATTGTGGTTTCAATTCTATTGAAGGATGTTGTGCCTAAAGCTTCTGGGAAAAAGGATTGTTGATATTGGATAAAAATACCTTTGTATGGATTGGGAATAAAATCTCTTGAATCGTAAGTTAATACAAATCCACCACCAAAAATAGAGTTGTTTAATTTCTGATCGGGCATTAAATCTTCTTTTTCAAAATGATCCGATTTTAGTCCTTGAGCAGCAATTGTTATTCCTACAAAACCATTTGGAATAACTTGTTTTAAGATGTCTACATTTAACAATAATCGATACTGATCATAATTTGTATAGTCGCCTTTTGCACCTGCCTCGTAGCCAATACCGTAATATTTACTAGGCATATAAGTAAACGACATATCAGAATTGATACGATATTTATCGTCTGGAAAAATGGTATTGTTTTCTATTCCAATAGCAAAAAAACCACTTGTGGTAAAGTTGGTGTAAATAGCAACGTTAGACGGAGATAATGAAAGATTCTCTTTATCTAATCGATACAAGCCAGAAGCTACAATTCCTAATCCTAATTTTGTGTCAACAGAATAACTTGGACCACCGATAAAAGAAATATCAAATTTACTTTCCGATTTATCTACTTTGGCTTCTTCAAGGTAATTTTTAATCTTCTCGTATAAGGATTTATGTTTAAGTGTATCTTGTTTTGCCACCAATGTATCTTGTGCTTTTGCCTGAAACGAAAAGGATACAAGTAATAAGGCTGATAATATAAGTAAGTATTTATGTTTCATAATGATAAAAAGTCTATAATGTAACTGAATTTAAAAAGCAAGTACAATTTTTATTTGAGCAAAAACAACCACAATTGCTAAAACAAATATTGCATAGATGATTGAAGATTGAAAAAATGAAATCTTTTTTTTGTGATATTGCATTGCTTTTAAAAATAAGTAAGACGGAATTACTAAAGCTAGCATTACGCCTGCAATAGCTGCATATCCCAATGCAATAATAAAACCTTGTGGATAAAACAGAGCAAATAACAATGGCGGAATAAATGTGAGTAGTGCAGCTAAGCTGTTTTTTGCTTTTTTCTTGTTTTTAAACACATCTTTGTAATAATCATAAAGACCAATACTTACACCTAAAAAAGAAGTGCCTAATGCAGCTGCGGCAAAAAAACTAAAAAGGGTTTCAATAGTTGCGTTGTCAGATATAGAACGAATACTGAGCAGCAAACCATTTAAGCCAGAATTCTGATTAATAATTTGCATAAACGCACTTTGATCTAAGCTACCAAGAATTACTATTTGCCAGATTAAATAAATAATAAGTGGTAGTAAACTGCCAAAAATAAAAGCGCGTTTAATTAATTTGCTATTGCCATTTAGGTAAGCTACAATGGTAGGAATGCTACCATGAAAACCAAATGAAGTAAAAATGGCTGGAATAGCTGTAATTGTTATTCCAATTGATAGTGGTTGCTGAAGTAAGTTGATTCCTTTTATAAAACTAAGTAATAAAATTACCAGTAATATTAAGAAAATCAATTTAAGAACAAATAACCCTCTAGATAACCAATCTACCCATTTAGTACTAATAATTACTACGCTGCAAAAAACTCCTGCAAAAAGTAATATTGAAAAATATTGACTTGTGTTTGTATTAAATAAATTATCAATGGTTGCTTTTAAAATTGTACCTCCTCCAGAAATATAAGCAGCAGTAAGGCCATAAATTAAAAACATTAGGCTAAATCCAGCTAACTTGTTGATAAACGAATTAGTGTATTTAAGTGTTAGTGTATTAAACCCATCTGATGGTGAATTGTATTTATAAATTTCTACCATTAAAAGTGAGGTATAACACATGGCAAACCAAATAATAAATAGCAATAAAGAAGATCCTATAAATCCAACTCCTGCTGAGGTAATAGGCATTGCAAGCATACCAGCACCAATAGAAGCTCCTGCAATTATTAAAATACTACCAATTAATTTGTTATTCATTTTTTAGGTTTTTTACAAAAGTAAAGGTATAAAAGGTTTTTTAGTTGTTAATTTATTATTAAACTAATTTTTTACAAAAACTAATTTATGTGAAATAAGTAATAAAATATGGTGTAGTTGCTATTTTTAAACTTAATTAAATAACTTTTAGTTTATTTTTTTTGTTATATCGTTTATTTAAATGGTAATGTTAATAAATTGATATTTTGCTTTTGGATAGAATTGTATAAAAAGTTATCTAAATAAACTTTTATACATCTAATTAGTTGTAAAGAGATAATTTCAGTAATTTTATTAATTAGAAAAAACGAAACATAATTTTGAAAGATATTTGAGTATATTTGCAATGATGGAGATAAAGAAAAATATAGCACGAATATTATTGGTTGTAAGCGTAATGTTTACAATCATATTTCAGCTTGTGCATACTTATGAGCACATCGAATCTACCATTGCTTACGAAAATGAACATGCATCGCACGATCAATGTATGACGAAAACAACTACTGATATAAAAGATTTTCAGTGGAAAGAACATCATCAACAAATGGATCATTGTTTTGCGTGCGATTTTATTTTAAATACGGCTATATTGCCTTCTTCTCAAGATTTTGATTTAACTCCTGTTGAAGTAGCAACAAAAGTACAAGATGAGGTAATTTTACACTTCATTCCACTTTCTCATGTTTACTATTCTCTAAGAGCTCCGCCTGCGTTGGTTTAATCTATAGTTTTTATCAGCTAGTTGTAACTAATTGATTTTCAGTATTAAACATAATATCGAGCAAATAAAATGAAAATTACAATTAATGTAATCACCTTGTTGCTATCTTTTAATTTCTTTGCGCAAGAACATCGCGTAAACGGAAAAGTATCTGATATGCAAGGAGAACCACTAATTGGTGCAACAGTGTCTTTTGATAATTTTGCAACAATGACCGAACTAACAGGCAAATTCAATATTCAATCGCCTTCTTCAGGAAAGTATAAGGTAAAAGTATCGTATGTGGGTTATAAACAATTGGATACAATTGTAGAGGTAAAAAAAGATTTGTTTTTAGATTTCCATCTATCAGAGGATTTAACTTTATTGGATCAGGTTGTTATTTCTAGAGCAGATAAAACTACCATTCGCAATACAGAAGTTGTATCTAATGCACAATTAGTAGAAAATTTTTCGGGTTCATTTGCCAAAACATTAGAAAATGTTCCTGGAGTAAATGCTATGGAAATTGGTGCAGGAGCATCAAAACCAATTATTCGTGGGTTAGGTTTTAACCGTATTGCAGTTGCCGAAAATGGAGCAAAGCAAGAAGGGCAACAATGGGGAGCTGATCATGGATTGGAAATAGATGCTTTTAGTGTAGAAGAAGTAGAAGTAATAAAGGGAGTTGGAACCATCGAATATGGCAGTGATGCAATAGGTGGAGTTATAAAAATTAACAACGAAAAAATACCACAAGTTCATTCTTTTGATGGGAAAGCCATTGTATTTGGCAATACTGTTAATGATGCAATTGGTGCTTCTGTGGCTTTAAAAGCGCGCAACGATCATTTTTTCTATAAGTTTAAAGCAACAGCACAAGATTATGGCGATTACAGAGTGCCAACAGATCGTATTGTTTATTTAAATACAATTATTCCGGTTGAAGGAGAGCGAATGAAAAATACTGCTGGAAATAATTTGGCATTATATGGACAGATTGGATATGTTGGACATTCGTTTAAAAACATATTTAGCGTAAGTAACGTTTATGACAAAAGCGGATTTTTTCCAGGATCTCATGGAATACCAAATATTGCTGCGGTTAAAGATGATGGACGTCATCGAAATATAGAATATCCTTATCAATCAGCCAATCATTTAAAGTTTACTAATACAGCTACTTGGGATTTTAATTCTTCTCAAAAATTGAGTTTGTTATTAGCTTTTCAAAATAATACTCGAAGAGAATTCAGTAAATTTCATACACATTATGCCAATCAGGCTGCACCGGTTTCAAATCCAAATATGGAATTGGAATTTGTGTTAAATACATTTGATGCAACAATTAAATTCGAACATTTATTTAGTAATGAACATAAACTAACTGTTGGATATCAGCAAAATTATCAAAACAATACAATTGGCGGCTATAGCTTTTTGTTGCCCAAATACAATAAGTCGGCGATGGGAGTATTTGGAATGTATGAGTATTTTGTAAATGATCGATTAACTTGGGAAGTTGGAGCAAGAGCAGATTATGCAGAAATACATATCAAACCTTTTTATGATGAACTTTTGTATGATTTTTTAATCGGTAAAGGACAATCTGTGCCAATAGCAGAGCAATATGCGTTAAGAACACCAAAAACAGATCGAAATTTTTCTAGCTTTAATGCAATGTTAGGAGTTAAGTTTGATTGGACACCCGAATTAAATTTAGGAGCAACATTTGGTACAAATTTTCGCTTTCCTACAGCAATAGAATTGGCATCAAATGGAGTACATCACGGTGCATTCAGACATGAAAAAGGAAATCCAGATTTAGATCCAGAAAAAGGATTGGCATTAGATGTTAGAGCTTCTTATACCAAAGGAAGTTTTCAAACAACTTTAAGCCCTTATTTATATTATTTTACCAACTATATTTTTCTAAAACCAACTGGTCAGTTCTCAATTTTACCAGATAGCGGACAGATTTATGAATATACACAATCTAAAGCGTTAATTACTGGTTTTGAGTGGAAAGTAGAAAAGAAGTTTTTTGATAAATTAAATGCAGAAGCTGTTTTTGAATTTATTTATAACAAACAAATTTCTGATCAAAAATCGATGGAATATCCATTGCCATTTACCCCGCCAGCAAATTTATATGTGCAGTTGACATATGCTTTAAACGATTGGAAAATGTTTAAAACTCCTGAAGTTTATATCAGCAGAAAATGGTTTGCAAAACAAGAACGTATTGCGCAAGGAGAAGAAATAACACCTAGTTCTCAAAGTTATGGGGCTGGAATTACTTCATTGGTGAAATTTGGCAAAGTAGAAGCAAGAGCAAGCCTTACGGCAACTAATGTTTTTAATGCAAAGATATTGAATCATATGAGTTTCTATCGTCCGTTGGGAATACCTGAATTAGGAAGATCTATTCAATTAATGATACAAGTACCGTTTTAATGAATAGATTAGACATAAGAAGGGGCTGCGGAATTATCTTAGTATGGATATTTTTTGTTCCGTTCTTCAGCAATAATTTGCATTATGTCATAATAAATCATGAGTATGGTAAAAAACATACCAATAATCTAGAATGGAGAGATGGTAGCCAGGTACATTACTGCGATCAGTATTTGTTCAAATTGTTACCCGCTATTCAAGTACCATCAGAAATAAGTTTAGAGCATGTTATCCAGGATAATTTTCAACTTATTTTCAGTATAGCTCATGTTTTTTATACATCAAATGTAAAACAGAATCTCTTTACCAGAGGTCCGCCTTCAATTATATAACATTGAGGAACAATTATTACAGAAACACAAAAGAAAAATTTTAAAAATTAATATCATGAAAAAAATTAAATATATATCAGTTTTATCGGCAATTAGTTTATTCGTTTTAGGATCTTGTTCTAGCGATAGTTCTGTAGATACTGAAAAACCAGTAATTGTTTTAAATGCACCAGCAGAAGGAGCAAAATTAGCAGCAGGATCAGATATCCATTTTGATATGGAAGTTTCAGACAACGAAGCTTTGGGCTCTTACAATGTTGATATTCACAACGATTTTGATGGACATAATCATGGTTCAGACAGTGCGTCAATCTTAAAATTTGTTGTAAAACACAGCGATGATTCTCCAGAAAACGAAACTAGAGTTCCTTTCGTTTACAATAAAACTTGGACGGATATTGCAGGTAAAAAGAATGATCATGTACATCATCACGAGATTATTATAGATAAAGATGCAAAACGTGGAAATTATCATTTTGTAGTAAAAGTTTTGGATAGAGCAGGAAATCAGAGTATGGAATTTAGAACTATTCAGATTGTTGATCCAGAAGAGGCAGACCACGATCATAATCATTAATAGATGAACTAATTAAGACAAAAAGCAAGGTGTTTTCCTTGCTTTTTGTACATAATTCAATATATTTACACAACAAGAACTAATTTTATTTACTTAAATTATTATGAGAAAAACACTTACAACGCTTCTTGTAGCTACCGTAATTCTGTCTTGCAAAAAAGAAGGAACTACAGAGCAAGTAGAAGCTATTCAATATCCAGATACAAAAAAGGGAGATGTAGTAGATGTTTATTTTGACGAGCAAGTTGCAGATCCATACCGTTGGTTAGAAGACGATCGTTCGGAAGAAACTGCTGCTTGGGTAAAAGCTGAAAACGAGGTTACAAATGCTTATTTGGCTCAAATTCCATTTAGAGATGAGTTGAAAAAACAAATGGAAGCTGCTTGGAATTATGAAAAAATAAGCGCACCATTTAAAGAAGGAAATTATACTTATTTCTTTAAAAACGACGGTTTACAAAACCAATCAATTTTATATAGAAAAGATGCAGCTGGTAAAGAAGAAGTATTCTTAGATCCAAATAAATTTTCAAAAGATGGGACAACTTCTTTAGGAAGTATTGATTTTTCTGAAGATGGAAGTAAAGCTGCCTATGCAATTTCTGAAGGAGGAAGCGATTGGAGAAAAGTAATTGTAATGGATGCCGCAACAAAAGAAATTATTGGAGATACTTTAGTAGATGTTAAGTTTAGCGGTGTTTCTTGGTTTGGAAATGAAGGATTTTATTACTCAAGCTATGATAAACCAACAGGAAGCGAATTATCTGCAAAAACAGATCAGCATAAATTATATTATCATAAATTAGGTACAGCACAAAAAGAAGATGCGCTAATTTTTGGTAAAGATCAGAAGAGAAGATATGTTGGAGGTTCAGTTACTGGAGATAATAAATACTTAGTTATTACAGCAGCAAACTCTACATACGGAAACGAATTGTACATTAAAGATTTAACGAAAGCAAATAGCCCAATTGTAACTTTAGTAAACAATTTTGATAGCAGCAATAGTGTTTTAGATAGTAAAGACGGAAAATTATATATCGTAACAGATTTTAATGCTCCAAACAGTCGAATTGTAGTTGCTGATGCAGCAAATGCAAAACAAGCAAATTGGACAGATTTAATTGCTGAAACAAGTAATGTATTATCGCCATCAATAGGAGGAGGATATATTTTTGCTAGCTATTTAAAAGATGCTGTTTCGATGGTAAAACAATACGATTATTCTGGAAAAGAAATCAGAACAATTGAATTGCCAGGAATTGGTACAGCAAGTGGATTTGGCGGTAAAAAAGACGATAAAACAATTTATTATTCTTTTACAAATTACATTACTCCAGGTACAATCTATTCTTTTGAAGTTGCAGAAGGACAATCTAAAGTTTACGAGCAACCGAAAGTAAAATTTGATTCTTCTAAATATGAATCAAAACAAGTATTTTATACATCAAAAGACGGTACAAAAGTTCCTATGATTATTACGTATAAAAAAGGAATTGAATTGAATGGTCAAAACCCTACAATGTTATATGCATATGGTGGATTTAATATAAGCCTTACTCCATCTTTTAGCATTGCTAATGCAATTTGGTTAGAAAATGGAGGAGTATATGCTGTACCAAACTTAAGAGGTGGTGGAGAATACGGAAAAGAATGGCATGTTGCAGGAACACAAATGCAAAAACAAAATGTATTTGACGATTTTATTGCAGCGGCTCAGTATTTAATTGACAACAAATATACTTCATCTGGTTTCTTAGCTATTAAAGGAGGATCGAACGGAGGCTTATTAGTTGGTGCTACAATGACTCAACGTCCAGACTTGATGAAAGTAGCTTTACCAGCAGTTGGAGTTTTAGATATGTTGCGTTATCACACGTTTACTGCTGGAGCAGGATGGGCATATGATTATGGAACAGCTGAAGATAGCAAAGAAATGTTTGAATACCTAAAAGGATATTCTCCATTGCACAACGTAAAAGCAGAAGATTATCCAGCTACGATGATCACAACAGGAGATCATGATGATAGAGTAGTGCCAGCGCACAGTTTTAAATTTGCTGCTGAACTTCAGGCTAAAAACACAGGAAACAACCCAATGTTAATTAGAATTGAAGTAAATGCAGGACACGGAGCAGGTAAATCTGTTGCGCAAAACATTCAAGAAAATGTAGATTTACAAGCATTTACATTGTTTAGCATGGGAATTAAAAAATTGAAATAATTAATTCACAATAAAGCAAAAAGCCAGACATTGTCTGGCTTTTTTTATTCGTATTTATAGTCTTTTATTCCTGCATTAATTTCTGTTGGAATATAATTTTGTTCTGGCGGAATTGGACAAGAAAATTTAGGATTATAAGCACAATAAGGATTATAAGC
>JASLED010000071.1 GCA_030151255.1 Flavobacterium sp.
TTGCCTTCTACCACCAATCTTGGTTCGGATGTAGGAAGATCAATATCTATAACTTGTGTGCACGATGTAAAAGAGCAAATAGATAAAACAAAAAGTAGTAAGAATATGTTTTTTTGCATGATTTAGAATTTAAAATTATAAGTAACACTTGGTACAAAACCGAATATTGACAACTTTTCTGCTTCATTCTTTCCTCTAACATCTTTATTTTCTTTGAAAGAAATTGACGCAGCATTGTATCTGCTATATAAATTATAGATACCAAAAACCCATTCTCCTTTCCAACGTTTTGTAGAATCTGGATTTGGTGTGTAAATTGCCGAAACATCTAAATGATGATATGCTGGCATTGAATGAGCATTTCGATCGCCAAACTTCGGAATTCGATAGCCTAAATATTCATATTGTCCATCAGGATATGTAATAGGCCTGCCTGATTGCAACGTAAAACTTGCTCCGAATGTCCATTTTTTATTTAATTCATAAAGCGCTGTAATAGATAAATCGTGTAATTTATCATACGATGCTCTGTACCAATTTCCATTATTTATTCCTGGTTCATCAACCGTTCTTCCAGGTGTTTTTTGTTCTGATTTTGATAATGTATAAGATACCCATCCTGTAAATTTTCCTAAATTTTTTCTAAACAATACTTCCCATCCATAAGCACGTGCTTTTCCGTTTAAAATAACACGCTCAATAGCTTCATTTCCTACCAACTGAGCCCCATCAATATAATCAATGCTATTTCGTGTTGTTTTGTAAAAAACTTCGGTTTCTAAACTATACATTCCGTTTTTAAAATTCTGAAAATAACCCAAAGCAACCTGATTTACAATTTCAGGATCAACATAAGTGCCACTTGGAGTCCAGATATCTAAAGGAGTTGGTGCAGAAGTATTTGACATTAAATGAATATATTGAATCATTCTATTGTAACTTACTTTTATCGATTTCTCGTCATCTAAAATATAAGCAAACCCCAAACGAGGTTCTAAATAATGAAATGATTTTATGGTTTTATTATTTCCGTAAGTAACTTCTCCTATTTTATCAGCCATTTTGTAAACGCCTAAATTAGAATCAAAAACTACAGGCTGATTATTAGCATACTGATATTCCTTGCCTTTTCCGCTTGCTCTAAAATTAGAAGAACGCAAACCATAATTAATACTAAAATGCTGACCAATATTTTGCTCCGCTTCGATGAAGATATTTGTATCTTGAGCATGTTTTGTATCAAATTCTTGATAAACAATTTGAGAATCTTCTCTTGTCGGTTTTATCGTTCCAGGATAAAACGAATATCTATTCTGATTTATTCCATAGCGCAATTGTAACTTTGGATTAATATCTTGTAAAAAACTATATTTAAACTGTAAACTGCCTATTCCGCTTTTCCAATTAAATCCAACCAAATCTAAATCTAAATTATAAGTGTATTTGCTATAATTTAAAACAAACTCTCCTGTAAGATTTTCATTATAAAGTGTTTGCCAATTTCCGCCAACAGCTAAATTTCCAAACGTATTATTCATCAAATTGGCAAAACTAAAAACGTCATTTCCGTAATAAGCAGAAAAATTTAATTTGTTTTTGGCATTGATATCATAACTCATTTTGGCATTGATATCATAAAAATAAGCTGAATTTTTATTGTCTGATAATTTCATAAATAAATGTGCATAAGAGCCTCTTCCAGCAACCAAAAAAGATGATTTTCCTTTTTGTATTGGTCCTTCCACCAACAAACGACTCGATATAAGTCCTATTCCTCCCTCAAAACCATAATTATTTTTATTTCCTTCTTTCTGAAACACTTCTAAAACAGATGATGCTCTACCGCCAAAACGCGCAGGAATTCCTCCTTTATATAACTTTAAATCTTTTACTGCATCTGTGTTAAAAATAGAGAAAAAGCCAAAAAGATGAGATGAACTATAAAGCGTTGCATCATCTAATAAAACTAGGTTTTGACCAGCGCTACCGCCACGAACATTAAATCCTGCTGCACCTTCACCAGCATTAGTTACACCAGGCAATTGTAAAATAGATTTTAAGATGTCTGTTTCACCCAGTACAACTGGCATTTTTTTCACTTCTTCTGCAGACAATTTGTTTACACTCATTTCGGGTGTGCGAATGTCTGTTTTTGTTTTATTTTGAACAATTACAACTTCAGAAAGTTCTGAATTATCCTTATTTAAACGAATATTTACAGTTTTATTTTCGATTAAATTTACTTTTGTAAAAGTATCTTGATAACCTATATATGAAGTTTTTAGGGTGTAATTTCCGTTTGGAATTTCTATGGTATAATTTCCATGAAGATCAGTAGCAATTCCTTTTCCTAATTCCACAACTAAAACAACCGCTCCTATAAGAGATTCGGTAGTATCGGTTACTTTTCCTTTTAAAACTGATGTTTTTTGAGCAGCAACAATAAAAACACAAAAAAAAGAACAACAAAGAGAGAGCCAGATTTTTTTTCGATAATAATTCATTTTATTTTTTGGTAATTTTAATACGTAAATAATTAAGTTTTAAAAACTTTGAGATAAGCTATTTGCTTTCAGAATTAGTTGTTATTTGTGTATAAATGTTACAGAATTACTTCATAAAAACACCTAATTCTTTTATTTAGAAAACGACAATATGCCACAAATATTTTAGCAGTACATCATTTTTTCTTCTTTTAAAACATTTTGAGAGATTTTATTATATTTAACTAAACAAATAATTTACACCTTTTTCTTATAAAACTTAACAAAATAGAAAATGCTATTCGAATTATATAGTTACAGATAAAACAATCAAAAACATTTATTTTTACCACAAATAATAAAGAATATTTTGATTTTAGTATTGATAAAACAAGCTGTTATATAAATTAATAATAATTTACATATTACTAAATCGGAATAGTGAATTTGCTCAAAATGAGGATAAAACATATATTCGCTACAAAAATATAAACAAAATGGACGATAAAATTAAATTAACCATTGCTGATAAATGGATTGTTGAACCTGCAAATAAATTTATGCAAAAATCAACATCTGGCGGTATTGTATTGTTTTTAGCTGCACTGATAGCTATTTTTATGGCTAACTCCCAATGGGCTGAACAATATGTTTCATTTTGGGAAAATAATTCTATAAGTTTTTCTTTTAACGAATACGTTTTAAGCCATTCATTAAAAGATTGGGTAAACGATGGTTTAATGGCTATTTTCTTTTTTGTTGTAGGTTTAGAGCTAAAAAGAGAATTAACCTCTGGCGAACTTTCTTCTCCTAAAAAAGCAATGTTGCCAATTATTGCAGCAATTGGCGGAATGGTTGTTCCGGCAAGTATTTATGCTATTTTTAATGCTGGCACAGATGCTGCACACGGATGGGGAATTCCGATGGCTACAGATATTGCCTTTGCTTTGGGTGTACTATATTTATTAGGTGATAAAGTACCTACTTCTTTAAAAATATTTTTAACAGCGTTGGCTATTGCTGATGATTTAGGTGCTGTTTTGGTAATTGCTATTTTTTATACGGATCAATTATCTGTTTTTAATTTAGGTATTGGTTTAGGCTTTTTTGGTTTACTAATTATTAGTAATTTAATCGGAATAAGAAACACATTTTATTATGGAATAATTGGAATTGGTGGAATTTGGTTGGCATTTATGCTATCTGGCGTTCATGCTACAATTGCAGCAGTTTTAGCTGCATTCGCAATTCCAACAACAGCAAAAGTACATGCATCTTATTTTCGCAGAAAATTTGAACTTTTAAGAGAGCGTTTTTTAAGTATTCCTACCAATCATAATTCGCCCTTACTTTCTCAAGATCAAATGGATTGTGTAGAAGATATCAAAGATTTATCTACTCATAGTTTAGCCCCATCAATTCGTTTAGAACATAGCATGCACAATTTTGTAGCCTTTTTTGTAATGCCTGTGTTTGCATTGGCAAATGCTGCTATTCCAATCTCATCTAGTGGAGAAGGTTTAAGTGCAGTAACAATTGGAGTTGCTTTAGGTTTATTGATCGGAAAAGTTTTAGGTGTATTTGGTCTTACGGCCTTAATTGTAAAATTTGGATTAGCAAAAATGCCAGCCGGAATGACTTATACAAATTTACTTGGTTTAGGTTTATTGGCTTCTATCGGATTTACAATGTCTTTATTTGTTACCGAACTAGCTTTTGATATTAATTTACATCCAGAATTTCCTGGTCAGGCAAAATTAGGAATTTTAATTGCATCAGGCTTGGGTGGTTTATTAGGATTTATTGTTTTATCGGTTTTAGGAAAATCAAAAAAATAACAGCATAAAACATTATTAACAAGGTACAAAAGAGATTGTTTTACGTAAAACAATCTCTTTTGTTTTTATTTTCAATTGCTAAAATCCTTAAAAAATATCTCGATTAAATTTTTCAATAGTATATTTGAAGGAAATTAAAAATCACTTTCTAGAAATAAAATGAATTTATTTTTAGAAAGCAGATACTTACTAACTCTAAATTTGCTTTTAATAGTTACATCTTTACATGGAAGAACGGTTTAAACAACATATACAAAATAATTTTCCAGAATTAACAAATACAACTTCGTTATTGGCTGTTAGCGGCGGAATAGATAGCGTTGTTTTATTGCATTTATGTAAAGCAATACATTTAAAAGTAATTGTTGCGCATTGTAATTTTCATTTAAGAGAAGAAGATAGTAATGAAGATGAAAAATTTGTAAAACAATTATCTGAAGATTTAAAAATATCTTGTTACACAAAAGAATTCGATACAAAAGCTTACGCAAAAGAGCAAAAATTATCTATTCAAATGGCAGCAAGAGATTTGAGATATAATTGGTTTAATGAACTTTTAACTTCTCTCTCTTTACCATATTTACTTACAGCTCATCACTTAGATGATTCTATGGAAACCTTTTTCATCAATCTTTCCAGAGGAACAGGTATCGAAGGTTTATTAGGTATTCCAGAAAAAACAAAAACAATACGAAGACCGCTTCTTATTTTTACACGAGAAGAAATTGAAACTTATGCAAAAATTCACAAAATTGACTGGCGAGAAGATTATACAAATAGTCAGACAAAATATTTGCGTAATAAAATAAGAAAAAATATCTTGCCAGTTTTTAAAGGACTAAACGAACATGTAGATACTTCTTTTCAAAATACAATTACATTTTTGAAAGAATCTCATCAAATGGTTGAAGATGCAAGTAATCTACTTTATCAACAAGTTGTTACAAAACAGCAAGATAACCTGCTATTTTCTTTAAAAGAATTAAAAAATTTATCTATGCCCAAAGCCTATTTATACAAGTGGCTTGAACCTTATGGTTTTACAGCATGGAACGATATTGAAGATTTATTAAATGCACAAACAGGAAAAAAAATACTGTCTCGAAATTACATATTAACAAAAGAGAGAGAATTTCTAAATCTAAATCCTATTTCAGAAAAAAAATCTAATTCAGATTTTGAAATATATCATTTAGGTTTAAATCAATCAATCAAATATCCATTGCACTTATCAATCAACAAGTTCGAAGGATTAATAGACGAAATGAATTGGACACCCAATAGCATTTTTGTTGATGCAGATCGATTACAATTGCCATTAAGTATAAGAAAACCTCAAAAAGGAGATTTTTTTATACCATTTGGAATGAAAGGAACCAAAAGGGTTTCAAAATTTTTAAAAGACGAGAAATATAGTCAAACAGAGAAAGACGATATCTGGTTACTATGCTCGGGAGATAACATTGTATGGATTATTGGCAGTCGAAATGACGATCGATTTAAAGTAAGAAATACAACAACTAACATTTTAAACATTACATATTACTTATGAAAAAATTAGCTCTTTTGCTGTTTTTCTTTGTTTCGATTTTTACATTGCAAGCCCAAATGATGCAAAACCCAGCATCATGGACTTCAAAAATTGAAAAAAAATCGGATACGGAGTATACAATTACCTGGGAAGGTTTTGTAGAAAATGGTTGGCATTTATATTCGCAATTTACTGCAGATGGCGGGCCACTACCTTTGGAGTTTTTGTACAATAATATTGACGGAAACTATACATTAGTTGGTAAAACAACTGAAAGTGAAACAAAAACCGTTTTTAACGATGTTTTTGAAGTTGACGAAACTTACTTTGTTGGCCCAATTAAATTAACACAAGAAATAAAACTAACAAACCCTGATGTTGCAAACATTCAGGTTGAATTAGAATATCAAGTTTGTAAAGAAGTTTGTATCAGTCAAAGCAACCTATTTGTTTTTGATTTAAAAACTTTGAAATCAAAAGAGGTTCAAAACTTCGAAGAATACGAGTCAAATAGTAATGAAGTAGTTGCAGCTTCAGATACAGACAATACAACACCAAGTGATACAGTTGCTACAGAAAAATCAGGTGAATCTAGAGGTTTATTTACAATCTTTATTTTAGCCTTCTTCTCTGGTTTTGCAGCTTTACTTACTCCTTGTGTATTTCCAATGATTCCTATGACGGTGAGTTTCTTTACAAAACAGTCAAAAACTCGCGCTAAGGGAATTAAAAATGCTATTATATACGGTTTATCTATCATTCTAATTTATGTGATTTTAGGTACGATTGTTACGGCTATTTTTGGTGCAGATTCATTAAATGCCTTATCAACAAACGTATATTTCAACATTATTTTCTTTGTTTTATTAGTTGTTTTTGCAACTTCTTTCTTAGGAGCATTTGAAATTATGTTACCAAACTCTTGGGCAAATAAAGTAGATTCACAGGCAGATCGAGGTGGAATTATCGGAATCCTTTTCATGGCTTTAGCATTAGCTATTGTTTCATTTTCTTGTACAGGACCGATTGTTGGAACTTTATTGGTAGAAGCAGCATCTAAAGGTGGTATTGCGCCAATTGTTGGAATGCTAGGATTTTCTTTAGCATTAGCATTGCCATTTATGCTATTTGCAATGTTTCCAGGATGGTTAAACTCTATGCCACGCTCAGGCGGATGGTTAAATACCATAAAAGTATCTTTAGGTTTCTTAGAATTAGCATTAGCATTCAAATTCTTATCCAATGCAGATCTTGTATTACAAGCACATTGGTTAGAAAGAGAAATATTCTTAGCTATTTGGATTGCTATTTTTGGTGCTTGGGCATTATATTTATTAGGAAAAATCAGATTACCACATGATAGCCCTATGGAAAGTATTTCAGTAGGAAGATTGTTCATGGCATTATTAGTATCTGTATTTACTATTTATTTAGTTCCAGGATTATGGGGAGCTCCTCTAAAAATAATTTCTGGTTTCCCTCCTCCAATGACTTATGCAGAAAGTCCGTATGGAGTTGGTGGTAAAGGCGGAAATGGATCTAATGCAACAACAGAAGCACTGCCAGAAGGCGCAAAATATGGTGCCCATGATATTATTGCTTTTACAGATTATGAGCAAGGTATGGCTTATGCAAAATTAGTAAACAAACCAGTATTGTTAGACTTTACAGGTTTTGCATGTGTAAACTGCCGTAAGATGGAAGATTATGTTTGGTCTGATCCAACAATCTTATCAATGTTAAAAGGAGAATTAGTTCTTATTTCTCTTTATGTGGATGATAAAAAAGAATTGCCAGAAAATGAGCAATACATTTCAGAAACAACTGGCAAGAAAATTAAAACAATTGGTAACAAATGGAGCGATTTCCAAATGAAAAATTACCATGCAAATGCTCAACCTTATTACATCATCTTAGATAAGGAAGAAAAAAGATTATCAGATCCAGTTGGTTATACACCAAATGTAGAAGAATATAAAGAATGGTTAAAAGAAGGAATCCAAAAAGGAAAATAATTACATAACCATTTAAAACTAAAAGGTCGTTCAGTAACTCGAACGATCTTTTTTTATCTAAAAAATTCTTTTATAAAAAAGCTGATAATTTTTTCTAAAAGCATTTTGTTGTCAATTTCCTTTTAGATATTTTTAAACCTTAATAATTAAAACGAAACAAAATCGTTATCTTATATCAACAAACTCAATACCTTTTAAAAATGAAAAAAAATATATTAATTGGTTGTTTTGCTTTACTAAGCCTTTCAATGCTTGGACAAGTACACACGCCACCAACAAGTACAAAGTCAGAAACACATCAAGCAGTTGGTTTAACAGATATTTCTATCGATTATTCAAGACCAAATATGCGCGGACGATTGGTATTTGGTGATTTAGTGCCTTATGGTCGCGTTTGGCGAACAGGTGCTAATATGAATAGTGTAATTACGTTTGGAAATGACGTAGAAATTGATGGAAAAACACTTAAAAAAGGATCATACGCTATATATACAATTCCCAAAGTAGAAGAATGGGAAGTTATTTTCTATAAAGACACAAACAATTGGGGAACTCCTGAAAAATGGGACGAAAGTAAAATTGCTTTATCAACTAAAGTAAAAGTACAAAATACAGATAGAAAGCTAGAAACCTTTACCATTGGTGTAAACAACGTAAACATTGATTATGCAGATTTAGATATTGCATGGGAAAAAACATTAGTTTCTGTTCGTTTTAAAGTTCCAACGGATGCTTTAACAATGAAAAGCATTGATGAAACTTTTGAAGGACCAAAAACTTCAGATTATTACGCGGCGGCAGAATACTTTTATCTTACCGGAAAAGATTTAACCAAAGCCTTAGGTTGGATAAATAAAGCAATCGAAAAAAGTGGCGAAAAAGTTCCTTTTTATTTCTATCGCCTAAAATCTCAAATTCAGGCAAAAATGGGCAATAAAGCAGATGCTGTTGCTACAGCTAAAATTTCATTAGAATTGGCCGAAAAAGCAAACAATTTAGATTATATCAAAATGAATAAAGATGCAATAAGAGAGTGGTCAAAATAATATATGTTATTTTTAATTGCAATTCTTTTAAAATCTTGACTTTTTTTTTCTAACTCGAAAATTTTATCTTTGTATCCTAACAACACAATAAGTACTATGCTTACAGAACTAAATGCTATTTCACCAATAGACGGTAGATATAGAAACAAAACAAAATCGTTATCTCAATATTTTTCTGAGGAAGCATTAATCAAATACAGAGTACTTGTAGAAGTAGAATATTTTATATCGCTTTGCGAGCACAATATTCCGCAATTACAAAGTATTTCTCATGATGTTTTCCCTGCTTTAAGAAAACTTTATAAAGAATTTTCTGCCGAAGATGCAACTTGGATCAAGGATAAAGAAAAAATAACAAATCACGATGTCAAAGCTGTAGAATACTTTATTAAAGATGCTTTTGATAAATTGGGATTAGAACAATATAAAGAGTTTATTCACTTTGGATTAACTTCTCAAGATATTAATAATACTTCTATTCCATTATTAACAAAAGAAGCTTACCAAGATGTTTATTTACCTTTGCTAAACACATTAATTTTAAAATTAAAAGAACTTAGCGCCGAGTGGAAAAACATTCCTATGTTAGCACGAACACACGGGCAACCTGCTTCGCCAACGCGTTTAGGTAAAGAAATTTACGTTTTTGTACAACGTTTGGAAGAGCAAATAACATTGCTAAATCAAGTGCCATTTGCTGCAAAATTTGGTGGAGCAACAGGCAATTTCAATGCGCATCACGTGGCTTATCCTACAATGGATTGGAAACAATTTGGAGGAGATTTTGTAGAGCTTTCTTTAGGTTTAAAACATTCATTTCCAACAACACAAATAGAACATTACGATCATTTTGCAGCTTTATTTGATGGATTGAAACGAATAAATACAATTTTAATCGATTTGGATAGAGATATTTGGACTTACGTTTCGATGGATTATTTTAAACAAAAAATTAAAGAAGGAGAAATTGGTTCTTCAGCAATGCCGCATAAAGTAAATCCTATTGATTTTGAAAACTCTGAAGGAAATTTAGGAATTGCCAATGCTATTTTTGAGCATTTAGCTGCAAAACTTCCTATTTCTCGTTTACAACGCGATTTGACAGATAGCACCGTATTAAGAAATATAGGCGTTCCGTTCGGACATACGCTAATTGCTTTTGAATCTACTTTAAAAGGTTTAAATAAATTACTGTTGAACAAAGAAAAATTTGAGCAAGATTTAGAAAAAAACTGGGCTGTTGTTGCAGAAGCTATTCAAACTATTTTGAGAAGAGAAGCATATCCAAATCCTTACGAAGCTTTGAAAGATTTAACAAGAACTAACACAGTTATCAATAAAGAATCTATTCATAGCTTTGTTGAAACGCTACAAGTTTCTGACGAAATAAAAGCAGAATTAAAACAAATTACTCCTGCTAATTATTTAGGAGTTGACGGTTTTTAATCTAAAATAATAATTACAAAAAAGATCGAATCACTAAAATGATTCGATCTTTTTTATATTTACTCCGTAACAATATTAATAACTGTTCTTTTGGGCTGAGAAGTAGAATATACTTTTTCGCATTTCCATATTATTCCTTCATTAATACCTTCCACCGTATCGCCATTCTTTATAATATCACCTACTTCCATTAAATAATAACTATAATCCCAAAAACGATTGGCTACAGAAGTAACCATTTTTTCGTCATTAAAGAAAAACTGAAAATCAGATATTCCCAAAGCATGTAAACCGATTGTATCCATTAATAACTTTCCGTAATTTGGATCATCTACATTAAACAAACGAACATTTACAACCAAATCTAACGCTACAAAATTAGTGTCGCTACAATCTTCTAAAAATAGTTCTGGATCAATTAATTTTTCTCCATGTTCAGAAACAATTACGGTTGGTTTACAAACTTTAGACAATGCAAAAAGCATTTGTTGCATTAAAACAATACGCACACGTGGCTCTAAACTTCTGCCCAAAAAATCAGTAATTGCAATTTCATACTTACATTTTTCTACTATTTCTTTTGCTTCGTTCCAATGCCAATTTTGTTCAAAATATTTATTGTCTATTGGTTTTAAACTATCGTCATCAGCTTGCATAATTACACACTGCGCCGACACTACATTATCTTCATATTCAATTTTACAATCAGGAAAAGTAAATGCACCCGTTTTTTCATCTAAAGTTGCAGTTGGAAAAACGAGATGAAGTTCTTTTAAAACGTTACTTAAATCAAGATGTGGTTTTTCTTCAAACAACAATCTAAACATCATCATTTTGGGCTTATTTCCTAATTTTTTACTTTTCATAATTCAATTTTTCAATTTTGAATCTTAAAGTTACAAAAATCTATTGGTTTAACATCTACATCAATACTGTTTCCTTTTACAAAAAAAGCTTCTAAAAACAAAAAAGTAGATTCGTTCTGAATCTACTTTTTTTATTTGTTTAAACTTATATGTATTCTTGAATTGAGTTAACTAATTCTTCAAAAGAAACTAATTCTTGATTGCCTGAGACTAAATTTTTCAACGTAAACTTTTCGGCAGCCATTTCTTCCGATCCGACTAAAACGGCAAACGGAATTGATTTTTTATCTGCAAATTGAAATTGTTTACCAACCTTTGCTTTATCGGGATAAATTTCGGTTTTAATACCTAAATCTCTAAGTTTTGTAACCGCTTTTATTGCATAACTCATTTCGGTTTCGCCCATATTTAAGAAAATTACTTCTGACGATGCATTTACGGCTTGAGGAAATAAATTTAATTCTTCCATAACCAAATAAATACGATCCAAACCGAATGATATACCTACTCCGCTCATATCTTTTAAGCCAAAAATACCTGTTAAGTCGTCATAACGACCACCGCCACCGATAGAACCTAATTGTACTGTTGCTGGAGCGGCTACTTCAAAAATAGCGCCTGTATAATAATTTAATCCTCTTGCTAATGTTACATCAAGATTTAAAAAAGCTGTTTTTAATCCAATTGCGGCTACTTCTTTTCCTACAAATTCTAATTCTTCTACTCCTTTTGTTCCTTCAACCGATTCGGCAAGTAACGTTTTTAGTTTTTCAATCTTTTCTTCAAAAGTTCCTGTAAAATTAAACAAAGGCTGTACTTTAGTAATTGCGTGCTCGGCAATTCCTTTTTCTATCATTTCATTCTTAACTCCGTCTTCACCAATTTTATCCAACTTATCTAAAGCAACTGTAAAATCAATCAATTTATCACTTGCTCCAATTACTTCAGCAATACCAGCTAAAATCTTTCTATTGTTTAATTTCACTGTAACTCCTTCAACACCTAAAGCTGTAAAAACTCTATCGTAAAGCGTTACTAATTCAACCTCTTGCCACAAAGATTTAGAACCAATAACATCAGCATCGCATTGGTAAAATTCTCTATATCTTCCTTTTTGCGGACGGTCTGCGCGCCAAACTGGTTGCATTTGATAACGCTTAAATGGAAAATCTAATTCATTTTGGTGCATTACAACATAGCGCGCAAATGGCACAGTTAAATCATAACGCAATGCTTTTTCCGAAATTTGATTGGTTAACTTCAAACTATTTTTAGTTGTTAAAACAGTTTCCTCAGCTTTGTTTAAGTAATCACCAGAATTTAAAATCTTAAAAATTAATCGATCACCTTCTTCTCCATACTTACCAAGTAATGTATCTAGATTTTCAAATGAAGGAGTTTCGATTGGATGGAAACCAAAATGCTCAAAATTGTGACGGATTGTTTGCATTATATATTGTCTTCTTGCTACTTCAATCGAAGAAAAATCTCTTGTCCCTTTTGGAATACCTGGTTTCTTTGCCATTTTACTTAATTTTCAAATTAGTTATTACTACAAAATTAGCCAATTTTCTGTATAAAATAGCTATTTATGAAATCTGTAAAAAGCATTTTTATTCTTGCATCAAAAAAACTAACTAATGTTTAGTAGAAAACTAGATTTATGGTTTTGCAAATCAGTCACATCATACATTCTTTTTTTATATGATTCTTTATTATTCAATGGATAAAATAAACGTTTTTTGCGTAAATAAAATCTTTACAATTAATTTTAAGTACCTTTAGTTGTAACATTTTGACAATGTAAACGTCCTATTATATATGTGGAAAATTACAATTGAAAATATCAAGATTGCTACAGGAAATATTAAAAGTCAACTACTTAGAACTTTTATTACTGTTTTTATAATTGCTATAGGAATATGGGCTTTGGTAGGGATTTTGGCAGTAGTAGATGCGTTGAGAAATACAATGCTAAACGATTATGCTTCGATGGGAGCAAATACTTTTACCATTAGTCAATACGATGCGGCGGGAAGAATGGCTAAAAACAAATCTACTCAGGTTGAAAATCCTGTTATTACTTATGCACAAGCGATAGAATTTAAAAAACTATATAATTATCCTCTTTCTAAAACTTCACTTTCCTTTGATGCAGCTTCAAAAGTAGAAGTGAAAACCGATGTATTAAAATCTGATCCAGAAATTAGCATTGTTGGTTGTGACGAAAACTACTTATCAAATAGTGGTTTACAACTTAGTACTGGCAGAGAATTATCATATACTGATATTACAAACGATCATTTTGTATGTGTTGTAGGTTCTGATTTTTCAAAAAAAATGTTTAAAAATAGTTCTCCAATAAATCAGGTTATTTCTATACGTGGATATAAATTTAAAATTATTGGAATTTTAAAAGAACAAGGAAGTACGTTTGGTAATAATGAAGATCAGCGTGTATTTATTCCAATCCAAATAGCTAGAAATATCTTTAATCCAAATCAGACCAATTACACCATAAAAGTTGCTTTGTTACAAGATGGTTTATTAGAAAGAGCTATAGATCAGGCAATGGTAACTTTTAGAAATGTTAGAAATCTTACACCTTCGCATCAATCAAACTTTGGTATTGAGCGCAGTGATGATATGATTCGATCTATGCTAAAACAAGTTGACACGCTAAATGCTGCTGCTTGGATTATTGGTATGATTACTGTTTTGGGATCTTCTATTGCTTTGATGAATATTATGCTTGTTTCGGTAACCGAACGTACAAAAGAAATTGGTATTCGAAAAGCTTTGGGAGCAAAACGAAGAACAATTGCTCAACAATTTTTTACAGAAACTATTGTTATTGGTCAAATTGGCGGAGTTATAGGGACTTTATTAGGTATAGCTACGGCGTATATCATGACATTGGCACTTCACTTTACATTTGCTATTCCGTGGGGAGCAATATTAGCCGCATTTATTACTACTCTTACAGTTGCTGTTATTTCAGGATTGTATCCGGCTATAAAAGCATCAAAATTAGATCCGGTAGAAGCATTAAGATACGAATAACATCTGCTTATTTTCTGTAATAAGCAGATAAATCAAACTGTAATACTTTATTATATGCTGTATATTGTTCATCAATTGTGGCACGCAAATGGATATTTTTGTGTGTAATAGGATGTTCAAATCGAAGTTCTAATGCATGTAATAACATTGCTGTTAAGGCAAATTGATCTAACCACAATTTGTTTTGTTTATTACATCCATGTGGGCGACTGCCTAAAATAGGGTGAAAAATATGCTTAAAATGTTTTCTCAATTGATGTTGTCTGCCAGTTTCTGGATAAGCTTCAACTAAAGAATAACGAGATGTTGGATGCTTTCCGAATGGAACATCTACCTCAACTTGCTGTAAAGTTTTATAATATGTTTTTGCTTCTTGAGTTTGCCCACTATCATTTGTAAGGGCGTAATCAATCGTTTCTTCTTCAAGAGTAAAACCACGAACAATAGCAATGTATTTTTTTTCTACTTTTCGCGTAGCAAAATCATCATTAAGTTGTTTCAATATTTCTTTATTTAAAGCGAAAAGTAACACTCCAGATGTTTTTCTGTCCAATCGATGAACAGGATAAACGTATTGCCCAATTTGATCGCGCAAAATCTGAATGGCATATTCCTGAATATCACTTGCTATAAATGATTTATGCACTAATAAATCTCTAGGTTTATTAATGGCTACAATATATTCGTCTTGATAAAGAATTTCTAACATCTGACAAATATAGTTCAACAAAAAAAGTTGTCCTATTTCGACAACTTTTTTCTATCTATTTTAATCTTTATTATATTCAGATTCTTTTCGAATCATATCAACATGCGGAATTCCATCTTCTAAATAATCTTCAGAAGCGGATTCAAAACCAAAAGAACCATAAAATTCTTTCAAATAACATTGTGCTCCAATTTGAATTTCTTGTGCTTCAAATTCTTCTTCAATTTTCTCTAAAACCAGATTCATTAATCTTCTTCCTAGCTTTTCTTTTCTATATTCTGGATGAACCACTACTCTACCTATAGACATTTGTGGATAACTCAACCCAGGAGGTACAATACGTGCATAAGCAACTACTTTTCCGTGATGAGATGCAAAAACATGTAAACAATTTTTATCTTTTCCGTCTAATTCGGGATAAGGACAATTTTGTTCAACCACAAAAACATCCATTCTCAATTGAAGAATGTCATATAATTCATTTACATCCAACTCTTCAAACGCCTTTGTGTGCCAATGAATACTATTCATAAATTTTATTTTTTATACAAATATAAACTTAAACAAGCTAAAAAAACATTTTTTTAAGCATAGTTATACACTTATTCTAGAGAAATATAAAACATTGAAAAAGCAAATGCATTATTCAATACATGAAATAAATAGCCATACCAAAAGCCCATTCGAATACGTAAATATCCCATTCCTACTCCTAAAATAAATTGAGGCAATACAATAAGTGGCATAAATAATAATACTTTTAAAGGAAATTCTTGAAAATTACCAATATGAATAAAAGCAAATAAAATGCTCAACGTATAAAATATAAAAGGAAACCATTTTGTTCTACTTTCTTTTATTTTATTTTGATAGAAGAAAATGCTGCTTACAAAAACAACAGTGGCTAGCACCCAAAAACTATAATACAACCAAGAAATAGTATCAAAATAATACTCTACAATAGCTGTAATAGAAAAGGCTAAATAAGCGATAATACCTAAACCTCCGCAGAATACATACAAAGTTTTAAAACGAAGTGGTAACCGAAAAAACACTTCTTCTAAAAACGGTCCAATAAACACTGCAAATAAAAATGCCGCAAAATAACCAATTGTTTCTAACATTTTGGCAAAAACATCAGTTTCGGGAATTTCTATTAAATTATCTAAAACACCAAAACCCAAAATCATGAATAAAAATAAGCTCAACCATAATTGAACTGTAATTTTAATTTTATCGGTTTTACTATATGCATAGCCCATTAAATTGGGATGCTTTAAAAAAGAAATAAAATCTATTATTAAGGCTGTATACGTCATAATTTATTTGCTAAAACAATTTATAAAAAAAGCAACTGTACTTACGTAAACAATTGCTTTTTTAAAATTTTATTTATTTAATAATACTTGAGATTTTAAAAAAATCTCTTGCCAAATTTGATGTTTACTCTCATGCGTTGCTGTTGCTATATTTGGCGAAAGCGAAAATGCAGGTTGCATAAGCACCTGAATTGCAGGACTAGGTTCTTCTTCAAACCGATCAATTCCTGCAAAAAGAATAGTTTCTTTATTTACCTCATCAACCAAATCAACCTCATTAATTGCTTCTGGATAAGCACAATTTACAATTCCTATTAAGTTTTGTGCTTTTTCAAAAGAAGTACTATTTACCACATATTGCTGAAAAAATTTGGTATGAATAGAAATAAAATGTGATTGTTCTAATAATTCATCCATTGCAACTGACGAAAGATGTACAGGAAATACAATGCCATTTGGCAATTCGAAATCAGCTTCTAAATTTGGCAACGTATTATCTGAATAAACAACATTTAAACCAAGTCCTAAAGCCTTTTGTGCTACTTTTTGTCCAGCCAAATTCATTCCTATTATTCCTAATATTTTGCCAGATAATTCTACACCTGTACTATAAGATTGTTGTAAAAATTTAAAAGAACTATCTCCTTCTAAAGGCATATTTCTGTTTGATTCTTGCAATAATCTTGCACCACTAAACAAATGTGCCAAAACCATTTCGGCTGTTGCATTAGACAATGCCTCTTCTGCCCAAATGGTCTTTATTCCATTACTTTTTACAGCATCAATAATTTCTAAATCACTATAAACACCCGCAAAAACAATTGCTTTTAAATGACGTAATTGTTCAATTATATTTTTGTCTAATAAAGTTCCTTGTTGAATTAAAAGAATATCAATTTCATTCTTTTGCGTGTAAGCAACCAATTGTTCTATGGCAACTCTTACTTCTTTTACTTCAAAACCTATAGTTTCAAATTGTAACTTTATATCTTCTGGAATACCATCATTGGCTAATATTCTCATATTCTATTGTTTTTATACTAATGTTTTCATATGCTGCAAAACATCAGTTAGTTTTTGTACACTTTCTAATGGCAAAGCATTATACATCGATGCTCTGTATCCGCCAATTATTCTATGTCCTTTTATGTTTTTTATATTTGCTTGTTCACACAATACCTCAAACACAGCATTCATCGATTGTTCTTTAAACTTAAAAACTGCATTCATTTTAGATCTACATTCTGGTTTTGCCATTCCGTCTACAAAATCTAATGTATCAATTGTATTGTAAAACAAATTAGCTTTGGTTATATTTCTTTGTTCTATAGCAGCTACTCCACCCAGTTTTTTTAGCCATCTAAAATTGAGTAAACAAGTGTAAATTGCAAAAACATTAGCAGTATGATATAAACTATCTTTATCTAAATGTTCTTTATAATTGAGCATTTGAGGAATTACTCTTTCCGTTTTTTCTAAAATTTCTGGTTTAATTAAAATTAAACTTACACCAGCTGGACCTATATTTTTTTGAGCACCTGCATAAATCAAATCAATTTTATCGTAATCAAAAACTCTTGAATAAATGTCAGAGCTCATATCACATACAATTGGCACATTGCTGTTTATTATTGGCATTGATTGAAACTGTGTTCCGTAAATTGTATTATTTGAGGTAAAATGTAAATAATCAAATTCTTTTAAATCTTGCTCAATATTACTTGGAATTGATGAATAATTATCTTGAGCAGAACTTCCTATGCAAACAACTTCTCCAAAAAACTTTGCTTGATCAATTGCCTTGCTTGACCAAACTCCAGTATCAATATAAGCCGATTTATTGCGCATTAAATTATACGGAACACGTAAGAACTCCATACTTGCACCTCCTTGTAAAAATAATGCTTCATAACCTTTGTTTTCTAGCTGAAGTAATTCTATGGCTAAATACCTTACTTCATCTAAAATTGCCATAAACTCTTTACTTCTATGCGAAATAGAAAGAATTGACATACCTGTATTTTCAAAATTTAGAATGGCTTTTGCCGATTGTTCATATACCTCTTGAGGCAACAAACAAGGTCCGGCACAAAAGTTATGTACGTTTTTCATCTTACAAACTTAATAAGAATTCAACAGTATCTACCTGATCTGCATAATCCCATAATTGAGGATTTTGTGTTTCTCCAAATGCAATACAATTTAATTTTTTTTCGTTGGAAACGATACATTGTATTTTTTCTTCGTCATTTTTTAAACGATTATTTAACTCATCAATGTCTGAATAATATTCGTAAAAAACAGATGAAATTGGCGAAGCATACGTTGTATCTTCTTTAATTGTTAAAAAGCCATTGTCCAGCAATTTGAATTCACTCATCAAAAAAACTGCTTTGTTATAATCGTAATTATTAGCATAACGTTCATATTCAATAACATCTTTGTATGCGTACATTGCTTCAAAAAACGCGTTAAAATTATATCCTTCTGGCACAAAAATCTTAGATACATTTCTGCAACCCAATCCATAATAAGTAAAAATATCTTTGCCAAGTGCAATTAAATCATCCGAAGTTTCTGAACCATTTAATACTGCTACAGAATTTCTGTTTTTGCGAATAATATTGGGTACTTTACTAAAATAATAATCAAAATAACGTGCCGTATTATTACTTCCTGTTGCAATTACGGCATCAAAACCATCCAATTTATCTTTGATAAAAACAATTCTATCTTGAAATTTTGGTTCAACAGCAATTAAATAATCTGCAAGAAATGGCAGTAACTTTTGATCGTTTGATGAAAGTTTTACCATTGCAACATTTCCTGTAATTAATACAGATAAAAAATCGTGAAATCCTACCAAAGGAATATTTCCTGCTAAAATTAATCCAATTTTTTTCGTTGACTCATTCGTAAAAGTATACTTACTACACCAAATTGAAATATTTTCTTCTGTTAATGCATTAGCCCAAGAATTGATAGCCATCACCACTTGTTCTTTTGTAAACCACCCATTATAATGCACTAAACTCTCGATCAGTATTTCAAATGACGAAAAAAAAGTATCATTCTGTTGAATATTTTCATTTTTTACCACTTTATCGGTAGCAAACTGTCTTAAAAAATCGCCTAACGCTACAAATGCCTTTTTTTTATCTTCTAAATTCATATTGATTTGTTTGTATAATGTTTTGGGTGTAAATTTGTAGCAAAGTTAATACATAATTAATACAAAAATATAAGCTATGGCAATCATTATAACTGACGAGTGCATTAATTGTGGAGCATGTGAGCCTGAATGTCCAAATACTGCTATATATGAAGGAGCTGATGATTGGAGATATAAAGACGGAACAGCATTAAAAGGAACAATTATATTGCCTGATGGAACTGAAGTAGATGCAGATACGGCACAAGAGCCGATATCGGATGAATTTTACTACATTGTTCCATCAAAATGTACTGAATGTAAAGGATTTCACGAAGAGCCACAATGTGCGGCTGTTTGTCCTGTTGACTGTTGTATACCTGATGATAATCATGTAGAAAGCGAAGAAGTACTTCTGCAAAGACAGTCTTTCTTACACAACCAGTAAGAACTGATAAAACAGATGAATAGATTAAAAAAGGCTTCGCAAAACGAAGCCTTTTTTAATTGTATTTTTATCTATTCTTTTTATTTCCAGAATTAGTTAACAGATAATAAATCACATAAATCCATCCCAGTAAACCGTGAATTATCGCCCACAATACCGACTTATTTCTCGACCAAGAAGCCAAAATAGCTATTATGGTTCCAATTCCAATTCCACCACCTACAGTATTTGTAACAATTGTTGTTGATTCAGTGTCTGCAAAAGCAGCTGTTCCTGCTAATAAAGTGAATAATAATGCGCTTAAAATGTTGTTTTTCATCTTCTTTTTACTCAAATATAATCATTTTAACAGTATAAAAAACAATCATATTTAAGATAATACTTAGTATATCCTAAAGAAACACTCTATATTTACTTCAAAACCAATAACTGTGTTTAGCTATTCAGCCTTAGGAATAAAATTATTTTCTGTTGCCATTGAAAATTTTGAAATTACTTTTCTCTTTGGCATTATATTTTTTGTTTTAGGAATAGTGATGTGTTTTTTTCCACTTAAAAAAATTAACGGTATTTACGGCTACAAAACGGTTACTTCTATGGCTTCTCAAAAAAATTGGGATATTGCCCAAAAGTATTCTGCTCAACTAATGATTCTTTTTGGAGGAATTTTGAGCATTATTTCTTTTCTTTTAGAATTACTAAATGTAGATAAAAAAACCGCTACATCGCTTTCTTTTCTATTAATTGCCTTATTATTGATCTTGCTATTTTACGAAGTAGAACGAAAGTTAAAAAAGCAGTAAATTTCACTTATTCTTTTTCGGCTTTTACTATTTGTTCGTAGATATTTATTGTTTTCATTGTTGTATAACTATTCATTACTTCCAATAAAAATGCAGCATGCGGCGCAGTAGTTTTATTTACTTCTAACGTTCGTTTTTCTTTCGATTTCCAAGTATAATAATATGGTTTATTATTTTCTATTGTTACAACTCCTTTATTATCTGCAATAAAATTATATTCATTAATAGCAAATCTATATTTTATATCTGCAAATAAATTATCTCCTGTATAAGAATAAGATGTATTGGAAAGAGCTAAATTAAATATTGTTGGAAAAATATCTTTGTGTCCGGCAATTACTTGATCGTCAAAAAATGTTGGCTTATATTTTTCTGGAATATACATTAATATAGGAACACTTCTTTTTAAGAAACCTTCTGTTGCTGGATATTCGAAAACTTGTCGGATGTTGTGATCGCCAGAAGCTACAATAATTGTGTTTTCACCCAATGGAGAATTTTTAATTTCTTTAATCAATCTTCCTAATTCTGAAGCTGCATATTGATGTGAATAAAAATTATCATAAGCAATTTCTTGGCTTACCCTAATTTGATTTTCTAATAATTTAGGCATTTTAATTGGCTGCTTATTAAAATATTTTGGCACTTCAAACGGTGTATGATTACTAATTGTAAGTCCAAAAATAAACTTTGGCTTAGTATTTTCTTTAAGTTTTTCTTTTATGTAATCAAACAAATAGCCATCGTGTACACCCCAAGCAAATTCTTCTGCATTTGGAAATTTTTCTTGAATAAAGTTTTTTCCTTCTATAAAATCAAAACCTTGTTGCTTAATCATATTATCAATATTTCGCCACGAAATACTTGCTCCTGTAAGAAAATAAGTAGCATATCCATTATGTTTAAATGGCAATGCTATAGAGCTACTAAAAGGTGTATCAAAATAAACCGATTGAGAAATAATTGTTTTTGGTGTTCCAATTAAAAAATCTTCCAATGATTGAATTGTGCCATTGTAGGAAGACAATCCATTTTTAAAATAATACAAATCAGGCAATTGTTCTGTAAGTTCTCCCAATAAATTAAATTCTGGCGAATTCAATTCAAAGTAATGATTGCTCATACTTTCCATTTGTAAAAAAACAACGTTTGGCGGATTCTTTTCTAAAAACTCATTATAGGCAGTTTTAAGCATTAAATGCTCGTCAAATGAAGCGTCTGTATATGATTTATATTTCTGTTGAACATCTAAAACTGACGTATATCCGCCTGCTTCAAGTTCTTTTTCAATATCTGGAATAATTTGATTGTCTTTGCGTTCAGAATTTGCAAACTTTAGCGAATACAGCGCGTTATAACATAATGAGTTTACAAATTCATTTTTTGACACATTTGTGTGCTCTCGTCTAAGCGTAAAGGTACCAACGCTACCACGCATTCCTACAAAAAACAACGGAAAGAAAAGAAGCGCTACTACACTTAGTATTTTATTATATGTTTTATTTGAATTTTTAAATTGCTTTGCAGTTATACTATTCCAAAGCAACCAACTTACAATTGCAGCCACGTAAATCAGTGCAATAATAAAAAGAGGATAATCGGTCCAAACAGAAGTTAGTACCGCAGTTGTATCATCATTAAATATACCAAAAAACAATAGATTGATATGAGATTGAAAAAACTGATAAAAAAAATAATCAATAATAATTAAAGTAACATATACTACTAAAACAACTAACAAATAGTACTTTGTAATATTTGAAAATATTTTTTTAAAACCTTGATCTTTTTGTTGTGGTATAAATAATGAAATTAGTAATCCTAAAACCAAAGGCAAAAATCCGTAACAAATTGCCGAAATATCAAATCGAGCTCCAATTACAAAAGCATTTAATATTCCTTGTTGTTCGTCCAATAAAACAGCGTCATTCCCATAGCTAATTAGAAACACCAATCGGCTAATAAAAAACACTAAAAGGAAAAACAAAGCGTTTTTCAGAAAATAAGACAATACTTTGGAAAAAAGACGCAAATTCATTTTATGGATATTTTTATTTTTAGGAGCGTAAAAATAGCAATTTATTAATTACTACTTTTAAAATAGTCATAAAATCGAAAAATATACTTTATTTCTAAAAAAAATCGCATTAAAAATCTATTACTAAAAAACACTTTTTGATGATTTTTTAATTTAAATGCTTTTTATACAAGTTTAAAAACAATTTACTTTGTTTTTTTAAACTTTGCCTTTACCATTTCAATAATAATTGGCAACACAGAAACCACAATAATTAACAATACAATTTTTGAGAAATTTTGTTGAACAAAAGGTAAATTTCCTAAAAAGTATCCAGCTAAAGTTAAGCTCAACACCCAAACTGCTCCACCTATCATATTGTACATCATAAAAATTCGGTAATTCATGCTTCCAACTCCAGCTACAAAAGGTGCTAACGTCCTTACAATTGGAATAAAACGCGCTACAACAATTGTTCGTTCGCCATATTTTTCATAAAAAGAATGTGTTTTATCTAAATGCTCTTGTTTTACCATTTGTTTACCAAATAATTTAAAATTAGTAATTCGCATCCCAACTTTACTTCCTATATAATAATTAAGTGAATCGCCTGTAATAGCAGCAATTAGCAATAAAATTATGGCCAACGTAATATCTAATTCTGTTGATTGAGCAATCAACATTCCAGTTGCAAATAAAAGTGAATCTCCAGGCAAAAAAGGCATAACTACCAAACCCGTTTCTACAAAAATAATTAGAAACAGAATAGCATAAATCCAATATCCATACGATTCGATAAGCGAGTGCAAATATTGATCAACGTGTAAAATAAAATCGATTAACTCCATAATTTGTTTTATAAACATTAGCTGGCAAATATGAAAAACTTCTGGAGATAATAAAAGACTTCAATTGTCATTTATCATAAAATTAATAAAACCTAATTTAGAAATATTTGATAAGACTTTTTAATTGATATTTTTTTGTATTTTTAATCAACTTTGATATTAATAATTTAGGTACAATCTTATTTGATTAACATACATGATTTTGGCACAAAATAATTTAGCATCGTTATCTACCATAGAAACTACATTACAGATTTCTTTTGCAATTGCTTTTTTGATTGTATTGATACGTTTTGTTAGAGACTTATTGTTCTATAAAATAGATTTTAAAACTGCCTTACTGAAACGCCAACAATCATTAATTGTTATTGTATTGATGTATATTATTGTTATGATGACCATTTTTTTATTTAAATAAAAAAAGGCTTATTAAAAATATCAATAAGCCTTTTCTATTATGTTTTAATCTTCTTCTTCATCGTAGAAGTCAATCCATTCAACATCCTCTGTCATTGTTTTTTCTACAAACATTTCCATTTGCTCAATGTAATCTGTTGCAAAATATACACGTTGTGTTTTTCCAATACTTTCTGACAAACGATATAAACGAGGTTCTAAACGATTGCGCAACTGAACATCTACATCGTCAATGATATACATTTTTAACTGATTTACATCAAAGCCAGCACCGCTAAACATTTCATTTAAACGCTCGGCTGTTCCAATTAAAATATCATTGCCTAATGACATTAGGTTTTTATCTTCGTCTAAATCAGTGTAGCTATGCACCCCGTAAACACGAATTCCCATTTTTGCACCTAATGTATTAAACTCTTCAACCAAACGTTCAACTTCGAACTTATCTTTCACAACAATCAAAACGCGTGTTGCTATCATACTTTCATTGGGAGCTTCGGCGCGTTGCAACGTTGCAATAATTAATGCCGTTGTTTTTCCTTCCTCTTTTGGAGCAATTAGCACTAAATCTTGTCCGCTTTTAATTTTCCCGAACGTTGATTTTTGTAAAGCAGTTGGTTCAACCAACGCTTCTCTGTTTAAGTTTTCTTGTAAAACTAAATTTATCTTTTTTAATTTCATATTATTTTGTGGCAAATGATTTTACATCATCAATTGTTATCTCTTTTCCTCCCAAAATTATTAATCGCTCAATAACATTTCTCAATTCTCTGATGTTTCCACTCCAATCATATTGTTGCAATAATTCAATAGCTTCTGGAGTAATTTTTTTTGCTACTGTACCTTGCTCTTCTGCTATTTGATTTACAAAATGTTCTAACAACAAAGGTATATCATCTCGTCTTTCATTCAAACTAGGAACGTTGATTAAAATTACTGCCAATCTATGATATAAATCTTCTCTAAATCTTCCTTCAGCAATTTCTGTTCGCAAATCTTTATTTGTAGCTGCTAATACACGAACATCAATTTTTTGATCTTTTTCGGCACCAACTCTTGTAATAATTCCTTCTTGCAATGCACGAAGTACTTTTGCTTGAGCAGGTAAACTCATATCGCCAATTTCATCTAAAAAAATTGTTCCTTGATTGGCTAATTCAAATTTCCCTGGACGATCTTTTACTGCCGATGTAAATGCACCTTTTACGTGTCCGAATAATTCACTTTCAATTAATTCTGCTGGAATTGCTGCGCAATTTACTTCAATTAATGGTCGATTTGAACGATTGCTTTGCTGATGAATTTGATGTGCTACCAATTCTTTCCCTGTTCCATTTGGCCCGGTGATTAAAACTCGAGCTTCAGTTGGAGCAACTTTTTCAATCATTTCTTTAATATGTTGAATAGGTACGCTATTACCTATAATTTCATATTTCTTAGAAACTTTCTTTTTAAGAATGATATTTTCTTCTACCAACTTGCTTGTATCTAATGCATTTCTTACTGTTGTAAGCAAACGGTTTAAATCTGGCGGTTTTGAAATATAATCAAACGCACCTAAGCGCATTGTATTAATGGCTGTCTCAATATCTCCATGACCAGAAATCATTACGAATACTGTTTCAGGTTTTACTTTTTTTGCTTCAACAAGAAGTTCTTCGCCATTCATTTTTGGCATTTTGATATCTGAGATCACTAAATCATAATCGTTTTCAGTTATCATTTTTAAACCAACTTCTCCGTCTTCAGCACCTTCAACTCTATAATCGCTAGACTCGTCTTCTAAAATTCGAATTAAAACGCGTCTAATTGCATCTTCATCTTCTACGATTAATATTTTTGATTCTCTACTCATAGTTTCTTTTTTTAGTATTTAAGCCATTTGAAAAGCTCTTTCCAAGTTGGTTTTTTTCCGTACATCAAAATTCCAATTTTGTAAATTTTTGCTGCAAACCAAACAACAAGGAAAAATGTTCCAAATAGAATTACAATTGATAATAATACTTGCCAAATAGGTACACCGAATGGAATACGCATAAGCATAACTATTGGCGAGGTAAATGGTATCATAGAAAAAATGGTTGCTACAGTTCCGTGTGGATCTTTAATAACTGTAAAAAATCCGATGTAAACTCCCAACATTAATGGCATCATAATAGGCATCAAAAATTGTTGAGAATCTGTTTCATTATCTACAGCTGCTCCAATTGCAGCGTATAATGAACTGTATAAAAAGTAACCTCCTACGAAGAATATAATAAAATATACAAATAGCGAAATTAATGGCAAGGATAATATTTCTGAAATATACTCTTTAATAATACTCATTTTATCTGCTGATAAATGACTTGCTACTTCTGTTATTTCTGGTGTAGTTGCGGTAGTATTTAGTCCAAAAACCATTGTTGCAATCAACATAAGTAATCCGCCAACAATACCCCAAATTAAAAATTGTAGTAAACCTGCTAAAGAAGTTCCTATAATTTTACCCATCATCAACTGAAAAGGCTTTACAGAAGATATAATTACTTCGATAATACGATTGGTTTTTTCTTCAATTACCGAACGCATTACCATATTTCCGTAAATGATAATAAACATCATGATACAGTATCCAAAAAGCGATCCGATAAAGATTTTAATTTCGTTTAATCCTTTTACGGTTTGCTCTCCTGATGCCTTTTCTAGCTTAATATTAACATCTGCTTCTGTTTCTTTTATTATTTTGGGATCTATTCCTTTTGCAATCAAATTTAAACTCGATAGTTTATCAGCAATTGTAGATTCTACGTCAATAATAAGATCTAAGCCTGGACTATCATTTGAAATAAAGTAAACTGATTTTTCATAATCTATCAATTTTTCTTGCTTTGGAATATATATTACTCCGTAATACTTTTCTGCCAAAACACTATCTTTTATAATATTGATAGGTACTCTAGACAAATCTGTATATTGAATTTCTTCAGAGCTTTCAAAATCAGAAATAAACAAATTACTTTCATCGTGAATAGCAATTGTTTTTACATCTGACTTTAATGTACTTAAAAATCCTACAAAAACAGCAATACCTACAAAAAACAAAGGTGCCAAAAACGTCATTACAATAAAAGCTTTGTTACGAGCTTTTGCAATAAATTCTCTTTTTATAATTAACTTTAAAACGCCCATACTTATTTACTTACTGTTTGAATAAAAATATCATTTGCTGTAGGTAATTTTTCTACAAAATGTGTTACTTGCCCGTTATTTGATAAAATATGCAACAATTCATTTGGTAAAGCTGTGCCTAAATCAATTTCTAATTGTAGTTCGTCATTCAATGACTTAAATGAAGTAGGCTGAACTGTAAATTTTTGAGACAACTCAAACATCAATCGATGTACATCACTTGACAAAATACCTACTTGATACAGGTTGGTTCTGAAATCTCTTTTTACATCCACTAATTTACCTTCAATTAGCTTATTTGATTTATGGATTAACGCAATATAATCGCACATTTCTTCTACGCTTTCCATTCGGTGTGTAGAAAAAATAATTGTAGCTCCTTTTTCTTTCAGTTCAAGAATTTCGTCTTTGATAATATTTGCATTAACAGGATCGAAACCTGAAAAAGGTTCGTCAAAAATTAAAAGCTTTGGTTTATGCAAAACGGTAACAACAAATTGTATTTTTTGCGCCATTCCTTTTGATAACTCCTGAATTTTTTTATCCCACCAGCCTTTTATATCTAATTTATCAAACCAATAATCTAATTGTGCTTTTGCTTCTACTTTACTCAATCCTTTTAATTGAGCCAAATACAAAGCTTGTTCACCTACCTTCATCGTTTTATACAATCCTCTTTCTTCGGGCATATAGCCAATATCTTTTATATGATATCCGCTAAGTGGTTGCCCATCCAAGATAACTTGCCCACTATCTGGATATGTTATTTGATTTATGATACGAATAAGCGAAGTCTTTCCAGCTCCATTTGGCCCTAACAAACCATAAATTGACCCTTTTGGGACAGTTAATGATACATCGTTTAAAGCCACTTTATCAGAATATCTTTTTTCGACATTCTTAACTTCTAAAATAGGTTGCATTAATAAGTGTTTTTATATTTTATTGTAAAAATAATTCTTTTATTTAAACTTAAAAATAAAAACATTTTTTCAATTGATATAGACATAAAAAAACCCAACCTTATATTGCTATAAGGTTGGGAAAAATTGCTATGAAAAAGAAAATCCACTGTTTAATAAGTGTGGACCAAATGTATAACTAATTTTCTAATTATGAAAACATTTCCTTTACTTTTTCAAAAAAAGATTTATCACCTTTTCCTGGTGATGGTTTAAAATTTTCATCCTCTAACATTGACTCAAAAAAAGCTTTTTGCTCTTTAGTCAACTTCTTCGGAGTCCATACGTTTATGTGTACTAATAAATCGCCGCTACCGTAGCCATTTAGACGTGGTAAACCTTTTCCTCTCAATCGAAGAATTTTTCCAGATTGAATACCTTCTTCTAATTTAATACGTACATTTCCTGTAACTGTATAAATTTCTTTGCTTCCGCCTAAAGTAGCTTCTGCAACACTAATATACAAATCATAATGGATGTTATCTCCTTCGCGTTTTAGTGTTTCGTGATCTAGTTCTTCAATTACAACTAATAAGTCACCAGGAATACTGTTATTTCCAGGAGCGTCATTTCCTTTACCTGCAACTTTTAATTGCATTCCTTCTGCTACTCCTGCAGGTATTTTGATTGATACTGTTTCTTCAGAGAAAACCATTCCATCTGCATCAGAACCAGCAGGTTTTTGATCTAGCATTTGCCCTGTACCTTGACATGTATGACATGGTGAAGCGGTTTGCATACGACCAAAAACAGTATTTGCAACTTTCATTACTTGCCCTGTACCGTTACATGTTGTACAAACTTTGTAAGTAACTCCTTCTGCTTTTAATTTTCGTTTTACTTTTACTTTCTTTTCAACTCCATTGGCTACTTCTTCTAAAGTTAGTTTCACTTTAATGCGCAAACTTGTTCCTTTAGCTTGTCTTTGACCACCGCCACCAAAACCACTGAAACCGCCAAAACCGCCGCCGCCAAATGCACTACCGAAAATATCTCCAAATTGGCTGAAGATATCATCCATATTCATATGACCTGAACCACCAAAACCACCAGCTCCATCAAAAGCTGCATGTCCGTATTGATCATATCGTGCTTTTTTATCGGCATCACTTAATACCTCATATGCTTCTGCTGCTTCTTTAAACTTTTCTTCGGCAACACTATCTCCCGGATTTTTATCAGGGTGATATTCGATTGCTTTTTTTCGGTATGCTTTTTTTATAGCAGCTGCATCAGCATTTTTATCAATTCCTAATATTTCGTAGTAATCTTTCTTCATTTTACTTATCAATTAAGTCTTATTGACCTATTACAACTTTAGGGAAACGGATAATTTTATCTCCTAATTTATATCCTTTTTCAACAATATCTACTACTTTTCCTTTCATATCATCACCAGCCGGAATTTGAGTAATAGCTTCAGAAATATCTGCGTTAAAAACATCTCCGCTTACAATTACAACTTCTTCCAATCCTTTTGAAGCCAAAGTATCTGTAAGTTTTGTAGAAATAAGTTTTACGCCTGTAAGTGTAGTCCTTTCTCCTTGTTTTTCTAATTCTGTTACAGCACGACCAAAATCGTCAAGAATAGGTAACATAGCAGACAAAACATCTTCGCTTGCAGTTTTAAATAACTCAATTCTTTCTTTTGCTGTGCGACGTTTATAATTTTCAAATTCGGCAAATAAACGCAAAAACTTATCTTTTTCTTCTGCTAATTTTACATTTAGCGTTTCTACTTCTGATGTGTTTTCAGTTTCATTCACTTCGTTTGTATCGATTGTGTTTTCTAATTCTTCTTTATTGATATCTTTATTTTCCATACTTTTTCTAATTAGCGCTGTTGTTTTACTTCATAATCAAATCCTTTGCCAATGTATTTTTTATGTCATAATGACACAAAAATATCATTTTTATTGAATGATATATAAACGTTATGTCAGTCAAATAATTGATTTTATCAGTTTATGAATCTTTTGTACAAAAAAAATCCTTGTTAGTTATTTTCATAACACACAAGGATTATACTGATATAAATTTGAGCATTTTATTTCAAATCATAAAGCTGATTTAATGCTTCACTTAATGTTGAATATTGAAAAATATAATCTTCTTTCAATAGTTTAGAACAACTAACTAACTGTCCTTTAGAAACTAACATAGCTTTTTCTCCCAATGCAATTCGCAATAACCATGATGGAATTCTTGGTAAACGCACATTTCTATTCAAAACCTTGCAAAGTTCGTCAGTAAAACCTCTATTGGTTTCAGGCGTTGGAGCTACAGCGTTATAAACCCCTTTCAAACCTCGTTCGGCAGCAAAAACAAATATATTTACCAAATCATCAATATGAATCCAAGAATAATATTGCTTTCCTGAACCTAAAATAGTTATTAATCCATTTTCGGCCACTTTTTCCATTTCTGCCAATGCTCCACCTTGTCTATCCAAAACCAATCCGATTCGAATTAGGCATGTATTAATATTCAGATCATTAAAATGAGAATTTTCTTTTTCCCACAGTTTAGTTACTTTGCCCACAAAATTATGAGCCACATTATAATGTTCTTCATCCTGAATTCGATCCAATGTTTCATAGATACCAATAGCAGATGCGCTAATAACTTGTTGCACTTGATTTGGATTTTCTTCCAATAATTTATACAACACCTTACTTGCTTTAATTCTACTATTTACAATTTCATCTTTACCTGCTTTAGACCAAGAACCATTGATAGAACTACCTGCCAAATTAAATATAATTGACACATTTTGTAAACAAGCAACATCCACTTCATTAACAGCTGGATTCCAATAAAATCCATCGCAGCCATTTAATTTACCTATTTTTTTAGAAGAAGTAGTTAAATAGGCAACTTCATATCCTAACTCTAGAAGCTTTATAGCTAATTTACTCCCAATCAATCCAGTTGCTCCAGTAATCAAAATCCTCATAAATCAAATATATCAAAGCTTACTTTTTATCTTTTTTCTTTATTGTCCATTCAAAATTAAAGACCGAAACAGTATCACCCGTTTCGTCTATACCAATTGCCTTCATCCAAAAAACAGTTCCTTCTTTTTGTTTTAACACTTTAGCAACAGCATTGTTTACAACTTCGCCATCACTACATTTAAAAACTATTTTTCCTGTTGCTTTTTTATAAAATGTTGAATTGTTTTGTGCTACCAACATGGAAATATTCTCTCCACTTTCACTAATTTTTTTCATCACTAAAGCACCAGTAGACAACTCTGCTGCCATAGCTTGCACTGCAAAATACATTGATCGGAACGGATTTTGATTAATCCATTTATGGAGTACAAATGTTTCGGCTTCTAACTCAGTTAGTTTTAACATTCGAACACCACTCCAATATGCAGATGGCAACTTAAAAAACAAGAATTTATTAACATTTGAAACTGTAAACTTCATAATTTAACAGATTATTCTTTTAGAAATATTCAATAAAAACCAACTCTTAATTGCGAAAAACTTTTCTTCTCAAATTTACACTTTTAATCACTTCTATTCTCCTTTTGTAATTTTTAATGGATAATTTTACATAATTATCTCAATACGCGTTTTTTAAAGTGATATTATCAATAATAATATAAAATAGATTAAAAAAACTATCATAATTAAATAAAAATCAAAATAAACAAGAAATATTAAAATCTCATTTTTATACCTAAAAGCACTAAACAGTAAGATATAAACCTTTGAAAATTAAAAAAACTCTTTCTATTTATCATATTATTACACTAAATATCTAATTAAATTTATTTAATGATTTAACAAATATCTTAAACATTTTTATTTTGCACTTGTTTTGATAACAAAATTAAATTAAGAAAAATAATTATGTCAATTACTTTTTTATTAATCTGTTATTCTTATTTACATACAATATCCAAAAAAACAAAACTAACTAAATACAAATCAACTAATTATCATTTTTATCAATATTCATAAATGTTAAATAAAACTTAAATATTAGTACTATGTATTGCAAAGTACATTCCTATATACATATCTTTGCTATAGAAAATAAGATAACTATGAATATAGATAACACAAAAGCACAAATGCGCAAAGGTATCTTAGAGTTCTGCATTCTATCGATATTAAAAGAAAGAGATTACTATACTTCTGAAATATTAGAAGAATTAAAAAAAGTAAAACTCTTGGTAGTTGAGGGAACTGTATATCCTTTGTTGACCAGATTAAAAAATGGTGATTTACTAACCTATAAATGGGAAGAATCTAATGCTGGGCCACCAAGAAAGTATTATAAATTAACACCCAAAGGAGAAGATTTCTTAAAGGAGTTAAATGAAACATGGGAAGAATTGGCAAACGCTGTAACAGAAATAACATCAAACAACACAAGCGATGAATAAGACATTAACGATAAATATAGGTGGGTTGGTTTTTCATATCGAAGAGCAAGCTTACAAAAAATTAGATCAGTACTTAAAAGCAATTAAAAATTCGATTGCTATAGAAGATCGTCAAGAAGTAATTCAGGATATTGAGTTGAGAATTGCAGAGATTTTTAGTGCAAAAATTACAAGTACAAATCAAGTAATTGTACCCGAAGATGTAGAAGAAATTATTCTAATTATGGGAAAACCAGAAGATTACTTCATAGATGAAGAAATAGACTCAACCTATACTGAGAAAACCTATTACAGAGAACGAAAACTTTTTAGAGACAAAGAAAAAGGAATTTTAGGTGGTGTTTTAGCAGGATTGGCACACTATTTAAAAATTGATACAGTGTGGATGCGTCTTATCTTCTTATTCTTAGTTTTCTTTTATGGAACAGGAATATTATTGTATTTCATTTTATGGATCATTATTCCGAGTGCAAAAACGGCAAGTGAAAAATTGGACATGATGGGCGAACCAGTAACCATTGAAACCATTGAGCGAAAAATTAAAGAAGGTGTAGAATATACCACAGAAAAAATCAATAATATTGATTATCAAAACCTAAAAAATCAATCGCAAAATGTAGCTACACAAGGCACAAAAGTACTTCGATTCATTTTTGGTATTGGATTTATTGGTTTTGCTATTATTGGTATTTTCATTTCTTTTATCATTAATCTTTCTCTAATTATTAGTTCAGATTTTATTATCAATGAATTAGCTACAGAAGGAATTACGGTTTTTAATGAAGTTTCTGCTTTACCTAAATGGATCGGGTTGCTTTTTATTAGCTTGATTACGTTTGCGCCGTTTATTATTGCTTTATTGATTGGATTAAAATTAATTTATAACAATATCAAATACCTTTGGACAACTATTATCGGATTAATCGTTATTTGGCTTATCGCACTAATTGGTTTATCAAGTTTTTTCATTCAAAATGGAAAAAATATTTTTGACCATACGAAAGTAAAAATTATCAATGGCACTAGTGCCAGAATTACGTTTTCTGATTCTGACGAATCTTTATTTGAAACAGAACGAGATATTAAATTAATTTACAATGCAAGTGATGATGCAATTAATAATGCTAATTTAAAAATAGAACTTATTCCTTCATATCAAGATATTTTTTATGCTAAATCAAACGAAAGAATTCAAAATCCTGAAAATCATATCATGATTAATGAATCTGATAAAGAATATAATGTATTAATAACAAAAGATTTAATGCAAAATGACGAAGTAATTTCAATCTATATTCCTATCAACAAGAAAATATATATTGACGGAAAATTAAAACAATTATTACTTAATGATTCGGACAAGATACAAAACACCAACCAATGGTATACGGTAGACGACCAATTGGAACTGATTTGTGTTGATTGTCAATAAAAAATGGAGCTAATGCTCCATTTTTTCGTTAATATCAAGCTTAAAATGAAAATCGAGTAGATAATAAAATCTGTCTTGATCGAATGGGTGCAGTAATTACAGAAGTCATCATCTCATTTGTAATTACTTGACTATATTGTTTGTGATTTAATATATTTGAACAACTTAACTCTACATCAATTTTGCGTTTTTGAAATGTAAAACGATACATTAAATCTAAAAATGTATTATTAAAATTTTGTTGTTGAATTTTATTTTGTTGATAATCAACTGTAGTTATTAATGAATGTTGTTTAAACGGAATAATAGACAACGTTGCATAATGTGTATTTTTAAATGTATTATTTTCACTAAACTGATTTCGCTTATAAGCCAAATAGTTAAATTTATATTCCACATTTAGCCAAGAAAACGAAGAATTGCTCAAGCTAACACTGTAATTATTTTGCTGTGATTTTGGCGAATAATATACAGTATTAATTAACATCGGATCTTCCGAAAAATCATAAGAAATACTTCCTTTTAATGTTGTACTAATTGCCTGAAACAATTTACTTGCATAAAATTCAACTCCTTTTGTATTTTTTGTGTTGCGTTTTTCAATCGCTTCAATTATTTGCTGACCATTTGCATCAATACTTCTGGCAAATAAAATCGACCTATTTTCTGCCGTATAATTCAATTTTACAGCAGCAAACCATCCTTCAAAAGGATCTTTAAAATTGGTTTCTAAACGAGATAGAAATCGATCATTTTTTACAATTTGATTATCAAACGAAGTAAAGTTTAATTCAGAAAAAATATAAGCTGGATATAATTGATTTACCGCAGTAAAACTACTGTTATAATTCATATTGGCTTTAAACGTCCAACGCAAAGGCGTAGAATATGACATATATAAGTTGGGCGTAAAAAGTAATTTATTATTTTTCTTTTTATGATCGGTTTGGTGATTATTTAAAAATACATTGGTATAGGCCAATGGCAAATTAAGATTAACCGACCAACGCTTTTTTCTATAACTTAATTTTGATTGCAGTGTATTGCTCATTTCCTGATACAGCAAATCATTACTATACTCGTCATTTATAGCTGTTAAAGTTTGATTTTGTACATCAGCGCCATATAAATCTGAAGTGAAATTGGTTCTTTTATAAGTAAACATATATTCTGAAGCAACTGTTATGGCTTTAAATTTCCATCCATAAGAAAACGCATTTTTGGTGTAAAAAGATTGATTTTTAAATTGCTGATATAATGTTAAATACTCATTTATAGTTGTATTTGTTGTATTAAACAACGCAGTTGGCGATGCAATATAATCTTCTTTATCGGTTGAAAAATCAATTAATGATCTAAAATTAATCCAATCTTTATCGGTTACAGGAATAATGGTACTTAACGAGTTTTGCACTTGATAGATTGGTGCTTTTAGCTTTTGTTCTATTTGCTCTTTTTCGGAGTTGATTCCTAAATTTCCAAACGATTTATTTTGCAAAGCATTAAAAGAAACTACATTTTTAAAATAGTTATTCTTTTCGTTTTTAGTGAGTGTAAAAGTAGAATTAAACGCTTCTTTTATTTGATTACTCGACGATATTCTTTGATAAATAATATTATCTGGTATAGAATCATTTGGATTGCTATAAGCAATTGAAGTTAATTGTGATCGATTATCATTATCTATCTTTTCATTTAAATAATACACAGATCCGGCAATTTCCCAATCTTTTTTCAATTTCTTTAATACATTGACATTTCCTAAATGACTTTTATTCATCAAGTATCGCTCTTGTTTTATAGCTGGATTTTCGTTGTCTGCTATTTTTAAAAAAGGCGCTGACGAAGCACTATAACGAAAAACATCGTATTCATCAAACGAATAAAAATCAATCATTTTATTGGTAACCGTTTGCCCCGTATTATTGGTATCATAGCCAAGCATGGCTTGAAAGCCAGTGCTAAAAAAGAGCGGATTTATAGCTGCATTCCACAAAAATGGCGATAGTCCAACTCCTATTTTTGCTGTACCGCTATAACTAATTTTATTTTTTAAACGAATATTTAAAGCAGGTTTTCCTGTGGCTACTTTTCCTTCTAATAATTTTATAGGCTGATGTTCTTCATAAACCTCAATACGCGCAATATCGGCAGGAGAAATTGATCGAGTAATGGCCGAATAACGTCCTTTCATCAAATCTAAACCTTCTACATAAAACCGATTAATGCTTTCGCCTTGGTATTTTATTTGCCCTGAACTACTTACTTCTACGCCGGGCAAACGCTTTAAAACATCTTCCAACACACGATCAGTTTTCATCGAAAGTGATTCTACGTTATAACTCAACGTATCATTGCGTTGTGTTATCGGGCTGGGCTTGATGTAGATTTCTTGTAATTCTGTGGTTTGTTGCACTAAAGTAATGGAATAATTGGCCGCCTTAGGATCAATTATTACCTCATAAACGGCATAATCAAAATGCTGTATGTGCAACTTTAGCGCTTCGTTTATTTTAGGAACTGCAAACGTAAATTCTCCCAAAACTGACGATTGGGTATATTGCACTACTTCGTTGCTTTCTGCTTTTATTAAAGTAACAAATGCACCTTCTACAGCTTTATTGGTTTCATCAACTACTTTTCCTTTTAGATTATTTTGCGCATAAACACTTAAGCAACTCAAGAAAAATAGCAACTGAAAAAAAGCATATCGATTAAAAAATTTTATACACAAAATTTAATCTACTTTATAAATCGAATGATTTGTATCAACTCCTCTAACATTAAATTTCTCAGGCATATCTGGAGCGCTTATTCCCATTTCTTTCATAGTTTCCTGCAAATATTTAGTTCGATTTACGCGCAATGCTTTTTCGTATTGATTTTGTGTAACAACTGTTGATTCTTTATCTGGGCTGAGTAATTCCCAATTGTCAACTACCGTTTTTTCACTATTGAGTAATTCAAACCCATAAATATTATCTTCGTCCCACGCTTTTACTACAAAACCTGGCAAGTTTTTAAACACATAAGGGCCTTCCATCAACGGAATATCTCTGGTAAACAAAACAGTCCAATTTCGACCTTCGTAAAAAGTGGTTGCTTTTTGTACTGAAAAATCATTCCATTGCTCTACTCCTGGAACTATTTTCCAAACCAAATCCTTTGTATTTGTATGGTATAAATAATCGGTTTTAACAATAGAAGCTTTTGTTGTTACAACACCATTATGATAATAAATAAGGAAATTGGTTTTTGGACGAAAGCCATAAATAGCAGACATTCCCTCTTCTTTTGTTTTGGCATTCGCAAGGGCTAATTTTCGTTCCAATAAATCCTTTTCCATAAAACGAGAAGTTTTTAAGGAATCGATATCCAATACAAAAACCGTTTCTCCAACTTTTTCAGGTTCTATTTTACTTGTTTTCAATGTACCTTGATAGTTATAACGCATTACAGTTTTTTCTTGTGCGAATACGCATAAAGAAAATAACATTGCAAATATTAAAAGTAATCTTTTTTTCATTTTTTATCTTTTTAAAATAAAAACAGCTAAAGAGAAAATTCAAATTAGCTGTTTGGTTCAATTTTATTCTTTACAGAAGAAATCATCAATATCAAAAAAATCATCATTCAACTGATCTTGGTCCATTGTATCTGGGCAATAAATTGTTCCTGCACCACATGATAAATATAATGGAAAACAACCAGAATCAGCAAAACTTAAAGAAGAAATTGCAAAAAATGAAAAAGCTAACACTAATTTTTTCATAATAAATTTTGTTCAGTATTTTCCCTGTTCCCTGCTTTATGTTATTATTTAGATGCAATATTGATTTTATTTTTATATTAATCAAAAAAAAAAAAAAAAACATATTTTAATAAAAATGACTATTTACAAATCATAAAATAAAACGAAAACACAATGAAAACACAACAAGTTGTTAAATAATTTCACAATTTATTATTAACTCAAAAAACTATGTTTTTAATAGAATCAAAATAAAAAAGAGGATGACCTTTTGGGACATCCTCTTTATATTCTATACTGCTATAAAATTACATTTGTGCAGCTTCATTTTGTGCATTAATAATCATTTGCTCATTTGCACTAATAGCAAATTCTACACGACGGTTTTTAGATCTTCCTGCTTCTGTATCATTACTCGCAACTGGATCTGCAATTCCCATTCCTTCTGTAGTTAAACGTTTATTAGAAATACCATTTTGCATTAAATATGTTTTAACAGCTGTAGCACGTTGTCTAGACAGTTTTAAATTATATTCTTCTTTACCTGTATTATCTGTATAACCGTAAATACTAATGTTTGTATCTGGGTTTTCTTTAAATACAAGAATTAATTTATCTAAGTTTGCTTTTGCTTTATCAGTCAAAGTAGCTTGATTTAAATTAAAGTTTACAGAGTTTTCTCCCAACGTTAATTTAATTCCTTCACCAACTCTTTCTACTTGAGCACCCGGAACAGTTTCTTCAATTTTACGTGCTTGTTTGTCCATATTGTTTCCAATAACACCACCAGCAGCACCACCAATAACTCCACCAAGTACAGCTCCTAAAGCACTGTTTCCACCTTTTCCGATGTTATTTCCTAAAATACCTCCAATAATTGCTCCACTTGCTGCACCAATTGCTGCACCTTTTTGAGTATTATTTGCGTTTTTTACTGAATCACAACTTGTCAATGACAAAGAACTCATCAACACAAGACCCGCTAATACAGTTGTTGTTTTTTTCATATTATTCTGTTCTTTTGATTTTTAGTTTTTTTGAAAATGATATGTTACATCGTACCCTTGTCCACCAACATAAAATGTGTTTACCAAATCAAAGCTAGATGCTGATTGATTTTTTACTTTCATTTTATATCCTGTAGTTACATTTTTAGCTTTTTCACCTTGATCTACAAATTTAAATTCAAATTCTCCGCTAGGTGTAATAAACCATTTAAAATTTCCTTCATACATCGGGCAAGCTCCACCACCTGTCAAATTTACAGTACCTGAATTATTATTTGATACAAATTTCCATTGACTATTTTTAAAACATTTTGAATCAGCAATATCAAATGAAGTAATTTTTACAAAATCTCCTCCAATGTTTGATACCTCTGTTAATGTCCAATTTCCTTTTAAACCATATTGCGATTTTGCATCCATAGTTGGCTTACAAGAAAACATCAATGCTCCTGCAAAACTTAATACTAAAAACTTTTTCATACGTTAATATAATATTTTTTACAATATTACAAACTTTCTATATTACTTTTTAATATTTATCCATAAAAAAAGACTTTATGACAGAATGTCACTAACTAAATGCTTGGTATCTTTTTTGACTATATCATAATTGAGTTAAATTATTAAATATATAAACCTATCATAATTATGACATCTGGAAAAATTAATGTAACCGTAGAGAATATCTTTCCATTGATTAAAAAGTTTTTGTACAGCGATCATGAGATATTTTTGAGAGAACTTGTTTCAAATGCAACTGATGCTACATTAAAACTAAAACACCTTACAAGTATTGGTGAGGCAAATGTTGAATATGGCTCTCCTATTATTGAGGTTAAAATAGATAAAGACAATAAAACACTTCATATTATCGATCAAGGAATTGGTATGACCAAAGAAGAAGTGGAAAAATACATTAATCAAGTTGCTTTTTCTGGAGCAGAAGAATTTCTAGAAAAATATAAAGACAGCGCAAAAGATGCAGGTATTATTGGTCATTTTGGTTTAGGATTCTATTCGGCATTTATGGTAGCTGATAAGGTAGAAATCTTTACTAAATCATACAAAGGAGATGCGGCAGCGCATTGGACGTGTGACGGTAGCCCAGAATACACTTTAGAAGATTGCAACAAACAAGACAGAGGTTCAGAAATTGTTTTGCATATTGCTGAGGATTCACTTGAATTTTTAGAAGAATACAAAATTCGCGAATTACTTACAAAATACAACAAGTTTATGCCTGTGCCAATTAAATTTGGTACGCATGAAGAAGGTGAAGGAGATGATAAAGTTGTTGTTGATACAATTATCAATAATCCAAATCCGGCTTGGACAAAACAACCTTCTGAATTAACGGATGAAGATTACCAAAACTTTTATCGCGAATTATATCCGATGCAATTTGAAGAACCTCTTTTCAATATTCATCTAAATGTAGATTATCCGTTTAATCTTACAGGTATTTTGTATTTCCCTAAATTATCAGGCGATTTACAAATGCAAAAAGATAAAATTCAATTGTATCAAAACCAAGTTTTTGTTACCGATAATGTGGAAGGAATTGTACCTGATTTCCTAACGATGCTTAAAGGAGTAATTGATTCGCCAGATATTCCATTAAACGTTTCTCGTTCTTACTTACAAGCAGATGGAAATGTAAAGAAAATATCAAACTATATTACACGTAAAGTTGCCGATAAATTAAAAGCCTTGTTTAATGAAAACAGAGCTGATTTTGAAGCAAAATGGAACGATATTAAAATTGTTTTAGAATATGGAATGTTATCTGAGCCTAAGTTTAGCGAAAAAGCAGGTTCATTTATGTTATATCCAACAGTAGATGGCAAATTCTTTACATTAGACGAATTAAAAGAAGCAACTAAAGATGCACAAACCGACAAAGAAGGTAATCTTGTAATTTTATATTCTTCTAACAAAGATGCTCAGCACAGCTACATCAATGCAGCAAAAGAAAAAGGATATGACGTAATTTTACTAGATTCTCCTATCGTTTCTCATTTAATTCAAAAACTAGAAAGTGAAAATGAAAAACTTACTTTTGTACGTGTAGATTCAGATCACGTCAACAATTTAATTAAAAAAGAAGAAACAGCCATTTCTAAATTATCTGAAGATGAAACCTCTTCCTTACAATCATTCATCGAACAAATTATTCCGAAAGAAAAATATACGGTAAAAATGGAAGCAATGGACAGTAATTCTGATCCATTAATTATTACTCAGCCAGAGTTTATGCGTAGAATGAAAGAAATGAGTCAAACTGGCGGTGGCGGTATGTTTGGAATGGGTAACTTTCCTGAAATGTACAATTTAGTAATTAATACAAACTCTGATTTAGCCTCAAAAATACTAAATACAAGCAATGAGTCAGAAAAAACAGAAAGTTTTACACAAGCTTTAGATTTAGCAAAACTATCTCAAGGTTTATTGAAGGGCGAAGAACTTACTTCATTCATCAAAAGAAATTTTAATAAAATTTAAACCTTTTTAAAATTTATAAATGAAAAAAGACTAATCAATAATAGATTAGTCTTTTTTTTATTTAGCATTTAAAACTAAACACCATAATTTAATCAAGTACTTCCTTAAACATTTACCAAATGAAGCGAATCGCTCAACTCTGGTTTTTCTAAAATAAAATTATTTGCCCATTTTCTCAATTGTTCTACATCATAAGGCAACAAGTGATCTATGGCTTTTTGGAGCTCTTTATAAAACAATTTAGGGTCAAAACTTACGTTTTCTAAAACAGTTTTCGCGTAGCTCAACATTATTCTTGTTTTCATAATTAATAACTATTTTTTCTTACTTTTATAAATATAGAACTATTTTTCAAATATTTAAATTATTAATCATTTATTTAATAGTATTTTAATATATATAATTTCAAACTTTTGAATTTACAATAGCAAAACCAACGTATTACTTTTAATAAATCATTTTTTAAAATTGTATTAATTAATTATTCTTATATTTTTTGAAGATAAAAAATATTATTTGATAAAATATAAAAACAATTCAAAAATATTTGTAATTTAACTAACAATTAATCATTCAAAAAAACATATTCAATCTATTGACAATGAATTTAAAAGCTAATTTACCTAGAGTTGCAGTAATCTTTTTAACGATAATATTTCTTATCACTGCTGTTACATTTGAAATTTTTGAGCTAAGCTCGTTGCCAGGACAATTTTTTGGTACTTTATTGGGAGTTGTAATTACTTCTATTATTACGGTTTTATTATTACACGGACAAACAAAAAATGAAGAGTCGAGAGAGCGACATATTATGGTGTTTGAAAAAAAACAAGAAGTGTTTTTTACGTTTTTGACTCAGATGAATACAATTTTACAGAAAGAGAAATTAACCTTACATCTTTCGCCAAGTAAAACGTTAGAAAAAGAAGTTAACAGTTTACAAGATTTACTATTTGAATTTGGTTATTTACAAATGCATACGTCTTCTGATACGTTTGATAAAGTTTTAATTTGTGTTGGAAATTTGATGGCAGAAAACAAAAAAATGAAAACAATAGAAAACAAGTCAGAACAAGATTTTGAAAATTATTACAGAACACTTTCTACTGATTTTTTTGAGATTGTAAGTTTATTAAAAATGGAACTTTATAGCGAAGCACCTGATAGAATTAATAAAAAGCACTTAGATCGCATTATTAAACTTTCGTTCTAAAAAAAAATCTCCCTTATGGGAGATTTTTTTTTAGAAGTTATTAAGCCATTGTAGTAAAAACGTTTTGAACGTCGTCATCTTCTTCTATTTTTTCTAAAAGTTTCTCTACATCAGCCATTTCAGCTTCTGAAAGTTCTTTTGTAACTTGAGGAATACGATCAAAACCTGAAGATAAAATCTCGATATTTCTGCTTTCTAATTCTTTCTGAATAGCGCCAAAACTTTCAAAAGGAGCGTAAATCATAACACCATCTTCATCTTCAAAAATTTCATCAATTCCGTAATCAATTAATTCTAATTCAAATTCTTCTAAATCTCTATTAACATCAGTCGGAATTCTAAAGTTACAAGTATGATCAAACATAAATTCAACTGAACCTTGGGTTCCTAATGTTCCATTACATTTGTTGAAATAGCTTCTAATATTTGCAACTGTTCTATTATTATTATCTGTAGCACATTCTATCAAGAAAGCTATTCCATGAGGTCCGTATCCTTCAAAAATAACTTCTTTATAGTTTTCTGTATCTTTATCTGTAGCACGTTTAATAGCACGCTCTACGTTATCTTTTGGCATATTTGCAGCTTTTGCATTCTGCATTACAGCACGTAAACGAGAGTTAGTTTCAGGATTAGGTCCGCCTTCTTTAATAGCCATTACAATATCCTTACCAATTCTTGTAAAAGTCTTAGCCATAGCAGACCAACGTTTTAGCTTACGTCCTTTTCTAAATTCAAACGCTCTTCCCATAATTTTTATAAACTTATTTTAGTGATGCAAAAATAAAGTATTAAACCTTTATATCATAAAAAACAGAGGCTTAATTTAAGGCCTCTGTTTTTTATTGTATTATTTTTTATAAAAAGGAGTTTTTACAACTTTTGCTTCAACATCATTCTTTCTAATTCTTATAAAAATTTGAGTTCCTTCTGCTATACAATCTACTGGTACGTATCCCATTCCAATTCCTTTGTTTAATGATGGAGATTGAGTTCCTGAAGTTACTTTTCCGATTACGTTTCCTTCTGCATCAACAATTTCGTAATCATGTCTTGGAATTCCTTTTCCAACTAATTCAAAACCAACTAGTCTATTTTTAATTCCAGCTTCTTTTTCTGCTTTTAAAATATCAGCAGCAATAAAATCTTTTGTAAACTTGGTTACCCAACCTAAGCCAGCTTCTAAAGGAGAAGTTTCGTCTGTTAATTCATTTCCATATAAGCAATATCCCATTTCTAAACGCAATGTATCTCTTGCTGCTAATCCAATTGGTTTAATTCCAAAGCTTTCTCCAACTTCAAAAACTTTATTCCAAACTGTTTCTATATCTTGATTTTTAACATAAACCTCAAAACCACCAGAACCTGTATATCCTGTAGCAGAAATTACTACATCATTTACTCCGGCAAATTCTCCAATTACAAAATTATAAAACTTAATATCAGACAAATTTACTGGCGTAATACTTTGCATTGCTTCAATAGCTTTTGGTCCTTGAATTGCTAAAATTGAATATCCATCTGATAAATTTTCTAAAGTAGCATTTACATCGTTATGTTGGCTAATCCACGCCCAATCTTTATCAATATTAGAAGCGTTTACAACCATTAAATATTCTGTTTCACTTACTCTATAAGTAATGATATCATCAATTACACCGCCTTTTTCGTTTGGAAAATAACAATATTGAGCTTTTCCATCTACCAAAGTAGATGCGTCGTTTGAAGTAACCTTTTGAATCAGGCTCAAAGCATTTGGTCCAGATATTTTAAAGATTCCCATATGAGAAACATCAAATACTCCTACACCATTTCTTACTGTTTCATGTTCTGCATTTACTCCTTCGTATTGTACTGGCATAGAAAATCCTGCAAACGGAACCATTTTAGCTCCAAGATTTTCGTGAATGTGATTTAAAGTTACTTGTTTCATTGTGTTGTTTATAACAAAATTAATTATTTGCTAATTTAAACTATTTTATTGGATTTAAAAGCGCGTTTTTTTTAGCAAAATCTAATTAAAATAGTTAGCGGAAACACAATTTTAACTAGCTTATAGTAAAAATAGTTTAAAGAGATTAATTAGTTTTTTGATTAATACCAAAAATGGCATAGTTATTGGTTATCAGTATTTTATATTTTATATTTGCAACAGATAAACAAGATATAATTTCTATGGAAAAATCATTAAAATTTGGAGTAGTTGTGTTACTTCTAGCGTCGATGTTTACTTTGCCGAAAGACTTTCAAGATCTTAGTCGCTTTCTTTTAATTGCGCTATTTGGAATTTTGGCATATTGCTCTCACTTAGAAGCCAATATTAAAGCACTAGGTCTTTATATTGTGCTTATTATTTTGTATCAACCATTTGTAGTTTTACCATTAAGTCCATTGGTTTGGAAAATTACGGGAGGATTGATATCAGCGCTGATTTTATTTGCTGTTTTTAAACCTATTACTAAAGTTGATAAAGCCGTTTAATAAAACTACAAACTTAATACATGAAGAAAAATTACTTATAGCACGAAAAGCCTCAGTTTACGATCTGAGGCTTTTTTTTATTTTGCAAAGCTGTTTGAAAACTAATTATAGATTATTTCCACTATTTAGAAAAATCCCATTTACAATAAATATTTCTCTTATATTGTTCCATTTAATAATGATATCTTCAAATTCATCGCTATCACTACTAAACACAAGATCTCCTTTATTGCTATATCCTTTAAAACGATTACATAGAATTCCTCTATTTTCTACAACCATCACGTAAATTCGCCAAGGATGAATAACTTTATCTGTTATTTTTTTACATAATGCATATGATCCTGTTTTTATAGTTGGTTGCATATTATCACGACCTATTTGAAAAGCTATGTCAATTTCAGAATCTGTTGGGAAAAAACATATTTGAGCTACAGACATTGTTGCCTGGCTACTAATATAATATTGTAACTGATTCTGAATCGAAATCATTACTACTTTTCTTTTGTCATTGCCATTATTAAAAGAAACCTCATATCTGTGAAAGAAAACATCATTTAAATCGATGTTTCTTTGTTTACAAAGTTCAATAATTGTATCATATTGTAAGGTTTCTCTACTCTTCCATGAAGAGATAGTATTAGGCTTAACATTAATGAGTTTTGCTAATTCTAAATCGGTTTTTATTCCTAATAAACTCTTTAACTTTTTGATTACTTCAGCTACACTTTGCATAATTGTTGTATTAAAAATTAAGTTATCTACTTATTGTGTAAAATTATACAACAAATATTCAATTACCTTACCCACATCGATTATTAAACGTTATTTAACAATATTTTAACTAATTATATTACTCGAAACACACAAAATGCGATACATATTAGTCAATGTGGCAGTAAAAAACAACATCATCAATATATAGTATAATAATACTCACGTAACGCGAACATAAGTGATTTTTGTCATGTCATTTTTGATTTTTTCAAATATAAACTTTATTTCATTTCTGTTTTTATTTCTTAAATGAGAGTATCTTTGTAGCTACGCAATTGCATTTTGCAAATGCGTTATAATTCAAATTATTTTATGAAGGAAGAATATCAACAAATAGCAATAAAATATTACAGCGATGTTTTAGAGCGAGATGCAGAAGAAGTTTTATGGGGAATTACAGTAGATAAAAACAAAAATCTGTTTAAAATTGACAGTATTCCTTTCTATGGAGCAGAACTTTCTTGTGAAGATGTGGTTTATGCAACATTAAACACACAAACAAACCTTTTTGAATTACAACACATAGAAATACTTTCTGGAAACAGTACAGTTCAAATTATTGTTCAAAAAGAAAAGTATAATCGAGATGATTTGTACAACGAAATTTTACTAGCCGGAACAGAAATTGAAATTGTAGATGACTATTATTTTGTAATAAACGTTCCGCAAAAAACAGATTACAAAAATGTATATGCAATACTTTCTGCTTTGGAAGATGAAAAAGTAATTTCATTTGCAGAACCTAATTTATCTGCCAAACATAATGCTGATATTAGATAATAAAAAAACCGCTTTAAAGCGGTTTTTTTATTTTAGAATTGAAAGTATATAAACGGTTGCGGACCTGCTGTTGCTGTTGCATAAACAATCCAAAAGACAAAGCCTAACACAACTGCTTTTACAAACATTGGCGCTATATTAAACCACTGATTTGGTATAGCTAACCAATTTTTTGGTATAAAATGCCAAATAAAACCAATTGCGATTAATAAAAAGGCATTTTTATATCCTTTTATAATAATTAACCATGAATTTGGATCAAACTCTATTGTTGAAATATTTTTAATTATATCCAGCGCATTTTCAAATGTATTTGCACGAAAGAAAATCCAGCAAAATGTTACAAAATGAAACGTTAAGAGAACAGCAAATATTTTCCATAAAACATGTGGCTTACTATCTTTAGACGAGGGCCAAAACTCTATAAAAATTTTATGCACTGCCAAAGCAATACCGTGTAAGGCTCCCCAAACAATAAAACGAAGTGATGCGCCATGCCACAATCCACCAAGTAACATTGTTGTTAGTAAATTAAAGTTAGTAAATAAACTTTTCTCTTTTGTTTTTGACAATAAAATAGTGAGTAAAAATACAATTGTAGCAACTCCAGCTATTAATAATGGATAAACACTGTCATGATAATTATAAATCCCCCAGCCTAAAATTCCTACAAAGAAAGCAATTGGGAATAAATATCCACTAAAACTTCCATTTCTATTTCCTCCCACAGATATATATAAGAAATCTTTTAACCAAGTAGAAAGAGAAATATGCCATCTACGCCAAAATTCAGTAATTGAAACCGATTGATACGGCACATTAAAGTTAGTTGGCAAACGATAGCCTAATAGCAATGCAATACCAATTGCCATATCTGAATACCCCGAAAAATCACAATAAATTTGAATTGCATAACCGTAAGATGCCATTAAATTTTCAAAAGCAGTATAACTATTTGGCGCATCAAAAACACGATCTACGAAGTTTACAGAAATATAATCAGAAATAACAGCCTTTTTTAATACTCCTCCCACAATCAATAACATACCTTCATTTATCTGATCTTTCGTAACTAATAAGTTTGAATAAATTTGAGGTAAAAAGTCTTTGGCACGAACAATTGGACCAGCAACTAATTGGGGGAAAAAAGATATAAAAAACAAATAATCTAAGAAAGTTTTAGTAGGTTCTATTTCCTTTCTATAAATCTCTACAATATAACTGATTGATTGAAATGTATAAAATGAAATACCTACTGGCAGGATAATGTCATCTAAATGAAAACCTGTATGCGTAAAGAAATTTACTCCATCAAGGAAGAAATTTGCATATTTAAAATATCCTAATAAACCTAAATTAAGAACAATGCTAACAACAAGAATCATTTTTTTCTTAGCATCATTTTCGGTTTTGGTCATTTTTTGTGCTAAGTAATAATCCATCAAGGAAGAAAACACCAAGATAAATAAATACCAACCGCTTGATTTATAATAGAAAAATAAAGAAAACACCACCACATATAGCATACGCGCGTGAAATGTTTTTCTTAAACCAATATAAAAGAAGTAAAAAATAATAAACATCCCAAGAAACAATCCTGAATTAAACAGCAGAGGTTCTTTTGGATTAAAAGAAAACCATTGGATAATTTCATCCATGGTAACATTCGGAATTTCTATGTTAAATAGATTCATTGAATTTACTTCGTTTCATTTTTTAAATACTCATCATACACTTGCATCAATCCATCATAAAATAATGTTCCTGTGTATTCATAGCCCTTAATTGTGTAATGTACTAAATCTTTTGCAAGTAGATTTTCGTTTACTAAATACGGCAAACCTAAATTTCCTCCCAAATTATTGTACAAATCCCAAATTGCATATTTTTGATTTACAGCATTTACACTTATTGCACTTGCCAAAGCTGTAGCTGAATTATTTGGCCTTCCTTTACCAAAATAACTTGGCGGTGGTGTTGTAAGCAATATTGCTGCATTTGGGTTTTTATCTTTTATATTTTTTATAAAACGATTTATTTCTTGCTTAAAAACTTCATCATCTAAGCGATCAAATGATTCGTTAGTTCCCATTGAAATGATAACTAAATCTGGAGATAAACCTTTTAATTGCTCAAAAAACAATGGATATTTATTATAATCGGAAAATTTAGCTCCATTTACTCCAATGTTGTGATAAATAATACCTGGTTCGTTATTTTCAACTACCAATCCATTCAAATCATATTCAGAAACATCTCCTACGGTATAAAGATAAAAGCCGTTTTTATTTTTCGGTAATTGATATTCTACAAAGCTTTCTTTAACCTCATATGGAGTGGATGTAAAAGCATTTTCTGTTACTATTGGTGTTTCTGTCACAGTTGTTCCAATCACCAAATTATTTCCTGCTTTAATATTATTGGTACTCAATTTGTTGTTTTTCTTTAACATTGTAATTGTTGTACCGTATTTTTTGGCAATAGTTGATAAAGATTCGCCCGATTTTATTTTATGAATAACATCTTTACTTTGCTTTGTTGTTAAGTTTAACTCTTTATCGGTAATTCCTACCTTATATACCAATTCGTTTGTTGGAGTAAAGACTTTTACTTTATCAAAAAAATAACGTGTGTCTCTCAAATCTACTTTTATTACACCTTGCTTTTCTTTTGAAGATAATGCTATACCGCTAAGTCCTACATTTGCGCCATTTACAGGATAAATATTTCGTCTATTTTCCCAAACCATATTGCTAGAATAACGCATAAAGTTATTGCTATTGGTTTTTGCTAACTGATAAGGAAAGGTAAACCCCAAGCCGCCGTTTCCGAAGCGCTCTTGCATTAATGTTCTTACTTTTCCGCTAAAAAAATCAGCTTGAATATGAGAATCACCAATATGAACTATGTTTACTTTATTCTTTCCTTCGTTTTCTAGTTTTTTTAAAACCTTAAAGAAATTGGTTAATCGGTCAGAATAATAAACTGTATTTTTATAATGTATTGTATCTGTTATTTCTTCGTTCTGAGAAGACAATGTATTGACACTATTTGTTTTTACCTGAGCAAACGATATTACTGCCCAAAATAAAAAACAAATAACAAGATTTCCATTCCTAATTTTCATTTGAAATTGTATCTGATGCTATTTTTGTTTCTTTGTTTACTCGTTTTTCTGAAAATTTTTCAGAAGTATCTTTGCCTTTTTTGTTTTTATAAGCATTATATCCTTCTTCTAACTGATTAAAAATCAGTTTTGATATTGCTTGGGCGCCTCTAAAATTAAAGTGAGTATAATCTTTATTAGCTCTTGATGGCGTTTCTTCTACCCATTTTACCATTGAATTTTTACCGCCCATTGCTTCATATAAATTGAAAAATCCTGTTTTAGTTTCAATTGCATATTTGCGCTGCGCTCTTACTAATGGATTAACCGCTGAATCTGTTTGCATTGTTAAATCATATTTTGATGATTTATCGGCAGTTGAGATTACTAAAATAGAAGCTTTTGGAAAACATTGTCTTAAATGCGCAACTACTTTACTCATCTGCTTTGTGTACCAACCATAATTATACGATCCGTAGTTTAGTACATTCGTTCCATAATGCAAAACAATTAAGCTATAATCAAGATCTTTTTGAAATTGTTGCATTAAGCCAGTATTTAACAATGATAATGGCAATCCAGAATTTCCACGAGTAGAAAAATTATCTACTTGAACTCCATTGGCACTACTCACATCAATTCCATAAAAAGGAATAGAATCTGCAGCTACTAATTGAATTTTAAGTTGATTGATATTAGAATTAGATAACTTTAATTTATTTAATAAAGATTTGGTATCTAATTTTTTGGTAATTGTATCACGCCCTGTTGTTATAAGTACTTTAGCATGTTGATTATTTGCACGTCCGAAATATAACGTAGGTGTATTTAAAGTAGTTAGATTCTTAAGATTACTCGCTTGATAACTAGCCCAAGTTGGTTTGATGGTATCTTTTTGGAAAAATACTTGACCAGAAACACCGAACGGATTTAATGGTCGTTTTATATTCATATAGGATTGTACTTTCCAATTGGAAGAAAACTTATGCGTTACAGAACCTCTCGATCCAGCTGATTCTGATGTAATTTGAATGAATCCTACTCCAGAACCTCCGTATTTGTCTTGATAATTTTTTCTAAGATCTTGCACAATCATATCACCGTCCGTCATAGAGTCGCCATAATAAGCAATACGAGCTCTACCTTTCTTCTCAATTTCTACCTGATATAATTTTGAGAAAAAATAATCTAAAAACACCATTCCTTTGAAGGATGCTTCGCTTTCGTTAGAAAACAAATCGTCTTCTGTTACTACAAAAACACCTTGATCTTGATTAGTATTGGATTGTGATTTTTTAGCTTTTGTTGCATTTTCTGTTTCTGCTAGCTTTTCGTTTTCAAATGCTTCCAACAATAAACTATCTATAACAACATTTGTTAAATCAGTTTTTTCTTCTGAAAATATTTTTTTGGGTAAGTTTCCCTTAAAAAATAAAAAAAAACCACTAGCCATTACAATAATAGCTAGTGACTGTATTATGTATGATTTTTCTACTTTCACAAAAGATATGAATTACATGCGCTCAGGTACAGCTATTCCTAAAAGTGAAAAAGCATCTTTAATAACTAAACCTGTTTTTTGAGATAATTGAACTCTAAATATTTTTAGTTCTTCATTGTCTTCTCCTAAAATAGAAACTGTTTGGTAAAATGAATTGTATTCTCTTACTAAATCGTAAACATAATTTGCAATTAATGCTGGACTATGTGTACGAGCTGCATTTTGAATTACATCTGGAAAATCAGCCAATAATTTTAATAATTCTTTTTCTTTTTCATCTAATACGATAGATGTAATTGTTTTGTCTAACGCAAAATCTGCTCTGCGCAAAATTGATTGAATACGCGCATAAGTATATTGAATAAACGGACCCGTATTTCCTGCAAAATCAACTGATTCTTCTGGGTTAAACAATATTCTTTTCTTCGGATCTACTTTTAAAATATAGTATTTCAAAGCCCCCAAACCAATTGTTTTGTACAATTTATTTTTTTCTTCTTCAGAATATCCTTCTAATTTGCCTAAATCTTCAGAAATTGTTTTTGCAGTTGTTGTCATATCTTGCATCAACTCATCAGCATCTACAACTGTTCCTTCTCTACTCTTCATTTTTCCTGAAGGTAAATCAACCATTCCGTATGATAAATGATACAAGCTATCTGCCCAATCAAAGCCTAATTTCTTTAAGATTAAGAATAATACTTTGAAGTGGTAATCTTGCTCGTTACCAACGGTATATACCATTCCGCCAACATCCTGAAAATCTTTCACACGCTGAATAGCTGTTCCGATATCTTGTGTCATATATACAGAAGTACCGTCGCCACGAAGAACTAATTTTTCGTCCAAGCCTTCGTCTGTCAAATCAATCCAAACCGAATTGTCTTCTTTTTTGAAGAAAACTCCTCTTGCCAATCCGTCTTCTACCACATCTTTTCCAAGCAAGTAGGTATTACTTTCGTAGTAATTTTTATCAAAATCGATTCCTAAATTAGCATAAGAAACCGCAAATCCGTCGTACACCCATTGGTTCATTGTTTTCCACAATTGGATTACTTCTGGCACGCCTGCTTCCCAATCCAACAACATTTGCTTCGCTTCTTTGATAATTGGCGCTTCTGCTTTAGCTTGGTCTTCCGTTAATCCTTGTTCGATTAACGCATTGATTTGTTTTTTATACTCAACGTCGAATTTTACATAGTAATTTCCAACTAATTTATCTCCTTTTAATCCTGTTGATTCTGGTGTTTCTCCATTACCAAATTTTTGCCAAGCCAACATTGACTTACAAATATGGATTCCTCTATCGTTGATAATTTGTGTTTTGTACACTTTTTTTCCTGAAGCTTTTAAAATTTCAGCTACTGAAAAACCTAATAAATTATTACGAACGTGCCCTAAGTGCAATGGTTTGTTGGTGTTTGGCGAAGAATATTCTACCAAAACTGATTTATCTTCTAAATTTGGTTGGACAAAACCATACTTTACCTCATCTTTTATAGAAGCAAAGAAATTGATATAATAAGAATCTGAAATAACAAGATTTAAAAATCCCTTTACAACGTTAAACCGTTCAACTTCAGAAGTATTTTCAACAAGATATTCTCCTATTTTTGTTCCAATTTCAATAGGATTTCCCTTAATTTGCTTTAAAAATGGAAAAATAACAACTGTAATATCTCCTTCAAATTCTTTTCTTGTTACTTGATATTCTACTTTATCAATAGTAACATCATACAACTCTTGGGTTGCTTTTATAATTTGAGGAGTTAGGATTTGATTCAACATCATTAACAAAATTTAATAGGCAAAGATAATTCTTATTTATTCATCTATAAAATAGATAAAAGGAAAATTTATGCTGTTGGATAAGAACTCGAATTAAAAGTGAATGATAAGTGCTAAATGGCACTCTATTTATCTTTGATTTTTATACGTTGAATGTTATATGTGAGGAAAAGTTAGTTGTTGTCGGGAGTTTATAGAACAAAGTTTCTCTATGATTTATTTTATATTGATAAATGGAAAATATTAAGCTATTTTATAAATACCAAACCTGCTAATCGAATGATTAGCAGGTTTTTATCTTTCATTTTTTTTAAAAGTAACTCTTAATTTTTATTATCAAAAAGATAACTCCTAGGATAAAAAACAAATAAAACATCAAATAATAATTTGTATTTATTGCTAAACTAAATCCATCTTCATATTTTGGTTTTTTATTTTTCAAAATCCCTATTAAACCAATTATTATCATCAATATACTAATTACTATATACATCGTCTATTTACTTTTTAAAAAATTATTCCGTATAAGCCCATCTTGCTTTCTTTACTAACTCTCCATTCATCCGCACTCATCCCCGTTGGATCAACAAACATAATAGGGTTGTTACCCACATAAGAATACGGCTCCATCGTTTGCTCTGCTAGCGGATCTACATTAACAAAAATACTAATTTTTGGATCGTAATACCGTGCACCATAATAATACAAATTGGTTTCGCGGTCGAGCGCTTTGCCGTTGTACAAATAAGGGTGGTATAGCTACTTTGGTGTTCTTCAAACAGTATTTCTCCAAATGCCATATACTCTACGTGCTGGCTGATGTTGCCGTTGCTGGTAGTTATATAAGAACTACTACCCAAATGATTTGGGTTTGATCTGTGAGCGAAAAAAAAAGATAAGAAATAAATGCAACATATCAATGTAATCACATTGCTTGGCACGTTAGAAAAGTAAAACGTATAGAAATAAAAAAAGTCTATCCTTCCGATAGACTTTTTATTGTGGGCGATGAGGGATTCGAACCCCCGACCCCCTCGGTGTAAACGAGGTGCTCTGAACCAACTGAGCTAATCGCCCGTAATTGTATTTTTTGAAAATCTTGTGGGCGATGAGGGATTCGAACCCCCGACCCCCTCGGTGTAAACGAGGTGCTCTGAACCAACTGAGCTAATCGCCCGAATTAACTTTTATGTAAAAAATGTGGGCGATGAGGGATTCGAACCCCCGACCCCCTCGGTGTAAACGAGGTGCTCTGAACCAACTGAGCTAATCGCCCGTATATTTTATATAATATTCGGAATTTTCAAAAAACACAAAAGAATGGTGGGCGATGAGGGATTCGAACCCCCGACCCCCTCGGTGTAAACGAGGTGCTCTGAACCAACTGAGCTAATCGCCCATTCTTTTAAAGAACGTTGTAATCGTTTGTTGATTACGGGTGCAAATATACGACGGTATTTTTAGTTTGCAAGTTTTTTAAAAACTTTTTTTATAAAATTTCTGCAACTACAAATGTGCTTCCGCCTATGTAAATCAAGTCTTCTGGTGTTGCTACAAGTTTCGCTTTTTCATAAGCTTCTGAAATTGAACCAACAACCTCTCCATTCAAATTAAATTCATTCGCCTTTTTTGCTAAAAGTTCTCCATCCAATCCACGAAAGATATTTGGCTTTGAGAAAAAATATTTTGCATCTTTTGGCAATAAAGGCAATACACTATCCAAATCTTTGTCGTTTACAACTCCAAAAACAATGTATAAATTTTTGTATTTCTCTGTTTTTAACTGTTCCATTACCATAGAAAGTCCATGATCATTATGTGCGGTATCTGCAATTACCTTTGGATTTTGTTGTAAAACCTGCCATCTGCCCCATAATTTTGTATTGGCAACAACATTTTTCAGACCTTCTTCTTCATTTTTTGTTGTAATTGTAAAGTACTTTCTCAGTAATTCGATTGCTTGACGAACGGTTCTTATATTTTTTTGTTGATATAAACCTCCTAAATCAGACGTTAACTGATTTGTTGAATAGGTTTCTGAGGCAAAATAAATCGGACTATTGCCTTCTTTTGTCTTTTGAATAAATACGGGTTGGGTTTCTTCGGTGTATTCGCCAATCACAACAGGAACAGCTGGTTTGATAACACCTGCTTTTTCTCCTGCTATTTCAGCTAATGTTTCGCCTAAAAATGCGGTATGATCTTTACCTATATTGGTAATAATAGAAACTAATGGTGTTATGATATTAGTTGCATCTAATCTTCCTCCCATTCCTACTTCGATTACAGCTACATCCACTTGTTCTTTTTCAAAATAATCAAATGCCATTCCAACTGTCATTTCAAAAAAGCTCAACGATTCTTGTTCGAAAAATGGTTTATTTTGAACTATAAATTCGACCACAGCTTCTTCAGAAATTTCATTTCCATTTATTTTAATTCGCTCACGAAAATCTTTCATGTGAGGCGAAGTATACAAACCAACCTTATAACCTGCTTCTTGTAATATTGATGCCAACATGGAAGAAGTAGATCCTTTTCCGTTGGTACCCGCTATATGAATAGTTTTTATTTTTTGTTCGGGATGATTTAAATGAGTTGATAATTTTTCTATGTTTGATAAATCTGCTTTATATGCTACTGCACCTTGTAATTGATACATAGGCAATTGATCAAACATCCATGCAACGGTTTCTTGATATGTCATTTTTATTAAATATAATAAGAATCTATGTTCCTACTCTGAAATTAATTACTATAAATCCGATTTGAATTGTTGGTGCGTTATCGTCTTTTTGCCATTTAAACTTATTGGCTGTTTCTATTGCAGCATCTGTTAAACAAGCAGCAGAATTTGTTGTTCCTTTTGTTGGACGAGCTTCAACCACATTTCCATTTTTGTTTACTCGAATTTCTATTACAACTGTTCCTACTTCATTGCAGTTTGGCACAACCTTTCCGCTCGATGTTAAAATTCTACCATTTAATCCCCAACTTGCACCTCCACCAAAACCTCCTATTCCTTTAGCATCACCATATGCAGAATTCGAATAAATATCTCCTGACAATTTTCCTTGATCACCGTGTTGATTCAAATCTCCTTGCCCTTCACTTTTTATTCCACTTTGTTTTGGCCCGTTTATTAAACTGAACAAAGCATCTGTTGTGCTCTGATTTGGTTTTAATTCTTTTTTAGATTCGGGTTTTATTACAACATTATCTTGCTTTGGTTTTACTACATCGTTCGTTTTTATAAAAGGAGCTGCTATTGTATTTTGTACAATTATTGGCTTTGCTTCTACCTCAACAATTTCTTGAACAAAGATAGCTTCTGGAGCGGTTTCTACCATCTCTTTTGGCTGAATATTTCCTTTTCCTTGTTCTGAATTACCAAAACTAATGGCAATTTCGCCACCTAACAACAAATCGATTGGTTGTTGCAAAGTTATTTTATATAAAAAAAACAACAAGAACATCAATGCAAAAACTGCCGATGTAATAGCAAATGCCTTTCTTTCGCTCTTTGTTTTTAATATCTTCATACTTTACTTTGGTTCTACTGCCAAAACTATTTTATAATTATTTCTATAAGCAATATCCATTACAAATACCGCATCTTCTACTGGCACACCTTTAGCAACATGAAGCACAATATTGGACTCGTTTTGATTTACTAATTTTTGCTTCAACATTTCTTCCAAAATATTTGATGAAACTTGCTCTTTATCTATGAAATAATTGGATTGATTATCTATACTTACCGCTACCGTTTCTATTGCTCCTGATTGCCCATCTGCATTGGGTAAAATTAAATCTAAAGCATTGGTTGTTGTCATGGTTGTAATTGCCACCATGAAAAATATCAATAACAGAAAAACAATATCTGTCATGGACGACATATTAAATTCTGCCCGAACTTTATTTCTTCCCCTAATATTCATAGCTTATACTGGCTCATTTAACAGATCTAAAAACTCTACCGCAGTAGCTTCTAATTGATGAACAATTTTGTCAATTTGACTCACCAAATGATTATAACCTACATAAGCAATAATACCCACAATTAACCCGAAAATTGTTGTCATCATAGCAGTATAAATTCCTTCTGCCAACACGCTCATATCAATTCTTGAAGAACCGCTTGTGGACATTTCATGAAATGCCATAACCATACCTACAACAGTTCCTAAAAAACCCGTCATTGGGCCGGCGCCAGAGAGTGTTGCTAAAAGATTAATATTTTTTTCCATCTTATATACTTCTAATTTACCTGTATTTTCAATAGCTGTTGTAATATCTTGTAAAGGTTTGCCAATACGCGATATTCCTTTTGCAATAAGACGTGCCACCGGTGCATTTGTATTTGCACAGAGCATTTTGGCCTGATCTATTTTGCCTTGGGATAAATACATTCTGATTTGCGTCATGAAGTTTTCATCTACTTTTGCTGCTTTTTTAATGGCAAAAAAGCGTTCTAAATACACATAAATAGAAACAAACAACATAATGAAAATAACAACCATTACGGATTGACCAATAATTCCGCCACTAAAAACAATTTCGCCTAAACTCAATTCTTCTTTTACAGGTGTTATTACTTCAATTATTTCTTGAGTTACAGCAGTAGAGTCTGTTTGTAGAAAATGATACATAAAATTTATTTTTTCGTTCTTTTAAACAATCTTTTTTGATACTAAATATACAACGTTAATTTATTTTAAAAAATTACTTTTTTTATTAACAATATATACAATATAACTTATTTGAGTTAATTTACACTTATTATTGATTTCTATTAGTAAAAGTTATTTTTACCTGAGATAAACTGTAATAATGATTATTCAATCCTTCAACAAAACAAAAACAGGATGGGTTGAAATAATGAAATAATTATTTATCAACTGTACTTTATAAAAAAACGCCAAAATATTTTGGCGTTTTTTTATAAATTTAATTCTCAATACTTCAAAAACTAATAAACCGGATCAAAAGTTTCATGAATAACACCCGAACTATGGTCATACTGCGCACCTGTAACAGATGAAAGTACATTTACCTCATCTCTCATTTTTAGTACACCCAATAAACCAAAAACTAAAGCTTCTTTAAAATTGACTATTTCTTCTTCAGGTACAACAAATTTATAACTTGGTGCATAAAATGCCATTCGTTCCAATAAATAAGTATTAAAAGCCCCTCCGCCAGTAACTAAAATAGTAGTTTTATTTTTCAATTTAATTCCTTCAGCAATTTGAATTGCAACATGTTCTGTAAGTGTTGCTAAATAATCTTCAACAGATAATGAATATGCAAAAATAATAGGATTCAGTTCGCTTATCACAAATTCAATTCCCAACGATTTTGGTGGCAATTGTTTATAAAATTCAACATTATTTAAAGCAGTTAATAAATCATCATTTACTTTGCCACTTCGTGCAATTTCACCTCCTTTATCATATGCTAAATCTAATTTATTAGCTTGTGCATTTAACAACACATTTACTGGACAAAGATCATATGCAATTCTAAAATTCAAATCATTTTCATAAGATACGTTAGCAAATCCACCCAAATTCAAACACGCATCATAATTTCCAAACAGCAATCTATCGCCAATTGGCACCAATGGCGCTCCTTGTCCTCCCAATAAAACATCTTGAACCCTAAAGTCACAAACTACTTTTGTATTAATGATGTCTGCTAAAATAAATCGATTGCCAATTTGATACGTATATCCTAAATCTGGTCGATGCAAAATCGTATGCCCATGAGAACAAACCAAGTCTAAATGTCGAATATTATTCTTTTGAATAAAAGTACTAAGTATTTCACCTAGATAAACTGTATAGATTTCATCTAATTTTTCCAGCGCTTCTCGGTCATAATTAATCGCTTCTTTCAAATTTATTATCCATTGGTCTGAATACGGAATTGTTTCAGCCATAACAATTTCAAAAGTCCAAATATTTTCCTTATAATTAAAGGTAATAAATGCCAAATCAACTCCATCCAAAGAAGTGCCAGACATTAGGCCAATTACATTATATTGATTATGTATCATAAGGATAAATTTACTCATTGTAATTGAATATTTCATAATATTCCTATATATTTGGCACGACAAATAAATTTGATTACAACTAAAAAACCTATATTTAATGGATTTTAAATTAACAGAAGAGCAGTTAATGATTCAACAAGCTGCGCGCGATTTCGCTCAAACAGAATTATTACCAGGAGTTATTGAAAGAGATGAACACTCAATTTTTCCAACTGAACAAGTAAAAAAATTGGGAGAACTAGGTTTCTTAGGAATGATGGTTGACCCAAAATATGGAGGTAGTGGATTAGACAGCGTTTCTTACGTTTTAGCAATGGAAGAAATTGCAAAAGTTGACGCATCGGCTGCAGTTGTAATGTCTGTTAATAACTCATTAGTTTGTGCTGGTTTAGAAAAATATGCAAACGAAGAGCAAAAAGTAAAATACTTAACTCCACTTGCTTCAGGAGAAGTTATTGGAGCGTTTTGTTTATCTGAACCAGAAGCTGGTTCTGATGCTACATCTCAAAAAACTACTGCGGTAGATATGGGAGATTACTATTTATTAAATGGTACAAAAAACTGGATTACAAACGGAAGCACAGCTTCTTTCTACATTGTAATTGCACAAACTCATCCAGAAAAAAAACACAAAGGAATCAATGCTTTTATCGTTGAAAAAGGTTGGGAAGGATTTGAAATTGGTGCAAAAGAGCAAAAAATGGGAATCAGAGGATCTGACACACATTCATTAATGTTTACTGATGTAAAAGTACCAAAAGCAAACAGAATTGGTGAAGACGGATTTGGATTTGCTTTTGCAATGAACGTTTTAAACGGTGGAAGAATTGGTATTGCATCTCAAGCTTTAGGTATTGCTCAGGGAGCTTACGAATTGTCTTTAAAATATGCTAAAGAGCGTAAAGCTTTTGGTACAGAAATTATAAATCACCAAGCTATAGCATTTAAAATTGCTGATATGGCTACTTCTATTTCTGCAGCAAGAATGTTGTGTTTTAAAGCAGCAGCTGAAAAAGACGCAGGACAAGATATTTCTATTTCTGGTGCAATGGCAAAATTATTTGCTTCTAAAACAGCAATGGACACTGCAATTGAAGCGGTTCAAATTCATGGCGGAAACGGATATGTAAGAGAATATCATGTTGAACGTATGATGAGAGATGCAAAAATTACTCAAATTTATGAAGGAACTTCAGAAATTCAAAAAATTGTAATTTCTAGAGGAGTTGCTAAAGAATAGTTTCTAAAACTGAAATATATTATAAAAAAAAGCGATCTAATTAGATCGCTTTTTTTTATAATATTAATTTTGTACTTGTATAGTGATTGGCAATGTAAATTGCGAACGTACATTACGACTATCTTGTTTGGCTGGTTTCCATTTTGGCATTGCTTTTAAAACTCTTATAGCTTCTCTACCCGCCCCATAACCAGGATCTCGTAAAACTTTTATATCCGTTAAACTTCCATCTTTTTCTACCACAAAAGACAAAATAACCTGAACTTTACTAGAATTTGGAACTTCTATCATTCTAAATTTAGAAATAAAATTTTTGCCAAAAGAAGCCATTCCTTCATAAGGCTCTGCTGCTTCTGATGTAATATGAAAAATTTTATTTTCGTCGTCTTTTTTTACAATCTCACCTGTTCCACCAGCTGTATGTCCATTTTCTTCAGTAATTAGAATTTCTCCATTTTCACTACTTCCCTTTATATTATCTTTACCTGGATCAGCATCAATAAACATATCTTGTGTAGCGATATCAATATCAGCTTTGCTACTTTCTACTACTTCTATCTGAGTAAATTTATAAGTGTCTTTTACAGAAAGTGGTGCGCTATTTGTTTCTTCTACAATTTTAGTATTTTCTATAACGGGCTTTTCTTCCTCAATCTTTAAATCATCAATAATAATTTCTTTATCAATTACCATTGGACAATTGGTAATTTCTCCACGAACAATTTTTCCACTGTCATCATCAAAATAATTAGATAATACTGTTGGCGCAATAAATAAACAACCAAACAAGGTTAGTCCACTAAAAAACGCTCTTACCGTTGTCTTTGAGTTTTCTAATCGAAGCTTGTATGCTCCATACTTTTGATTTCTTCCTTCAAAAATAATATCAACCCAATCTTTTCTAAATAAATCATTTTTTGCCATACTATTTTTTTATTAAATGATTAAACTTTAAGACTGCAAAACATTATTTTTTTACAGCCTTTCTACAATTTCAACATATCAATTATATTATTTTAAAT
>JASLED010000002.1 GCA_030151255.1 Flavobacterium sp.
AGCAAAAATTCAACAAAACTCTATTAAATAACTATACTTATTTTTTGTATTTTTAACTGAAATATAAAACATGTTTTTGACTTGATTTTAGGTGGTCACTTTCCACCGGAATAACATGGTCACTTTCTCCGGAATCTACACATAAGAAACCAATGACATTAAAAATACCGATATCAATAAAAAAATCCTCATATAAATATTCGTTTTCAACTTTAGTTTTTTTCTTTTTATTTACACCTTAGCTACAAGAACGAGCAAAATCAACTTTTTGTGTGCTTGTTTTACAAACGGAAAAAAACATTTTAAAGTATATTATTTTTAGTGGAAATAATATTTAAAATCCTGAAATTAAAATCATTTTATACACATATAGCAAAGTAAATGGATAAAATAAATTTTAAACAAACACAACTACCAAAAAATTAACATAATTAAATATATTTTCAATCAGTAAATACTAAAAATAAACCTTTAAAATAGTTGAAAGTAAAAAAATGATTGCTAACTAATCCCTCCAAAAAAAACTGGACATCTTTTTTGAAATTGGTTCGTTTTTAATGAAAATTTTTATTTAAAATATGAGTATTCTTGTAGTTGAGTACCATTAAATCATTGTTGGAACGTGATAATTTTAGTGCTTACGTAATTTGGGTGTTTTTTTATTTTTAGGCTAGAGGTATTTAAACGCACAAAAAAATCCTAACTAAAAACTTAGGATTTTTTTGTATAATTTCTCGCCAATTTTTGCGCTTGACCTGATTAATATAATGGTTTAAATAGATTATTTTCTTTCGGATTTGGCCCCCATTTATTCTCTCCTAGCTTACTATCAGTACAGAACCAAACTAATAATAAAATAGGTCCTATACCTGGACATAGCATCCAAAACATATTCCATCCACTTTTACCGATATCATGTAATCTTCTTACACCTACAGCTAAATATGGTAGAATTATTATAAGAGAATAAAATATATAAAGAAATACAGAAATTAAAAACATCACTTTACTCTGAAGAGATAAAATGAGTAAAATGTATAATGCAATACTTATAATTCCATTAAATAACACAAAATACCAATATTCACTTCTACGAGCTCTGCCTTCAAAATTGGAATAATTTTGAAAAACTACTTTTTTATAATACTCTATCATAACTTAATTTATTAAAAAATTAGCTAAAGCTAATTAAATTTATTTTTATATAATAAAAAAAGGAGTTGTTCAACAAACAACTCCTATATATTTAATAATACACTTACTTTAATTTACTTCCAATCGTTTGGCTAGGTCTTTATTTAACGCATCTGCCGCATAAGCTCTATCAACGGTAAATTCTGACACGTTTTCCAAACTTGGTAACTCGTACATAGCATCGGTTAAAATCGCCTCGCATAACGAACGTAAACCTCTTGCTCCTAATTTGTATTCTAAAGCTTTGTCAACAATAAAATCTAAAGCTTCTTCTGTAATAGAGAATTTAATATCGTCCATTTCGAAAAGCTTTTCATATTGTTTGATTAATGCATTTTTAGGTTCTGTAAGAATCATACGCAAAGTTTCTCTATCCAAAGGATCCATATGCGTTAAAACAGGTAAACGTCCAATAATTTCAGGAATTAACCCAAAATCTTTCACGTCTTTTGGAATGATGTATTGCATTAAGTTAGTACGATCTACTTGATCTCCTTCTTTGATAGAACTGTATCCTACCGCTTGGAAATTTAATCGTTTAGAAATAATGCGCTCAATTCCGTCAAATGCTCCACCTGCAATAAACAAAATATCTTTTGTATTTACTTCAATGAATTTTTGATCAGGATGTTTTCTTCCTCCTTTTGGCGGAACATTTACAATGCTTCCTTCTAATAATTTTAATAAAGCTTGCTGAACTCCTTCTCCAGATACATCTCTAGTGATTGATGGATTATCGCTTTTACGAGCAATTTTATCAATCTCGTCAATAAATATAATTCCTCTTTCTGCACGCTCTACATCGTAATCTGCTGCTTGCAGTAATTTGGTCAGAATTCCTTCTACATCTTCTCCAACATATCCTGCTTCTGTCAATACAGTTGCATCAACAATAGCTAACGGAACATTTAGCATACGAGCAATTGTTTTTGCTACCAATGTTTTTCCTGTTCCTGTTTGCCCAACCATTAAGATGTTGCTCTTCTCTATTTCGATGTCTTCATCATCTCCATTCATCTCTTGCATTAAACGTTTGTAGTGATTATACACCGCTACAGACATTACTTTTTTGGTTTGATCTTGCCCGATTACATATTCATCTAAAAAAGCTCTTATTTGCATTGGCTTTTTCAGCAATAAATCATTAGACAGATCTTCCAAATGCTTTGATTCTTCTTCTTCTAAAACAATTCCGTATGCCTGATCAATACATCTATCGCAAATATGAGCATCGATACCCGCGATTAGAAGATTAGTTTCAGATTTTGGACGTCCACAGAAAGAACAATTCATTTCTTGTTTAGCCATAAACTAATTTATTCTCTTGTTAAAACCTCATCAATCATTCCGTAAGCTTTTGCTTCTTGAGCAATCATCCAATAGTCTCTATCGCTATCGTGATGTACTTTTTCCATTGATTGGCCTGAGTGTTTTGAAATAATTTGATACAATTCTTCTTTTAGCTTCATGATTTCTCTTGCTGTAATTTCAATATCTGAAGCTTGTCCTTGTGCTCCACCAAGTGGTTGGTGAATCATTACTCTTGAGTGTGGCAATGCCGAACGTTTTCCGTCTGCACCAGCACATAACAACACCGCTCCCATAGAAGCCGCCATACCTGTACAAATAGTTGCTACATCTGGCTTAATGAATTGCATTGTGTCATAAATACCTAAACCTGCATAAACACCTCCGCCTGGAGAATTGATGTAAATGCTAATATCTTTTTCATTATCTACGCTTGACAAGAACAATAATTGTGCTTGAATAATATTTGCTACATAATCGTCAATTGCGGTACCTAAAAAGATGATACGATCCATCATTAAACGAGAAAAAACATCCATTGATGCTACATTCATTTGACGTTCTTCGATAATATATGGTGTCATGCTACTTACAATTTTATCGTAGTACATGCTATTTATACCTTGGTGTTTAGTTGCGAATTTTTGAAATTCTTTTCCGTAGTCCATAAATTGAATATTTTATGATTAAAAAAATGAGCGTCTATTAAAAAAATAGACGCTCAAATATACTTCTTTTTTAGGAAAAAATTATTCTCCGTACATCTCCTTAACGAAATCTTTGTAAGAAACTTCTTTAACAGTAGCTTTTACTTTTTCGTTGAATAATGCTAACATTTTTTCGTTCATTGCTTGTTCAGAAATACGTCTTACCTCATCTTGGTTTGACATTACTCTAGCAACGATATCTTCAACAGTTTTGTCATCTGGTTCAGTTTGACCAAATTGAGCCAATTGATCTTTGATTAATGTTACTGTGTAAGCTTTAATATCTTCAAAAGTTAATTGTAATTCATATTGAGTCATTACTTTACCTTCAACTAATTGGTAACGTAAACCTTTTTCAGATTTTTCGAACTCATCAGCAGCTTGCTCATCAGTAAGAACAGTTTCTCCTGCTGTCATTAACCATTTTTTCAAGAATTCAGCTGGTAAATCAAATGAAGTTGAATTTAATAAAAATTCATATACATCGTTTAAGAATTTTTGATCAGCTTGAGTAGCAAATTGTTTCTCAGCATCTTCTTTGATTTTTTCTTTTAATTGCTCTACAGAAGTAACTACTCCTTCACCAAACAATTTATCGAAAAGCTCTTGATTTAATTCTGCTTTTTCAGACTCGTTGATTTCTTTGATTGTGAAAATCACATCAACTTCTAATCCGTGTGCTTTATCGTGGTCAATTCCTAAAACTTCCATTAATTTGTGCTCATCTTCGAATAAACCTTTTGTGTTTACTGTAACTTGCTCACCAACTTTTTTGTTTAAGAATTTCTTTTGGTTTGTTTTTGTTCTGAAATCAGCAACAGCAATTTGTACTTCTTTGTTGATTCCTTCTTCTTCGTTTGTAAAAGTACCTACTAATTCTGAAGTTTCTTCAACAGCTTCTTTAGATACTAATTTTCCGTATTGTTTTTGAATATATTCAACTTGTTCTTCAAGCATTGCTTCATCAGCAACAACATTGAATTTAGTAATGTTGTTTTCACCTTCTAAATCTAATGTGAATTCTGGAGTTAATCCTAATTCAAAATCAAATTTTAATACATCAGCATCCCAGTCAAAATTTTCGTTCATAACTGGTAATGGATTTCCTAAAATATCTACCTTTTCTTCTACAAGATAGTTATTCAATTTTTCTTGCAAAATTTTGTTTACCTCTTCAAACAATACAGATTTACCATATTGTTTAACGATTAAACTCATTGGAACAGCTCCTTTTCTAAATCCAGGAACATTTGCATTCTTTTTATAGTTTGATAACACGTTATCAACATTACCTTGGTAATCTTCTTTTGCAAGCTCAATAGTAACGATAGCGTTAAGAGCATCTACATTATTTCTTGTAATATTCATTTTTTGATGTATTTACATATAAAATTGGGTTGCAAAAATAAATTATTTTTACAACCCATCCAACTTTTTAAGTGTTTGTATTTCAACTATTAATTTTTTTACTGCCTAACTGATGGATTATTCGATGATGAGCCATTTAATATTGATTGACCGAACGATAAAACAATACTAAATAATAATGCATACCAAAAACCATCAACTCTAAATCCGTTGACAAAATAAGCTGCCAACATAATAATTACAGCATTGATAACCAATAAAAACAGTCCCATTGTAATAACCGTTGCAGGTAATGTTAAGAATACTAAAAATGGTTTTAGAAAAGCATTTAATACTGCTAAAACTGCTGCCACCCAAAGTGCTTGTGTCCAATTTTGAACATATACACCTGGTAATATTTTACATAACGCTACAACTAAAACTGTTGTAATTAACAATCTTATTATAAATTTCATTTTTTATTACTTAGTTTTTGACTACTAAAGTAGGTCCTGGATATGTAGCTGGATTTACTAAAGGAATATTTGATTTGTAATGTTTATTGATTACTCTTAAAATTTCTGAAGCAATAAACGCATATCCTCTTGCATTTAAATGCACACCATCTAAAGAAAACATTACTGTATTTAAATTTGCCATTCCTTTAAAGTAATCTGCCGTATAAATCTGTCCGTCTTCTACTCTAATTCCGCTTACTGCTTTGTTCAACAGTTCGTTCATATCTGCTACAGCCAATCCTTTATTTTCTGCAACTTCTTTAATAATTGTATTAAAGGCTGTTGTTGCAGTTTTTACTTTTTGTTGTTCTACTTTATTTAAAACAAACTTATCATTAATTGGATAAGTAACTCCTTTTTTAAGCAATTCAGCCAATGCTGGATTTGGAACACCTGCAACCGAAGCACCTATTTCTGCCTTACTTGTAAGTAGCATTAAATCTTTTGCTGTTGCATGTCTTGCTTGTCCGTATGTACTTGCTAGAAATTCAATTTCAGGATCAGTTAATTGAAATGGAAATACCCCCATACTAATAAGTCCTTTGATTGAGGCACTTAAAACGGACGACATATCTGTTAATGTTTTATCTTGAATTAAAACTGGATTTGCTTTATTTTTATCAAATAACTTAAAACGATCTCCTTGCCCTGCTTGATCCAAAATACCTTTAAACAAGCCGATAAACATATTTAATTGAGCAATTACCTCATCGGCATTTTCTCCTGGTTTTACAATATTATCCTTTGTTAGTGGATTATAAGGCACAGTTGTAAAAAACGGAATAGCTGTTACATCTGGAACAGTAGCTAACACACCCTTTGCACCATTGCTTGTAAGTGTGTTTACAATTGTTTCATAAGCTCCTTTAAATACAGCCGCATGTGTAATATCATTTCCTCCATATTGAGACGGATCGAAACCATTTAGTTCATTTTGATCTAATCCTTCTCCTCCAGATGTAGCATAAGCTAACACATCATTAGCACCAATCCAATTGGTAAAAAACGTAGGATTTAAACTCATGGCATCGCCCAATACTGTAGCTTGCTCTGAAGTTGCAGTACGCACAAAGTACGGATTTGCTTTTCCTACTGCCAAATTAGCCAAACTTCCATAACCTGTTGCTAATAAATGGAATGTTTTTGCCCCTGGAACACCTGTATTATTATATGCCTTTTTCTGTAATTGAGCTACATCTATTGTAATTGTTCCTTTTATATTTTCTGGACTGCTTGTAACCATATTCATTACCAATTTGGTAGAAAAACCTGGCAAAGCATTTCCGCCCAACAATAATCCACCTACATCATTTACATCATCTGCAAACGAAGGTTGAGTAAATAATCCTCCTCCTACAACCTTGAATTGTTGTGATAAAATATTTGGAAACGAATATGCTTGGCCTGTACGATACATGGTTCCATCCATATATCCGGCTGTTAGTGAATTTCCTATTGCTACATAAGTAGTAAAATCGGCTTCACCAGGATAATAAGTTTCATCGCTAATTTTATCTGTTATTGTTGGTTCACAAGCAGTAGCTACAAAAGCTAACGCAGGTATCATATATAAATACTTTCTTTTCATCTTATAAGTCTTTTAATCGTTAGAAGCTATAATTTATTCCAATACCTCCACTTGTAACTGCTGTTTTATATGTTCCTCCAAAAGAAACATTATGACCATCTTCCATATAGTAATCATAAGAACTATTTGTATCGCTAAAATGTAAATAAGAAAATACTAAATCTACACCTATACCATTTTTAAATTTATATGTCAAACCTCCTGTATAAGCTCTTGAATCGTTTCTTGGTGTTTCTGGTGCAAAATACCCAGGCTGAACTGGACTTTCGTCATAATACCATCCTACTCTTAAACTCAATTGTTCGTCTACTTTATATTGTAATCCTAAACGATATGTACTTGAATCTTTGTAATTTCTTGGATTTACCGATTTTCCTAATGGACTATCTACAAATTCGATTGTTAATGCCTTATATGCGTTCCAGAAAACACGATTGTAATCAAACGCAAATAACCACTTACCGTATTCGTAAGATAAACCTGTAGTTAACTCAGCTGGCAAAGGCATTTCTGCTTTAATTTTTCCGTCTTTAAACATAGACGCTCCAAAGGCAGGAACGTTATGAAAATGAGCTGTACCGCTATTTTCTTTCATAACAATCTTAGATCGATAGTTAAATCCAAGACGTAAATGATCGTCTACACTTACTAAATAACCAGCTGTCCATCCCCAAGCTGTAACATTTTTAGCTTTAATATCAACGCTTGTTCTTTCTCCCTCTTCATTAGTCATACTACGCGATACATTTTTATCAAAAGTAACTCCACCTGTAACGAAAATAGGACCTCCGCCAAAACTAAAATGCTTACTTAATTTGATTGCCACTGTTGGTTGGAAATAAATTGCCTTTAGATCAATTTTGTTTACCAAATGAGAACCTTCCCAGTCTCTATCCCATGTTACAGCACTTCCGTATGGCGAATAAATTGCTAAACCTACATTTAACCAATCTGTTGCTTTATATGAGCCATAAACATAAAAAGGTGTACCCGGATTTCTTGTTTCGTTTTGCCAATCGTATGTTTTATTCTCAAATTTTGTATCTGCAACCAAATAATTCATACCTGCCGATAGATCAAACTTGTTTTCTGAATATACAGAAGCTGCAGGGTTAAAAAATAATGATTCTGCCCCATTATTAATAACAGCCACCCCTGTGTGCCCCATTGCAAGTTGTCTGTTTCCTTGCATACTTACTCTATATCCGCCCGCATAAGTAGAAGCAGATATTAAGGTAAGGAGCGATAATGATAGTACTTTTTTTATCATATTTGACTGATGTTATATTTTTAGTTTATATAAATATAAAAAGATATAATAATTTTACAAATTTTTAATACAAATTTTAACACTAAAAGAAATATTTTTAGCAGTAAATCCACTAAAACAAAACACAAATTAAATAAACTGAATAAAATAGCAAGAAAAAAACACTAATTATCTTAAAAACACATACTGCATAAATAAAAAAAATCCTTAACTGTTTTGTTAAGGATTTTTTTTATTTAGTAACGTATTTTACTTTAAAAAATTTGCAACAATATCAAAAAAAAGTTGTGGGTTTTCTGCATGTAACCAATGACCTACATTAGGAATAATTTCGATTATTGATTGTGGAAAATGCTGCTTAATTAAAACTTCGTCTTTTTCTTGAATATAATTAGAATTTCCTCCTTTTATAAATAAAGTAGGATTCTCGTATACTGCCGATTCTTCTAATCCAACACCAATAACATTTTCGTCTTTATTAAATACTTCTAAATTAAATCTGAATGCTAATTGGTCGGGTTCTTTCCAGTATAAACTTTTTAATAAAAACTGTCTTGTTCCAAAATCTGAAATATATTGACTTAAAATTTCATCAATATCTTTTCTTGATGGTTTTTTAGAAAAATCTACGGTATTTAATGCTTCTAATATTTCTTGATGATGCGGAGTATATGCACGAGGTGAAATATCTGCCACAATTAATTTTTCTACTTTTGCTGGATGCTGTGTGGCTAGTTTCATAGCTACTTTTCCGCCCATTGAGTGTCCCAAAACAATTGCATCGCACATATTATAATGACTCATATAACGCACCACATCATCAACCATAAAATCATATGACCAATCTTCAGAATGAAAACTGCGTCCATGATTTCTTAAATCAACCAAATGTGCTTCATAGCCCAATGTAGCAATGTGCTTTCCAAAACTGTTCCAGTTATCAGACATTCCAAAATATCCATGCAAAACAATTAGAGGTATTCCTCCTTCTCCTTCAATTTTAGAATATAAAATTTCTTTCATTATTTTAATTTATTGATATACATGTTTACCACATTTTCCAATCCTAAGTACAATGATTCTGCAATAAGAGCGTGCCCAATAGACACTTCTAATAAATTAGGAATATTTTGTTTAAAGAATTGAATATTATCCAAACTCAAATCGTGTCCTGCATTTACACCTAAACCTAATTCATTCGCCAATTCGGCAGCTTTTGTATAAAGTAAAATTGCTTTGTGATTACCTAAACCATATTGTGTTGCAAATTCTTCGGTATATAATTCAATTCGATCTGTACCAACCATCTTTGCACCTTCAATCATGGTTAAATCTGGATCAACAAAAATTGAAGTACGTATTCCTTTCAATCTACATTCTTGAATTACTTCTGTTAAAAAATCTTTGTGTTTTACTGTATCCCAACCAGCGTTAGATGTTAATGCGTCAACCGCATCTGGTACAAGTGTAACTTGCGTTGGTTTGCATTCAAATACTAAATTCAAGAAATTATCCATAGGATTTCCTTCAATATTATATTCTGTATGCACTACGCTTACCAAATCACGCGCATCTTGATAACGTATATGTCTTTCGTCTGGTCTGGGATGAATTGTTACTCCTTCAGCTCCAAATTTTTGAACATCCTCAGCCACTTTTAATAAATTAGGAACATTACCTCCTCTTGAATTACGTAGAGTAGCAATTTTATTAATATTTACCGATAGCTTTGTCATAATTAAGATATTAAAAAAACAAAAATACAAAGTATAATTAAGGCTTATTGGTTTATTTTTAATTATTTTGCAAAACTATTTAATTCTATCATTTTGATCAATACAGCATCTTTATTAAGTCTAATGCCTTTTTCGGCTCCATCTACTAAAGTTGGTGCTGTGATGGATTTTATAGACAGCAATGATTATTCACATTTTATTGTTTTTGATGAAAGTAATAACTGGATAGGAAATATTCCTACTCAATATTTTTACGATCATAACGAAAATGATACAATTGAAGATCTAATGTATGCCGCAGAATATTTTTTTATTACTTCTGCTAACGATCTTTCTGGCTTAATTGACAACAGCAGTAAATATCAATCCGATATCCTTCCAATACTTTCAGAAGAAAAAAAGGTTATTGATATTATATCTACTCAAACAATAGCAGAAACATTAAAAGATAGTCTTTTTTTAACCGACGATGGTTATTCCATTATCATAGAACATTTAATAAGCGAAATAAGTTTTTCTAAAATTGCTCAACTTGTAGAAAGCAACAATGCAAAACTTTTAGGCTTACTTACATTAAATGTAATAGACAACAAAATGCAATTGCTTTTAAGAACCAACCACAGAAACACAATAGCAATTATGAATGATTTGAGGCGTTTTGGATTTGATGTACTATCAAACAGTATTGATGATCAATACCAAAACAAACTAATTGAACATTCTAACTATTTAAACAAATTTTTAAACCTGTAGTATGAAATTTGCAATTTACGGGCAAACCAACAAAACCATTGTAGAAAATATAATTGGCCGCCTATTAAAAGTATTCAAAACTTATGAAGTAGAAATTCTTTTTGAAGAACATTTTTACCATTTACTAAATGAAAAAAATATTCTTACAGAAAGCTATTATACTTTTAATGACGAAAGCGAACTTCCTGCCGACACTAACTTTTTAATTAGTATTGGTGGCGATGGTACTATGCTAAGAGCTACAAATTATATCAAAAATAAAAATATTCCAATTATTGGAATCAACGCAGGCAGGTTGGGTTTTTTGGCAAATGTACAAGAAGATACTATTGAAGAGCATTTACCACATTTATTTAGCAACACATATAAATTATCCAAACGATCGTTACTTACTTTAGATACAAATCCGAGTATAGCATCAGTATTTGACATCAATTTTGCTTTAAACGAAATTACCGTTTCTAGAAAAAACACTACTTCGATGATTAGTGTAGAAACGTTATTAGACGACGAATATTTAGCCACTTATTGGGCAGACGGCTTAATTATTTCTACTCCATCAGGCTCAACAGGTTATTCTTTAAGCTGTGGCGGACCAATTATTGAACCCGAAACAGGATGTTTTATTATTACTCCGCTTGCACCACACAATTTAAATGTACGTCCGCTCGTTATACGAGATAACCTTACAATTAAATTAAAGGTAAGTTCTAGAGAAAATCAATTTTTACTTTCGTTAGACAGCAATACACAAGCTGTAAACAACGAAACCGAATTAATCATATCAAAGGCTCCATTTACAATAAACTTAGTAGAATTTCCTTCGCAAAGCTTTATCAAAACCTTGAGAAAAAAACTACTTTGGGGAGAAGATAAGAGAAATTAAAAAAAGAATAATTTTTATCTTTTTTTAGCTATATTTATTGCCTGTGTATATTTAATATTGATATTTCTACACAAAAACATTTTTTAAACCATTGGGACAACATTATTATTATATTTGTGAATTATTTTAACAAAATGAAGAAAACCATACTTACCTTGTTCTTGTTGCTATACATGCCACTGTTGCATGCCCAAATTCATGAAGTTGGTTTTGGTTTAGGAGGTTCTAATTATGTAGGAAATATTGGCTCTACAGATTTTATTTCGCCAAACAATTTAGGTTACAATGTTTTTTACAAATGGAACAGAAGTCCGAGGCACTCATTTAGAATTGATTTTACGCAACATAAAATAACAGGCAACGATCTTAAATCTTCTATGGAAAGTAGAAAAGCAAGAGGCTTGTCATTTGACAACAACGTACAACAATTAAAAGCAGGAATAGAGTTTAACTTTTTTGAGTTTGATTTACACCAAGAACAATTTGGATTAACACCTTATTTATTTGTTGGATTGTCTGCCCTTAGATATGATGATTTATATTTTAGAGGAAAAAAACTAAACAAAGGAGATAAAAAATACACAGGTGGTATTCCGTTTGCAGCAGGTATAAAAATGCGATTAACACCACAGTTAAATATAAATGCAGAAGTAGCTGCTACTTATACTTTTACAGACAATTTAGACGGAAGTCATCCGTCTTCAGCTAGTTTAGAAAAATATTCTTTTGGAAAAAACACAAAAGATTGGATATTCTTTACAGGAATTACCTTAAGTTATACATTTGGAAGTAACCCATGCTATTGTGAATAATTAAATGAATTTGAAGGAAGAAATTAACAAGGATAACTTACCTAATCATATTGCTATCATAATGGACGGCAATGGTAGATGGGCAAAAAAAAGAGGTTTTTTAAGAACTATTGGCCACGAAAATGGCGTAAAATCTCTTAGAACAACTATTATCAAATGTGCAGAATTAGGTATTAAAAACCTAACCCTTTATGCATTTTCTACAGAAAATTGGAACCGTCCAGAATACGAAGTAAATAAATTAATGGATTTACTTGTAAAAGCGTTGGTAAAAGAAAAACCTTTATTCTTAGAAAACAGCATTGCTTTAAATGCTATTGGAGATTTAGAACTTTTACCTACTAAAGTAAAAGAAAGATTAACAGACACTATTGAAGAAACAAAACAAAACAATAGAATGACTGTTACTTTAGCGCTTAGTTACGGATCTAGAGCAGAAATAATTCAAGCAATTAAGAGAATTAGCAATAAAGTTAAAAATAATATAATTTCAGAAGACAATATTGACGAATCAATTATTAATGAGCATCTTTACACGTATAATATGCCGGATGTTGATTTATTAATACGCACAAGTGGCGAACAAAGAATAAGTAATTTCTTGCTTTGGCAAATCGCTTATGCTGAATTGTACTTTACGGATGTATTATGGCCAGACTTCTCCGAAGAAGAATTGTATAAAGCAATACTTTCTTACCAAAATAGAGAGAGAAGATTTGGAAAAACAAGTGAACAAATTAAATAAAAACCAGAATAATGTTTCAAAAAGGCATATCACTTTTTGCCCTGTTCATTGCAGGCCTAATTTGTAACAGTGTGCAAGCACAACAAGGGGAAAACATTCCTACTTTCGAGGCGCCTAAAACTTACATTTTAGGAGATATTAAAGTTACAGGTAAGATAAATTACAACCCTCAAACAGTTATTACATACACTGGATTAAACAAAGGTCAACAAATTTCTATTCCTGGCGAAGAAATATCTGATGCTTTAAAAAAATTATGGAAACTAGGCTTTTTTAGAGATATCAATATCTACGAAACATCTGTTGTAAACGACACTATTAATTTAGAGCTTTCGTTAAACGAATTACCTCGTTTGCAAAGTGCTTCAGTAAAAGGTTTCAAAAAAGCAAAATCTGAAACTATTTTAAAAGAAGCTAAACTAACAAAAGGAAAAATTGTAAATGAAAATTTACTTTCTACAACAAAATATTACCTTTTAAACAAATACAGAAAAGACGGTTATTACAACACTAAAATTACTTTAAATACTGTACCTACGGATTCTACGGGTAGATATGTTGATTTAATTGTTGGTATTGACAAAGGTAAAAAAGTTAGAATTTCTGATATTACATTTGAAGGAAATACACAGCTTACTGCCAAACAACTTAGAAAAGCATTGAAGGACACTAAAGAAAGAAGTCCTTTTAATCCATTGCGTATTTTTAAACCATCAAAATTCATCCAATCAAAATATGATGAAGATTTGACACGTTTGGTAGATAAATACAAAGAAAAAGGATATAGAGATGCTCGAGTAATTGCTGAGGAAACAGATTACAATCCAGAAACAAATCGCATGTCTATTAATATAGATGTAGAAGAAGGAAACAAATACTACATTGGCGATATTCGTTTTATTGGAAATACAGTATATACAAACAACCAATTGCGTAATATTTTAGGTATTGACAAAGGAGATGTATACAACGGTGTTTTATTTAACAAACGTATTCAAGATAGCAGTAATCCAGATGCTTATGATCTTACCAATCAATATCAAAACAACGGATATCTTTTCTCTCGTATTACTCCTGTTGAAGTAAAAACAGCTAATGATACAATTGATTTTGAAATTAGAATCATGGAAGGTCCTATTGCTCGTTTCAACAATATTACAGCAAGAGGAAACGAATATACGCATGATCACGTAATTCATCGAACAATTAAAACAAGACCTGGCGAAATTTGGAGCAAAGCTTTGGTAATGGAAAGCATCCGTCGTTTAGGAGCCTTAAATATTTTTGATGCGCAAGCCATTGCACCAGACATTCTTGATGCTGATGCAAATTCTGGAACAGTTGATCTACAATGGTCAATAGCAGAAAAAGGATCGAGTCAGGTTGAGCTACAAGGTGGTTACGGTGGAGGTGGTTTCATCGGAACACTTGGATTATCATTCAACAATTTCTCGTTAAGAAATATCTTTAACAAAAAAGCTTATCATCCATTTCCAATGGGAGATGGTCAATCATTGGCTTTGCGTTTACAAGGAAGTACTTATTTTCAAACCTATAGTTTAAGTTTTAACGAACCTTGGCTTGGAGGTAAAAAACCGATTGGTTTATTTGGTACTGTTGCCTTTAGTAAACAAAATTTGTATGATTATTATACAAGAAGAACAGACCGCAGTAGAGGATTTGATATTACAACCGTTCAGGTTGGAGTTGCAAAGCAATTAAGCGTGCCAGATGACAACTTTGTATTATCTCATACATTAAGTTTCCAATTTTATGATATGAAAAACTACAACACAGGTTTATTTACCTTTGGTGATGGTTCTTCAAGAAACTTAGCTTATCAGATAGAATTAAGAAGAGATAACAGAGGTATTGATCCAAACTTTCCAACTTTTGGTTCTTACTTTAGCATCAGTGGAAAGTTTACTCCTCCATACTCATTATTCAACAATGTTGATTATAAAAACCTTGCCAACGAGCAAGAATACAAATACAGATCAAAAGCAGGACAAGTAGATCCAAACACAGGCTTACTAATACCTGAAGGAACATATTTAAATGCAAACGGACAACCTGTAAGCAATTGGCAAGATGCAAGAGCTGATATAAGTAAAGTAGATCAAAAGAAATTTAATTGGTTAGAATACTATAAAATTAAATTTAAAGGAGATTGGTATGCTTCTGTTTACGATAAATTGGTACTTCGTACAAATGCTGAATTTGGTTTTATGGGTGCATATAACAACAACAGAGGTGTTGTTCCTTTCGAAAGATTTTATTTAGGAGGAGATGGTATGGCCAATTTCTCATTAGATGGACGTGAAGTAATTCAATTAAGAGGATACCAAAACCAAGTATTAACTCCTGTAAACCAATATGGCGAACAAATTGGAGGAACTATATACAATAAAGTAACCCTAGAACTACGTTATCCTATTACACTAAAACCAAGTGCATCAGTTTACGTACTTACATTTGCAGAAGCAGGAAATGCTTATGAATCATTCACAACATACAATCCATTTGATCTAAAAAGATCTGCTGGTGCTGGTGTAAGAGTGTTAATGCCAATGTTTGGTTTACTAGGAATTGATTTCGGTTACGGATTTGACACTGTACCAGGAACAACACAAAGAAGTGGTTGGCAAACACACTTTATTCTTGGGCAACAGTTTTAGTGATATAATTTGCTAAAATTTAACAATTTATGAGGTATTTTTTTCTTTTTTTAATCACTATTTTTGGATATTCTTTTGCAACAGCTCAAGGAGGTTCCGCGCGTGTAGCTTTTATCGATATGGAAACTATATTGCAAAACGTTCCTGAATATACAGAAGCAAGTGCACAACTAGCAACTAGAGCCGAAAGTTGGAAAAAAGAAATTGATTCGAAAAAAGAAGAAATAAAAAAGAAAAAAACAAATCTAGCAAATGAAAGAGTATTGCTAACGCGAGATTTGATTGATGATAAAGAAGAGGAAATAAACTCTTTAGAAGACGATCTTTTAAAATTTCAGCAAAAGTATTTTGGTACTGATGGCGATTATTTTACACAAAAAGTAAGTTTAGCCAAGCCAATACAAGATCAGGTATTTTCAATGGTGCAAGATATTGCAGAAGCCAGAAAATACGATTATGTATTAGACAAAAATACCGAAAACACGATGCTAATTGCAGATAAAAAATACGATATTACTAATTTAGTAATACGTAGAATGACTACGGCGCGCCGTAAGCAACACATGACTGCAAAACAAGTAGAAGCTGTAGAAAAAGAAGAAAAAGAAGAAGATGCAATTGCCTTAAGACAAAGTCGTCGTGAAGAGCAACAAAGACGAAGACAAGAAGCAGAAAAACAAATGCGTCAAGAACAGAAAAAGGAGAAAGAAGAAAAAGCAAACTCAAATTCTGACAAAGCATTAAAGTCAAACACTGCAAATGACGAAAAAGAAGCTCTGAAGCGAATGCAAGAAGAAAAGCTTAAGGAACAAGAAGAAAAGAAACAAGAACTTGAACGCTTAAAACAAGAAAAAATTGAAGCTCAGAAAAAAGCAATTGAAGATAAACAACAAGAGCTTGAGCTAAAAAAGAAACAAGATAAAGAGCTAAAAGAAAAGCTGCAGAAAGAAAAAGAAGAACAACTTTTACAACAACAAAAAGCAGCAGAGAATACTAAATTAGAAAGAGAAAAAAGAGAAAGAGAAGAAAGAGAGCGAAAACTTAATGAAGCTGAAAATCAAAAAAGCAACGAAAAAAGTGAAGCGCTACAAAAACTCTTAGATGAACGCCAAGCTGCAGAAGAAAAACGAAAAGCAGATTTAGAACAAAAGAAAAAAGAAGCTTTAGAACTTCGTTTAAAACAAATTGAAGAAACGAAAAAAAAGCAAGAAGAAATTAGATTAAAAGTTCAGAAAGAACAAGAAGAAAAAAGAAACAAAATGCTTCTAGAACAAGAAAAAAAATTAAAAGAAATTGAAGAAGCAAAAAACACAAATAATAAAAAATAAAAATCAAGTAAAAATGAAAAAAATGAAATCTTTATTAATCGCAGCAGTTATGTTTTTAGGAGTAAGTTCTACTTCAGCTATTGCACAAACTAAAGTTGCACATATAAACTTAAGCGAATTAATTCCATTAATGCCAGAATTAAAATCTGCTAATGAAGAATTAAAGAAACTGGGAGAAGGTTTCGAAAAAGATTACCAAGCTATGGCAAATGAGTACAGAACTAAAGCTGAAAAATACTCAAACGAAGCTAAAACTGCTGGTGATGCTTTAAACGAAACTAGAGGTAAAGAATTACAAGATATTGAAGAAAGAATTATGAATTTCAGACAAACTGCACAAACAAAATTGTCTGAAAAAGAAGCAGCTTTACAAACACCAATCTTAGAAAAAGCTAGATTAGCAATTCAAAAAGTTGCAAAAGCAAAAGGATTTGATGTAGTTTTAGATTCAACACCAGGTTCAGGAGTTTTAATGGCAACAAGTGGAGATCTTTTACAAGACGTTAAAGCTGAGTTAAAAATCAAATAATTCAGAAAGATATAAATAAAAAAAACTGCCAACTAGGCGGTTTTTTTTATTTTTGAATAATATGAAACAAAAAAATCCAATTGGTCTATTTGATTCTGGTATAGGCGGAACATCTATTTGGCAAGAAATAAATAAACTTTTGCCTTATGAAAACACTATATTTTTGGCAGACCAAAAAAATGCACCTTACGGAACAAAATCAAAACAAGAAATTATAGATTTATCTTGTAAAAATGTTGATTTTCTTGTAAAATCAGGCTGTAAAATTATTGTGGTTGCCTGCAATACCGCCACTACAAATGCAATTATAGAACTTCGATCTAACTTTGACATTCCGATTATCGGTATTGAACCTGCTATAAAACCAGCTACTGCCTTGACCAAAACTTCTACTATTGGTGTATTAGCTACCAAAGGGACGATTACAAGTAATATTTTTAACGAAAAAGTAAAATCATACACGAACGTAAATATAATTGAGCAAATAGGCTATAATTTAGTTTCTTTGATAGAAGCTGGCAAAATTGAATCAGAAGAAATGAAAGGCTTGCTTGAAGAATACTTACTCCCAATGGTTGATAAAGGAATGGATACTTTAGTTTTAGGCTGTACACATTATCCTTACCTTATTCCAATGATAAAAAATATTATTCCAGATAATATATTAATTATCGATTCTGGCCAAGCGGTTGCAAAACAAACAAACAAAATACTAGAGGCAAACAATATGTTGAATCTCTCAACAGAATTAGGATCTAATATTTTTTATTCAAATATTGACACTACTGTTTTAAAAACATTTATACCCGAAAATTCTATTGTAGAACAAATAGAATTTTAAAACAAAAATCCATTTTCTAAAAAGAAAATGGATTTTTGTTTTAAAACTACTCTTCATCTTTGTACCAACTTGAATACATTACATAATTATTGGCTATACGTTCTACCTCACCTGCAAAATCAGAAGCGCTAATATCTTTTACTTTCTTGGCAGGAACGCCTGCGTATATACAACCTGATTCTACCACAGTATTTTGAGTTATAACAGCCCCTGCTGCAATAATGGTATTACTATGTACTACACAATTATCCATTACAATAGCTCCCATTCCAATTAATACATTATCGTGTATAACACAACCATGAACTAAGGCATTGTGTCCAATAGAAACATTATTTCCAATTATAGTAGGATATTTTTCGTATGTACAATGCACTACTGCTCCATCTTGTACATTTACCTTATTACCCATCACGATTGAATTTACATCTCCTCTTATAACAGCATTAAACCAAACACTACATTGATTTCCCATTATTACATCACCAATAATAGTTGCGTTTTCTGCCACGAAACAATCATCTTGTATTTGTGGTTTTTTTCCTCTTATTTCTTTAATTATCATCTTTTATAAAATTAAAAAGTCCCGATAAATATCGGGACTTTTTTTTAATCTTGTAAGTTTGGACAGTTACAATCCAAAGTACTTTTTGATTTGAAAAGATCAAGACCTATTGTAAATAAGTGATAACCTCCTTTGTCAAAAGTTACGTTTCCTAATTGGTGTGTATACATATAAGTTAAACTTATGCTTTTGTAAGAACCTCCAATAAGTGGACTTAAACTTTGTAATGATTGTTTTTTGTCTTTATCACTTTTTGCATACTCAGCTCCATCAAAATCTCTTCTGTAAGAAACTCCAGCCCAAGCTTTTCCTGCATCAAACTTCTTATAAAACTTCATGTTTACATCTAACAATTTAGCTTGTGTTTTTTCTGTATACTGAAGTAATAATGACGGTTCATACATCCATCCTCCATTATAATCTGGATCGCCGAATGTATATCCAGCACCTAATAAATATCTACGGTAATTATCGCTTTCTTTATTAGTATAAATTTCGTTTCTACTTGTTATAGCGTTTTTTACTGTAAACATTGAAAAGAAATTTTCGTAATTATAAGCTGCTCCAATATCAACATTGAAATAGCTATCTTTTACTTCAATTCCTCCACTAACTATTGGATCATAGATAGAACCGAATTTGGTTTCGTCTAAACTTGAATTTGCAAATCCAGCACTAATACCAAATGATAATAAATTTAACTCATAACGCGATTCGCTAAATGTAATATGATGTGCATATGTAAGTTTAGCTCCTGTTGTTGAATTGTATCCATTTTTATCACCGTACACTACGATACCAATACCCGATCTTTCGCCGATGCGGGTATTAGCAGTTAGTGTTTGTGTTTTAGGCGCATCTTCTACTCCTGACCATTGCATTCTCATTGCACCACGAATTTGTGTGGTGTTTTTAAGACCAGCCATTGCCGGGTGAATTAGATAATAATTATCTGCTAGATAATCCGAATAAATAGGTAAACCCCCTTCTTGTGCTATACCCATCTGAGTAGTTAGCAACGCGATTGCTAAGTATCTTTTCTTTAATATCTTCATAGCCTAATTATCTTTTTAATGAGAAGTGTCCTTTATGCTGTACTTTACGAGGCATTTCGTTTGCTTTCTCAGGTTCTTGTAAATATTCTACAGTAAACCAGTAATCAGTAGCAGGTAATGGTTTTCCATTAAATGTACCATCCCATCCTTGACCTGAAGGTCTTAATTGAGTGATTAATTTTCCGTATCTGTCAAAGATATAAATCACTGCTTCTGGATGTCCTTTTAACTGTGTGATATTCCATGTATCATTAAATCCATCACCGTTAGGTGTAAAGAACTTAGGATAGCCTAATACAAAAATGTCAATATATTGTGGGCAAATCGATTTGTTATCTTTGAAACGAACCCAAACTTTATGTGCTCCATTTGTTACATCATAGAAGAATCTTGAATCTTGATAAGCTCCTCCATCTAATGCATATTCATACATCACAGAGTTATTTGGACTTTCAATTTCAATAGTCATGTTATCATCATTATCGAATCCTCCTATTAAGCCAGTACTATCTGCTCCTTTTACCTTAATATTGATTTCTGGAACAAATTCTACACTAGCAACTGCACTTGGCGATTTACATGTACCTCCTTTATAATTAACAATTACTCTGAAAGTATTTCCTTGGCTTATATTATCAACTACATAGTAAGATTTTGTTGCTCCTGCTATTTCTTTATAATTTCCAGGGCTAACCAAATACTCCCATTGGAAATCATACTTAACAGAATCAAAACCTGAATCAAATACATATGGTTCAATTAATTTACCTGTTTTATAATCTACACATACAATATCACCATTTTTTAGAATTGGTGCAACTGGTGTCTCTAAAACTTCAACAACAAATCTCATTTCCGCTGTACAATATCTTCCTGCAGCTGGATTTTTAACAACCGCAATAATAGTATATTTCCCTACAGGCAACACCACATTATTAATTGGGTCAATTGGTTTTCCGTCAGCATAGTTCTTCTCATTTAAATAATATGTAACACCTAAACCTATTTGACCATTTAAAATATCCTCTGCAAATTTTGAGAAATTAAACTCTGCTGTACCTGTCGAAGCATCACTACATTTAATTAATTCATTAAGATTTTCAGGAGTAACTAAATCATAAGCATACACTTTTTGTTCAATTTGAAGTAACAATGGTGCAGTATGATAACATCCAGTTCTTCTATCTTCCAATCTTATAAAAATCGTTTGAGCATTTGGTGTCTCATTTACATATTTATAAACTAAAGCTGCACTATTAATTTCGGCCAGATCTTTTGTTAAATGAAATGTAACCCTATATGAATCTTTATCCCTACCATTAAGAATTTCATCAATTTTTGTACTAAAATCAAATTCATAATTTGGAACAGGGTTATCCATACAAATAACATAAGGAGTAACATTAATATCAGGTTTTGCATTTACAAATAAATCTAATTCTACAATTACAAAACATTTTTCTTCACGAGTAGATAATTTATTTTCAACTCTTACATAAACCTTACCTGAACTAGAAGCGTATGATTTCATTGCTGTTTCATCTAAGGCTCCTATATTATCCTCTGCTGCTACTTTTGTTGCAAAATAGAATAAATTTAAATTAGAATCTCCTTGTCTAATATCAGAGATACTTGTTGTTAAATCAAATCTAGCATTTCCTTTTGCTTTATCTATCTCACAAGCTTCTAATCTTTTTGGTTTATAATTTGGCATTGGCATCGCATCGGCCGTAATTTTCTGAATTACCATCGAGCTACATCCCACCTCATTCGTTATAACAATCCAAATATTTTGACTTGTAGTTTTATTTACATAAGATTTTATATCCTTCGTTGGTATTGCATTAGTTTGAGCCAAAGCATCTGCTTCACTTTCATAATACTTATATATTACACCAAAAATTGGATGACCTCCTATAATTGAAATCTCATGCTTTGTCAAATCAAATTTCGCTTTATTTTGACCTATACTCAAATCACTACATAACACTATTGGGTTTGGTTCTTCTAAACGCAACGGTAAATTAACTTTAATTTCGAAGCTTTCAATAGCATAACATGCAGTTTCTAAATCAACTAATCTATACCAAACTTTATCATTAGAACCAATATTTACATAGATAGTAGGATCTGCAATTCTATTAATATCTTGACCAGCATCAGCACTAGTTCTATAATAATAGATAACTCCTGAATGGTTATTTAAAAGACTCTTTTTAATTTCCTTTTCATGAATAGTAATATCAACCACAATTACTCCATCAAATAGATCTTCGTAATTATCACATAAAGTAATCAAAGGCAATTTAACAGGTAAAATAGGTGCATTTTCTACTTTTAACACAATTTCATAAATACCTGCACAGTTTGTTTTTTTATTTACAATACGAATCCAAACTTTAGATTCTTTTACATCTTGCGTAACATAAGACTCTGGATCTTTAATATTATTAATTGCTTTATTTGCATCACCTAAATTCTCATAAAAAGTAAATGAAAAATCACTATGATTTATGATATTCTGTTGTGCAGCAAAAACAAGATTAAATTCTCCTTGAGATGAAGTAGAACTAGTACATGCTACCAGTACACCTCCATTTACTGTATCATAAATAGGGTACTCATTTACTTTTAACAAAAGTTGTCTTATAACAAAACATCCTGTTTTTACATCTTGAATTCTTACAAATATTATTTGACTAAACGCTACTTCATTTTTATAAGCCTTTTCATTTAATAAGTTGACACTATTAATTGCATCGTCATTTGTTTTATGATAAGATATCAGATATTCATTTGAAGCAGAGATATTCAATTTATATGTACCTAAATTAAATATACCGATTCCTGTCAATTTTGCATCATCACAAAGAACGTAGTCAGATAATTTTGTCACTACCTCTGGTAAAGGATTAACTTTTAATGTTATTGTTTCTATACTAAAACATGCACTCGTTCTATTTTCTACACGAACATAAACAGCAACTCCCATAGAATTAGAAAAATGTTCAGGATCTGAAATCGCAGTAGTTAATTTTCCTTCTTGAGCAAGACTATAACTTGTATAATATCTTACATTTACTAAATCAGGATTAATACCATTCAAAATTTCATCCAACTTCACAGTCACATCTACAACAATTGCAGATCCAGCCGAAACTGCACAAACATCAATAGGAGCAGGTGTTTTAGTTTTTGGAGCTGTTTCAACTCTTAATTCAATATTTTGAATTTTATAACATCCTTGAGCATTATCAACTCTTAAGTAAACTACATTTCCTCCAAACAACTCATTTGTATACAAACCATTAGTTAATTGTATTGGATTCGTTTTATTTAATGCATCTGTATATGTTTTATAATAATATGTGGTTAATGGAATTACATTTCCTTTTGTTTTTTCACCAGCAATTGATTCCAAATTAAAAGTTGCATATCCATTCTCTCCGCATTTATAAAAAAGATTTGCTCCAGTTAAATCAAAAGCAGGACTTAATTTCAAGACAATATTTCCTACAACTGAGCATCCTGTTTTTAATGACTCTACTCTAAAATAAACTTCTTTTTCACCACTAAAGTAACTATCCTTATCAAGTGCTTTAGATTTAAGTCCTTCTTCGGCATCTTTTTTCATTTCATAATAAAATATTTGTACTCCACTTGCACTTTGAGTAATTTCATTATCCTTAGTTCTAAGCATAAATTCCCCAACTGTACTTGTTACTGAATCCAAACAAGCATATAATGGAGTAATATTTTTATTCACTCCTGGTAAATTATTTATTACTAAATTAAATGATGTTACAGAATAAATAGCGTTATTACTTACACTTTCAACACGTACCCAAATTTTTTCCCCATTAGTACCTGGATAATTATTTGTGTTTGTAGTTATTGGATTCTTTTTTAATTTTGCATCTTCTTCACTTTTGTAATAAGTTACATTATAACCCGGAGTTCCATAATAAACTACTGATGTATATAAGGTTAAATCAAAGGTAGGTATAACAGATGGATCAGGATCTTTACAAACCTCCATATTTGGTAAATCTGCTAATGCTAAAGTACAATCTACTAGATTAATTTTAAAACTTGTAACTATAAAACAATCAGTAGCATTTCTTTTAATTCTAACCCATACTGTTTTAGATTTAGTACTATTATCAACTAAATAATTTGGATCAATGAAAGGTCCTTCTACATCCTCTGCATCTGCTTTTGTATCATGATAAGTAAGAGATACATCACTATACGTAACACCTGTCATTGCCTTATCTAAATTAACTAAAGTAAAAGCTTGACCACTCTTACAAACATCTACATCTTCAGGCTGTTTTTCTAGAATAATTTCATCGTAGTATTCTACCAATACTGATTGTGGTTGAATTTCACAAACCACATCTTTATAGCTCAACTTAGCCCCATATAATCCTGGAGTTTTAACTTTTAAAACAGCTCCATTTTCTCCTGGCAAATCTTTACCATCTTTAGTCCATTGAATTAGGTAATGCTTAGGATTTAGATTAACTCCTAACTCAACCGTTTCTCCTGGACAAGCTGCATTTCCTCCTTCTATACTCATATTAGTACCTAACTCTGGCTTACCAATGTCAAAACTTCCTGCATTAAAGAAAACCGCTGAAGTATGACTTGGTGTAGTACAGAAATCTAAAACTGCTAGTCTAATGTGATATTTTCTACCTGGAACTACCTTAACAAGAGATGATTTTATAGGTACAGAAATAGCAGCCAAATCTACAGAAGATTCAACATTAGGATTAACCTTTGATACTCCATTTATATCAAAACTACGATCAAAATATTCAGGATTAACACTAGCACAACCACCTAAACCTGCCCCTCCTCTCATCTTTGTAGGATCCCTCACAGTTCCCATCGAAATAGGTGTAGTAGCAGTACCTGGTATTAATGCTAAGTTAGATCCTATTCCAGTAACAGTATCTATTAACCAAGCTCCAAACATGGCTCCATTACCACATTCTAAATAACAGCCACTAAAATAACTATTAGAGCCAAACAAATACTCAAAACTAACTGTTTCTTGCACTGGAATAAAGTCAAAATCCACTTGTGATGATCTATAATCAACAGATGGTCCACCACCCGATGCCGCAATTAAATCATTTAAATCTTTATCTCCAGTCCATCTTCTTGCATTAACAGTTGCAAAATCCCCAGGAGGGTTTCTTACTTCATCATCATTAGCTACAAAATGTCTACCTAAATGGCCTACGTGTCCTGTGCCCAAAACAATACCTTTATCAAAACCAAAATCAGCACCATTTCTATCAAAATACCCAATTCCATTAACCACTTTTGTTTTAGCACTACCATCACCATGTTGATAACTTACATTCGTCACCAAATCGCAAGTAGCCGTTACTAATACTTCCTTAATTAATTCATCTACAGTGTACATTTCTCCGCTTGGGCTCACCTTAATTGCAGGTGGCGGAGTATATAAACACATATCAAATGTTTTAGTAGAAGCTCCATGTGTGTACAAACGAAATATATATTCCTTACCTGGTACTAAATTTTCAAATCGAAACTTAGAATCAGTATTTATAAAAGAAATATTACAATTTCTTACACTATTTGTTCCCCCTAAATTAGCACAAGTTATAACTGTACCATTAGCTTGCACATTATTATACAAAACTCCACGTACAGTTCCTGTTCCTTTTATATTTGAAAACTGTAAAGTATGAGTGTCTGCAATAGCAGTAAATTTAAACCACTGATCCATCATCTGGGAAGCGGCACCTACTGCTGTATCACAGCTTGGTTTCCCTTTACCAGATGCTGTAGAACCAGTTAAATCAACTGATACTTTTTGTGTTGCGTCACAATCTTTATTAGGACTGGGAGTAACCACTTTCGCCGTATCACAAATATCATTACTTGGTGCTGCGAAGAAAAATTCTAAACGGTAGTTACTTACGGTTTCATCAATCAAATGATTTATATGATTATCTAAATTACTCCTTAAGTTATTACTACCTAGTGTACTCATGGCCCACACCGAAGAAGATGTGACCATAAATATCAAAAGAAATAAAAATCTTTTCATAAATGATTTTATTATTATATAACTATTACTCTTATTCATATGTAAAGTATTTAATTAATTCCAAAGCTTTCTAAGCTCTGATAAAACATTTTACTTTCTAACTTAAAAAACATCGCTTGGCAATCACTCCGCGCGTAGCCAATACAACTACCTTTGTTATAACTAATTACTCTACACATTATTGCAAAATTTAAATTTGTACTTAATTATTTTTTAAAAAACTTATATCTTTCCGAGTCGTTGTTAATTCGTACTTAATTATATGTTAATTATATGTTTAAAAAACCAAATATACAGATTCATAGAATATAAGTTTGTTAATTTTGAAAAAAAATAAAATAAAATGTCTCAAATAAAAATCCAAAATACTCAAAACCCTACAATCGTTAAGTTTATCTTACCTGATTTCATTACAAAAGGGGAAAATTTCGAGTTTAAAAACATTGATGAAACTGCTCAATCTCCATTAGCTAAAGAGTTATTTTATCTTCCATTCGTAAAAACGGTTTACATTTCAAATAATTTTATTGCTATTGAAAAATTTTCAATCGTAGAATGGGATGAAGTGCAAGATACCGTTGCAGATCATATTAATACATTCTTAGCGAAAGGTAAGAAAATTCTAATCGAAAATACAACCGATAAGAAAAAACAACCAATAACTATTTATGCTGAGTCTACTCCTAATCCGGCTGTAATAAAATTTGTTGCAAATAAGCTTTTAACGAAAAAAGGTGTTGAGTATAAAAATATTGACGAAGCGCAGTCATCTCCATTAGCACAAGAGTTATTTAAGCTTCCTTTTGTAAAGGAAATTTTTATTGACGAAAACTATGTTTCAATCTCTAAATATGATTCTTTTGATTGGAATGAATTTATCCAATCTACAAGAAGCTTTATTAAAGAATTTTTAGAAAAAGGTAACTTGGCTGTTGAAGAATCTTTGGTGCTTGATACCAAAAAAATTGAAGAGCAAGCAGATGTTCATTTTGATTCTTTAGATGAAAAATCGCAAAAAATTATAAACATATTAGAAGAATATGTAAAACCAGCTGTGCAAGCTGATGGAGGAAATATTGCTTTTCAGCATTACAATCCAGACACAAACATTGTACAAGTTGTATTGCAAGGAGCTTGTAGCGGATGCCCTTCTTCTACATTTACATTAAAAAATGGCATAGAAAATATGCTTAAACAAATGTTGCATGATCCGGCAATTATGGTTGAAGCAAGCAATGCTTAAATTATTACTTCAAATAAAAAAACGCCTCATTAATATGAGGCGTTTTTTTATGTTACTTTCGATTTTGATCAATATTAAATTTTTTGAATAATTCCAACAAACCTAAAGTTGCTTTCATCAAATCATCCGTTTCGAATAAAATTGAGAAATAAAGCTTACTGTTTTTGGGACTTGTTTCTGTTGTTCTAATTCGAACTATTTGCTTTTGAATCAATCGATCTATTGTTTGAGTAATCTCCGATTTTGATTTTAATACCTCAGCAATTTGCTCAAATTTTCCTTCTGAGAAAATAACTTCCATTGTTGTAAATAAATCTTGTAACTTATTATCAATTAGTTTTAAATCTCTAATTTGATTAAATTTTAATTTTTTATGGTTATTATCTACGTGAGAGAAACTATTTTGAGCAATGTACATCATCGACTTGATAATATCTTGTAAATAACCTAATGTTAATACATAAAATTTACTTGCTCCAACGCTTGTTTCATCTAAATTTTTAATGAAGAAATAAACATTGCTTCTTAAACTATCAACCTCTTTTTCTAATTGTTTTAAACGCTTACGACAAACTTTTAATTCGGCATGATCTTGCAGTGCAACGCTATCTATTATTTTGGTATATAATTCATTTACTGTTATAACAACTTTAGCTATTTGCGCCGAACTTTCTGAAGCTACTTCCTGAATAGTTACAATGTCTATTTTATTATATTTATTTGCATTTAGCTGTTTTTCTTTTTTGTTGTATTTTCTATTGCTTCTATACAACAATATACCTACCATAATTAGCATTGCTACAAGTGCATATACTTCTCCTATATATAGTATGTAAGCGATAACGAAAGAAGAAATAAAAGCAACAATTGCAGTTACAAACCAACCGCCAATTACATTAAAAACTCCAGCTACTCTATATACGGCCGAATCTCTGTCCCAAGCTCTATCTGCAAACGATGTTCCCATTGCAACCATAAAGGTTACGTATGTTGTAGAAAGTGGTAATTTCATTGAGGTACCAATAGAGATCAGAATACTCGCTACCATAAGATTTACTGATGCGCGCAACATATCAAAGGCTGGCTCTTCATCATTATTATCTTTGGCTATAAAGATGGGTTTTTCAAATCGTTTATCCATATGAATTTGCCAAGACTTAGGTAAAAAATAATCAATCACTCCACCTAAAATAACCATAGAACGAACAATTACTTTTGATAATAAATTGGGCGCAAATTTTTCGTCAGCAGAATCTGAGCTTTGTCTTGCTAAACTTACTTCTGTTTCAATAACATTTCTTGCTTTTTTTGACGTCCATAAAGTATAAACCATAATTCCTCCTGCCAACAACAAGAAATAGAATGGTGCAACAACGTTATCTTCTGCCAATTGCCCCATCATAAAAGTATCTGCCGATTGTCCTGATTGTTGAAATAACTCAAAAGATTGAACTGCAGCGATAGGTACTCCTATAAAATTTACCAAATCGTTTCCGGCAAATGCCAAAGCCAATGCAAATGTTCCAATTACTATAATGACTCTTAAAATATTTAATTTAAAAACCGACATTAATAATTGAGAAATAATTGTCCAAAGCACAAAACTTAATCCGAGAATTATTAATTGATGATCATCAATCCAAAGCGAATTTTCTTTGCTTAGAAAACTAGATCCTTTTAATCCTTTTACAAGAATGAAAAATGAAATAGCAGAAATAGCAATTCCTCCAAATATTGCCCCAAAATATTTTAACTTTCGTTCAACTTGAAACGTAAAAATAAATCGAGAGATATACTGAATTAGTGTACCTAAAGTAAAAGATAAAGCTACAGAAAGCAATATACTAACTATTATTTCTGTTGCCTTTTTGGTATTGATATACGATGGCAAGGTAGTCCAACTGTCATCATTCATTACTATTTTCACAATTCCTAAACAAACTGCTGCACCAAGTAATTCAAAAACGATTGAAACAGTTGTAGATGTTGGTAAACCTAAAGAGTTAAAAACATCTAGTAACAACACATCGGTAATCATCACGGCCAAAAATATGACCATTACATCATTAAAAGAGAACATGCTGGGCATAAAAATTCCACTCCGTGCAATTTCCATCATTCCTCCAGAAAATAAAGCTCCTACTAAGATTCCTAAAGAAGCTACAATCATAATTGTTTTAAATGACAATGCTTTCGATCCAATTCCCGAATTCAGGAAATTTACAGCATCATTACTTACTCCAACTGTCAAATCTATTATAGCCAATATCCCTAAGGCTACTAGCATAACAATAAAAATTTGCTCCATTATTTTATTTTTTTAGCGTGTACAAATGTCATTATTATTCTACACAAGTAGGTTAACTTAATGTTATGCTTATTCGTAAAACAACTTATTTCAGGGTATTTAACTATTTTAAACATCGCTTTAAAAAAATTTTATGTCCTTATTTTTTACATCAAAACCGTATTCTTTTATGTAAAAAAGAAGTTTTTATCTATTTTCTTTCTTCCATTTCTTCTAAGATAAATTTTTACCTTTGTTTGTCAATCTATCCGTATGAACGAACTATATTTAACTTCGAATCCTTACTTAAAACAACACCAAACTAATCCTGTTTTTTGGAAACTTTGGTCGGAAAAAACCATTGAACAAGCACAACAAGAAAACAAATTAATTATTGTTAGTATTGGTTATTCTACTTGTCATTGGTGTCATATAATGGAGCACGAAAGTTTTACAGACAAAGAAGTAGCACAGGTAATGAATACCAATTTTGTTGCTATAAAAATAGATAGAGAAGAACACCCAGATATTGATGCTCATTATATGAAAGCTGTTCAATTAATGACTAAACAAGGCGGCTGGCCATTAAACGTAGTTTGTTTACCTAATGGAAAACCGATTTGGGGAGGTACTTATTTTCCAAAAAAAACTTGGATAGATTCTTTACAACAATTAAACGAACTTTACCAAAACAAACCTGAAGCAGCTATAGAATTTGCCGAAAAATTAGAACAAGGCGTTTATATTCTTGGTTTAGCGCCAGAGAAAAACGAAGAAAAAAGATTTAACAAAGAGCTATTAATTGAAAATTGGAAAAAAAGTTTTGATTATGAATATGGTGGATATCAACGTGCGCCTAAGTTTATGATGCCAACCAATTTGCTTTACCTGCAAAAACTTGGTGTTTTAGAAAATGACAAAAATTTATTGCAATACATCGATATTACGTTGACTCGCATGGCTTGGGGAGGTATTTTTGATGTTATTGAAGGTGGTTTTTCTCGCTATTCGGTTGATTTTAAATGGCATGTTCCTCACTTCGAAAAAATGCTTTATGACAATGCTCAATTACTTAGCGTTTATAGCGATGCTTACAAAAGAACAGCCAATCCGTTATACAATGAGATAATTGAAAAAACGATTCGTTTTATCGACACAAATTGGATTACTCCAGAAGGAGCGTCTTATTCTGCCTTAGATGCCGACAGCCTTGATAAAAATGGACATCAAGAAGAAGGTGCATTTTACGTTTGGACAAAAAATGAATTACAAACTATTTTAGAGGATGATTTCACTCTTTTTTCTCATATTTTCAACATCAATGATTTTGGGCATTGGGAAGAAGGAAATTATGTGTTGATTCAGAATAAACCATTGAGTGAATTAGCTGCTGAGTTAGATTTAGAAACCGCTGTTTTAGCAGAAAAGAAACATGATTGGGAAAATAAATTATTGATAGCACGCAAAAAGCGAATCAAACCTTTTTTAGATGATAAAATTATTACTGCTTGGAATGCCCAATTAATAACAGGTTTGTTAGATGCTTATAGCGCTACAAAAAACACTGATTATTTGACAAAAGCAAAAAATATTCAGCAATACATTCAGCAATATTTATTTCATGAAGAAAGCGGATTATTACATTCATCTCACAACAACAAAGCTGTTATTTTAGGCTATTTAGACGATTATGCTTTTTATATTCAAGCATTAATCAACTTATATGAACACACGGCTCAAACTGAATATTTAGAAGAAGCTAAACAACTAACAGATGCTACTTTAGACTTATTTTTAGATACAAAAAGCTCATTCTTTTATTACAATCAAGCGATACAAGCTCAACGAATTACCAGAAGTTTTGAAACTGAAGACAATGTTATTCCATCATCAAATGCAGTGCTTTGTATGAGTTTATTAAAATTAGCCATTTTGTTTGAAAACGTACATTATTCAACAATTGCCAATCAAATGATAGAAACAATTAAAACACAAATTGATTATCCATCTGCTTATTCACATTGGTTGTTTTGTATGCTGTATAGCGAATCTCCAGCAGAATTGAGCATTGTTGGAAAAAATGCTTTAAAAGCAACCTTAGAAATTAAAGAAAATATTATTTGTAAAACGTTTGTTTTTCCTGTTTCTGCTGCAAGCACAATTCCTTATTTAAGCAACTATTTGCTACAAGAAAATACTGAATATTATCTTTGCGAAAACAAACATTGCTTTACGCCAACAGCAGAATTAAGTACTTTTTTTAAATTATAAAATGGAAAATTTAGATCAATTATTATCAAAATACATAGAAGATAGCGTATCATTTGTACCACAAATTGTTACAGCATTAATTATACTTGCACTTGGTTTATGGATAATCAAAATAATTCATTCAATAACACGAAAAATATTAACAAAACGCAAAGTTGATCCTACATTTTCGAGTTTTATTTTAGACGTTTTACTATGGGCCTTTCGCATTCTTTTGTTTGTAATTATTGCATCAAAATTGGGGATTCAAACAAGTTCGTTTGTTGCTATTATTGGCGCTATGAGTTTAGCTATTGGACTTTCTTTGCAAGGTTCATTAAGTAATTTTGCTGGAGGAGTTTTAATTATTTTGTTTAAACCTTTTAAAATTGGTGATATTATTGAGGCACAAGGCGAAACAGGAAAAGTAATGGCTATACATATATTTTCTACTCAAATTGTTAATTATCAAAATAATATAATTTATTTACCCAACGGAATTTTATCAAACGGAAAGATTAAAAATATTTCTCAAAACAACCTAAGACGACTAGAAGTTTTGGTTCAAACAAACTTATCAAAAGATACTGATATGTTTATAGAAACGCTTTCTGATGCATTAATTTCAAACGATAAAATAATTGCTTTGCCAAAACCCCGCGTATTGGTAAAAGAACTTTTAGACACAAAAATAACATACATTGTTCAGGCTTGGGTAAACAATGATCATTTTACAGAAGTAAACTCCTTTATTCTGCTACAAGCAAAAAAAATAAGTGATTCGTTATAATCACTTATTTTTTTGTTGGTAACACAAAATCTTTTAAATAATAAGGCTCAAAATAAGCTACATCAACAAAGTTATTATTCTGAAAATAATTAAAGCTTATTTCTGCCATTTCTCTTGCCGATGGATAAACAATAGATGGATTAAATATAAAATTATCGGCTTGTAATACCTCTGCACATTTCATTGCGCCATCTCCTATAAAATAAACCTTCTCTAAACCTTTTAAATCAGCGAAAGAAGCATTGTCAATTACTTTAGCCTCTATCCCTTGCTTTAATTTATAATCGTGCGTAAAAACAGCGCAAAACACTTCCATTCTTCTTGCATCGATCATTGGAATGATTAATCCGTTTTCTATCTTTACTTGACGCGCTAATATTTCTAAAGTATCAATTGCAATCATTGGAATTGATAAGCCATAACACAATCCTTTTACGGATGAAACGCCAATTCGAAGTCCTGTATACGAACCTGGTCCTTGGCTAACAGCAACGGCAGACAAATCTTTCATTTGAAGTTTGTTTGACTTCAAAATATTTTCGATAAACAAATGAAGTTTTTCTGCGTGCGAAAAATTTTCTTCTGCTATTTCTACTACTTCTGCTACAACTCCATTAATGGATAAAGAGACTGAACAATTTTTTGTTGCAGTCTCTATATTTAAAATCACTATCATTTTTTAACTTCTTCTTTTTGTATTTTATCATTATTCTTCAGGGTTTTACTCACCGTAGAATAAGGTCCTGTAATAACCACATCTCCTTTCTTTAAACCTTCTAAAATTTGAATGTTTTTATCATCTTGTATTCCTGTTTTTACAAATCGTAGTTTTGCTACTCCATTGTTATCTACAAAAACTGCTTCGCGCATTACTTCTTTATCGTAAACAATATCATTTGCTATTTTATCTACAATTGTATCTGCAGCTGTTTTCATAACCACTGCACTAATTGGCACTGCTAAAACATTGTTTTTTACATTTGTAATAATATCTACCGCAGCAGTCATACCTGGACGAAACGGAGAATAATCTTCTGGTTGTCCTTTCAATAACTCTTGATATGATTCTTTTAAAATTTTAATTTTTACTTTAAAAGTTGTTACCTGATCGGCAGAAAGATTTGCGTTTGATGCCGAATTGGAAATACTTGTAACAACACCTCTAAATTCTTTCTTTAAATAAGCATCAACATTAATTTTTGTTTCATCTCCAATTTTTACTTTTACAATATCATTTTCGTTGATATTTACTTCAACTTCCATGCTATTCAAGTTTGCTACACGCAAAAGTTCTGTACCAGCCATTTGTTGCGTTCCTAAAACACGCTCGCCTAATTCAACATCGATACGCGAAATCGTCCCTCTACTTGGCGCGTAAATTGTTGTACGCAAAAGATTTACTCTTGCTTCTTCTACAGCGGCTTTAGCACTTACTACATTGTAATATGCAGAATTGTGATTTGCTTTTGCTACTTCGTATGCACGTATTACTTGATCCCACTCCGAACCCGATATTACACCTTTATCAAAAAGTGTTTTATTTCTATTGTAAGAAGCCTTAGATTCTTTTAATTGAGCTTCTGCCTGTTCTAAACCAGCTTTGCTTGTAGCAACCATTGCAACCATTCGGTCTAAATTAGTTTCATAAAGATTTGGATTGATTACAACCAACAAATCGCCTTTTTCAACAACCTGACCTTCTTTTACTGGCAAATTTATAATTTCTCCTGATACTTCTGGCGTAATTTTGATTTCAATTTCTGGTTGAATTTTTCCAGTTCCAGAAACTGTTTCTATTAAATCGGCATCTTCTATAGTTGCTAATTCAACAAAAGTAGATTGCTCTTTCTTACCTACTGTATTAAACAAAATTACTGCAGCAATGACAACAAGAATAATTAGGTATATATATTTTTTTTTCATGACAAATTAATTGGTTTTAAAAAGTGGAACACCGAAATAATATTCTAATATTTTATTTTTAAAAATAAAATCGTATTTGGCTCTTAATAAATTAGATTGTGAGTTAACATATAAATTTTGACTCTGATTTAGTTCGAAAATATTAATCAAACCTACTGCATATCTTTCTCTTGCATATTCAAGCGATTTTTCTCTCGCTTCCAATGTTGATATACTAGCTTCATAAGTTTTAAAAGCGCTATTTACATCTGCATATGCTTTAAATACAATTTGCTCTAATTTAAGCACTTCTGCTTCTTTTTCGTATTCTTTTTGTTGCAGTGCCAATTCATTTAATCTAACACTCTTACGTGCCTTCAATCCGTTAAAAACAGGCACAGTTAAACTAAGTCCGATAGCTGATTTAAAATTAGTATCAAACTGTTTAAAAAAAGCATCCGGACGTCCGTAAATATTGGTTATTCCGGGTGCTACAACTGCTTGACCAGTTTGCTCTACCACTCCCACTTGATTTAAAGTTGAATTTGCATAAGAACCAACAACAATATCATTATAATTAATACCTGTACCTAAGCTATAAAAACCTGAAAGTTTTGGATAAAACGCACTTTTACTAATTTTTACATCACGTTTTGCTATTTCAACATTTAATTCTGCCTTTTTAATGTTTGTTAAATATTCGAATGCACGTTGAGAAATTTCTTCGGGAGAATAAATCATTAATTCTGATTCTTTTACTTCATAATTTGCATCAACAATATCAAACTCCTGGTATTCTCTAATTTGAAGTATCTGAGCTAAATTAATCTTTGAAATCAACAAATCATTTTCCGAAATAATTAAACTCTGATTAGAAGATGCTACCGTAGCTTTAACAGTAAGCAAATCGCCAGCTGGCACGGCACCCGCTGTAACTAAAGTTGATACTCTTTCTTTTTCAGACTCGTCATAAGCTAATTGCGCTTTATTTGTTTTAACCAATTCTCTGTTAAAAAGAATTTGCAAATACGAATTAATTACAGAAAGAGAAATATCTTCCTTCAACTTCTGAACAGAATAAATTGCTCCCATATTTTCCAAACGAGCTTTAGCTAATGTATTCTGTTTTTGCAAACCACCAATTATGTCTATACCTACATTTACACCTAACGATGTATCTTGTAGCGGTTTTTGATTGGCAGCGCCAAAACTAGAAGAAGAATCAACCCAAGTCCAATTATGCCCAGCACTTGCATTAACGGTTGGCAAGAAATTATACTTTGCTAATTCTACATTTACTTGACTATTTAGCTCGTTTATTTCGATTTGTTTTACCTGAATATTATTCTCAATGGCATGTGAAATACATTCGTCTAAAGTCCATTTTTTTTCCTGACCATAACTATAAAACACACCAAAAAAGAAGAATAAAGAATAAAACTTAGCTTTATTTATCATCACAAATAAATTTTGATATATAACAATAAGACGAGGCATTTTACTATTTGTTACAAGATAATTAGAAATAAAAAAAACCGCAATTTCTTACGGTTTTTTTTAAAATAACATTATTTCTTTTTCTTTTTATAAATTTTATAACTAAAATAAAAAGCAAGACCTACTAATAAATAAGGAAAAATCATTAAATATACAATTCCATTATTTACTGCTTCGGCCTTTACACCGCCATCTTCTGTTTCTAATACAGCCCTACACATTGCACATTGTGCATTTGTTATTTGTGAAAAAGCAAACATCAAGATCGCAGTTAAAAAATATCTTTTCTTCATATTTTTAATTCTTAACTTACATAATATGGAGAGATCATTAAATAAACTATAACGCCTGTAACTGCAACATACAACCACATTGGATAAGTAATACGTGCAATTTTTTTATGACGTTGATATGATCCTGCTATTCCGCGTACAAAAGTGATTAACACAAAAGGAATAATGATGATAGACAACAAAATATGTGTAATTAAAATAAAAAAATACACATAACGTATTAAACCTTCTCCGCCGTATTTTGTTTCAATTGATGTCATATGATAAGCTACATACATAGCTAAAAATGCAATTGAACAACCAATGCAAATTTTAATTAATCGTTCGTGCAATTTGGCATTACCTTTCTTTATAGCGCTGATTGCCGCAACTAATAAAATAGCTGTTATTCCATTAATAGTTGCATATATTGGTGGTAAAAAATTTAGTGGTTTTACATCATAGCCAAGCTTTTGTAAATTAACTCCAAAAAGAATTGCTACAACAATTGGAATAGCAATTGATAAAACCCAAATCCACTTACTGTATTTTTGTTCTATTTGTTTTGAATTGTTTTCCATTATTCTTCTAATAATAATTTAATATCTTCTTTTAACCATTTTATTTGTCCATCGTCTGTTCCGTCATAATACAAAATTGGATTTCCAAATTCATCTTTTCTACAGCGAATATTACCATCTTTATCAATTAATGCAAATAACCCAGAATGCTCAAATCCACCTGGTGCTTCAGGATTTACACCTGTATAAAGATTAAATTTAGCTGCTAAATCATAAATATAGTTTGCATCTCCTGTAAGCATGTTCCAATGCGGGTTTTTTACGCCCAATTCATCAGCATGTACTTTAAGTACTTCTACAGTATCATTTGTAGGATCAATCGTTATTGATGCAATTCCAAAGTTTAATCGTCCATAAAAAGCTTCTTGTAGCTTTAGCATGTTTTGATTCATGATTGGACAAATAGTTGGACAGTTAGCAAAGAAAAATTCAACTACGTAAACTTTGTCTTTATAACTATCATTAGAAATTTCTTTATTATTTTGATTTACTAAACCAAATGAAGGCGCTGGACCAATAATTTCTAAATCTGATTTTTCGAACTTTTGTATGATTTTAGGCACTGCCCATATTCCAAAAATCAAAACTATAAATGAGATCCATATATATGATTTATCTTTCATAATTATTTATCTGAATTAATACGTTTATATTCTTTTAATGCTAAACGATATTCTGCTAAAATAACTTTTACGTCATCCATCATATCGTTATTTAATTCGGCTGCAGAAATAGTATTGTAACCTTCTTTATATTCCGCTACACCGGCTTTATTAGTTCCTTTTCTGCCGCGAAGATTTTTGTTTTTATCAATGATATAAACATTTGGAGTATATAAATCGTCGTTTAATTTACCAACAAGTCCTAAACTATTATACAAATCTTGAATTTCATTTTCGGGAAGAAATAAATAATTCCAATTTGACATATCAGAGATTGGAGCTAATTCGTCAATCACACGCTGTGCTTCTGCTTCCGTACCTTGCGGAACAATCATTATTAACTGAAAATCGTCGAATTCGCGATATCTATCATAAATTTTCTTAGCTAAGTTAAAAGCATCTCCTCTGTTTGTAAATAAATCACGCCCAGCAAAGCCAAGCACTGTAATTTTATTTTCAAGCTTTGGTTTATTATTTAAAGTAGAATTACCATCTGGCAATTCATTTACATTTTCTGTAATAACCGGCAATCTTTGAAATTGATTTACTCCAGTAGCAAAAAATAGATAAGTAGCTATTGGCATTACAAAAAGCAATGTTAGCACAATATATTTTTTCATTTTTATAGTAATTAATTAATCTAAGCAAAAATAAAAAAAGGCGGTTAATAAACCGCCTTATAAATTATAATAACTTATTAAAATATCCATCTATATTGAGAGTTTTGGAATACCTCATGCACATAATTACCTTCTATTAAAACTAAAGTAACTAAATATACACATAAGAAAGCTAAAACCCCAGCAACTGACCATCTAAAAGCTTTTGCTTCTTGCTCTAAGTGCATGAACGCCCACATAATGTAGTAAGCTTTCCAAATAGTCAAAATAATAAATATATAGTTTAATAAACTTAACCCTAAAATATGTACATGATGCAAAGATGCGGGTTTATATATACCTAGAATTACTTCAACAATTGTAATCAAGGACATATAGATAAATACCGCCCAAATTCTCTTTGTATTTGAATGATGTGCTTCTGCTGCCATTTTTGTAATGTATTAAAATATTAAACTAAGTAGAAGAATGTAAATACAAATACCCACACTAAATCTACAAAGTGCCAGTACAATCCTCCTTTTTCAACCATTTCATATGATCCTCTTCTATCATAAGTACCTAAAAGTACGTTGAAGAAGATAATTGTATTAATCAAGATTCCTGTAAATACGTGGAATCCGTGAAATCCAGTAATAAAGAAGAAGAAATCACCAAAGGTTTTGTGCCCGTATTCATTACGAATAAGGTTTGCACCTTCTACTACTAATACAGCATCATTAATACGTACTAAAGATTCTTCTCTTGATAAAATTTCTTTATGTTTTTCGTCAGTAGTTTTCTGAGTACGAATTCTAACATTAGGATTAGCCTCAAGACCAGCTTTAACCTCAGCTACAGAATAAGTTGGTATACTTGGACCTTTTACAAACCAAGTTCCTTCTGCTCTTGTCAAAGTTGTTTCATCTCGATTTGGGTCTACAATAGCAAAATCAGATAAAGCTATTTGTTTTCCGTCTTCTCCCACAAATTGTAAGATTGATCCTCCTCTTGTTTCAACTGCTCCATAAGCACCATTGATAAAGTTTTTCCACTCCCAAGCCTGTGACCCAAGGAATACTAAACCACCTATAATTGTCATAAACATATAAGTAGCTACCTTACCTCTCTTCATTTGATGTCCTGCATCTACAGCCAACACCATTGTAACTGATGAGAAAATAAGGATAAAAGTCATCAATGCAACAAAGAACATTGGATGATCTCCATGTAAAAACGGAAAGTGATTAAACACCTCATCGGCTATCGGCCAAGTATCTCCAAACTTGAATCTTGTAAAACCGTATCCAACAAGGAATCCACAAAATGTTAATGAATCTGATAATATGAAGTACCACATCATCATTTTACCGTAGCTTACATTTAGAGGCCCTTTTGCGTCTCCGCCTCTTACTTCAGTAGCTTCTGTAGTAACTGTCGCTCCCATAAAAAGTTATTAGTTATAAAGTTCCCAAATTTAATTTAAAATTTCTATTTAAAGAATGTAAAAAACAAAAACAAATATACCCAAAGCAAATCTAAAAAGTGCCAAAACCACGCACACAACTGTAAACCAGTGTATTGCTTAGGATTATATCTTTGTTTAAAATCATTATAAATTACAACAAGTAATGAAATCATTCCTCCAATCAAGTGCACAATATGCACAATTACAACAACATACAAAAATGATGTCGTAATAGTACTCTCACTTCCTGTAAAAAAATATCCTTCATTAATTACCTGTCCAAACCCTCTAAATTGCAGAAAAATAAAGAATATTCCTAATATAAGTGTTGCTAACAAAAATATTCTGCTCGACTTTAGGTCTCCTTCTTTAGTTTTCTTAAGTGCTAAGTGTATTGTTATGCTACTTATTATTATTGCAATTGTACTAATTGTAAAATCACTCGGCAATACGAAATCGCTTAACCAATCTGGACGAGATTTACTTACAACGTATGCACTTGTAAGTCCTGCAAAAACCATTGCCATACTACCTATAGCAAATAGCAGCATTACTTTTAGTGCTTTATCCTTTTTTTCTTGCTGTGTAACTTCAATTGTAGTTCCCATTCAATTAAATTTTATTCTATCGTAATATTTTATCTAAAACATAAATAATTTGAATTAACGAAATATAAGTAACGCTAACCAACATTAATGATTTTGCTGCTTTATCTGTTCTTTTATTATACAAGTTTACAGCCGCCAAAAGCATCCAAATACCAGCTAAAAAGACTAATACTGCAGAAATTGGTGTTAAATACAACCTACCTGTTACACCAAATGCTGGAAATACAGATACCACAATAAGCCAAATTGTATATAAAATAGTTTGTCTTAATGTTTTATTGTCTTTTTTACCTGTAGGCAACATCGAGAATCCACCTCTAGCATAATCATCATACAAAAACCATCCTATGGCCCAAAAATGAGGAAATTGCCAAAAAAACTGAATCATAAACAACACTCCTGCTTCTATCCCGAAATTATTAGTTGCTGCAACCCATCCTAACATAAATGGGATTGCTCCTGGAAATGCCCCAACAAATACTGATAAAGGTGTTATAGGCTTTAGTGGTGTATATACGCTTGTGTATAAAAAAATAGAAATTGCCGCAAACATTGCTGTTTTTGGATTAATTGTATATAAAATACCTAATCCTATAATTGTAAGTATTACGGCTAAAACAAATGCTACTTGTGGCTTTACACGTCCAGATGCAATAGGTCTGTTGGCAGTTCTATGCATCTTTTTATCCAAATCTCTTTCGATAATTTGGTTGTAAACATTTGATGCACCTACCATACAATATCCTCCCACTGCTAAAGCTAACAGTGTTAGATAATTTATACTTCTAATGTCTGGAACAGCCAAAATATAACCTGCTATTGTAGAAAAAACTACACTTAATGCAAGGCCCATTTTGGTCATTTCCTTAAATTCCTTAAGTATTGAAACTGATTGTTTATTTTCTGAAGAAATATTCAAAGCTGTTCTAGTTTGTGTTTAATGCGGTGCAAATATAACTCAATTTTTATAACTTCACCCCACAAAGAAGGCAACTGCTTTGAATATTCCTGAATTTTAATAATTTAATAAGAATCGCTTGCAGCATTGCCATCTACAATAGCTTTTGCCGAAGAAGTTCCTAATCTTTTAACTCCTAATTGAATCATTTCTATAGCTGTTGTTGTATCTCTTACACCACCAGCAGCTTTAACTGGTAATGGACCTGCATTTTCTAACATCAATACAAGGCTATGAATTGTAGCTCCGTTTGGTTTATTTTCTGTTGTAACATAAAACCCTGTAGATGATTTTACGAATACTTTATCGTATTCTTTTTCTGCAAAATTACCAATTACAATATTTTTGATTAATGAAGTAATTTTAATAATTTCTGTATCAGACAAGGCTGCAACTTCTATAATCCATTTTACAACTTTTCCTGCCTCTAATCCAAGCTTAGTGCATACTAATACTTCATTTTTTACTTGATCTATTAAACCTTTCTGAAAAGCCTTGTAATCTATCACGTAGTCTAATTCATCAACTCCATCTGTTATTGCTTGTGTAGCTTCTTTTATTTTTGCTTCCAAACCACCATCTCCATTCGGAAAATCAATTACTGTACCTATTAGTACTTTTGAATTCGCTTGATCAACTAACGCACGAGCATCGCTTACTTCTTCTGGACGGATCATTGCTAATTTAAAGTTTTCTTCAACAGCTTCTTGCACCAAGTCTGTTACCATTTTTTTATTTTCTACTTCTAACAAACCTGCCTGTTGTGCGGTTTTTAAATAAGTAGAATCCATAAATTCTTTTAAATTACTCATTGTTTCAATTTTTCAGATTAAACACAAAAAAAGTCCCTTTGAAGGGACTTTATTTTTTTCGTTGTCGCGTTGTTGTTATAATTATAAGTAAACCTGTAGCACTTCCTAACGCATTGGCAATAAAATCGGCCCATTCTGCACTTCTTGTATTGGTAAAATAGTATTGAAAAACTTCTACAACACCACCAATAAAAGTTGCTACAGTAAAGATAGCTAATCCTTGTTTTATTTTGATTTGTTTTGAAGAATATTTTTTATCAAAAAAGATAAACCACAAAACAGAAAATATAAAATAGAACGAAAAATGTGCTACTTTATCTTTATTTGGAATTTTAAGAAAAGAAGGATTTGGTATTGAACTGCCTTCTAATAAACAGGCATAAAAAATAAAACCTGTCCATAAAATTCCTAATAAAAAAATATACTTACGCGCCAATTAATTCTTTGTAGCTAGAATCTGATAATAATGAATCTACTTCACTTAAATCAGCTATTTTTATTTTAATCATCCAACCAGCTCCGTAAGGATCTTGGTTTACCAATTCTGGTTCAGTTTCTAAACCTTCGTTAAATTCGATTACTTCACCTGCTAAAGGTAAAAATAAATCAGACACTGTTTTTACAGCTTCTACTGTTCCAAAAACTTCGTCTTTCTCTAAATTTTGGTCAAGAGTTTCAACCTCTACATAAACAATATCTCCCAACTCTCTTTGAGCGAAATCGGTAATACCTATTGTTGCGATATCTCCTTCAACTGATACCCACTCGTGGTCTTTAGTGTACTTTAAATTAGATGGTATATTCATTTTGTATATATTTTAAGCAAATGTATAATTTTAAAAATCAATTTCAACTAATTTCCAAAACTATATCTCATTGTAAACCCTGCTTTAACATTCGTAATTGGGTACATTGTTGAAATAACAGCTTTAGAAAACGAATGATCGTAGAAAAATATAGCTGTAAGGTTTTTACTAAGCATATAATCGGCCATAATTTTTACAGACCACATATCTTGTCCTCCACCTAATTGATTGTTATTATAATCTAAATAACGAATAATGGTTTCGCGCTTACTTAATGTAATATCTGCCTTAATATTAACATCACTCTGAATTCGTCCGCCCATACCTCCGTTTGCATAAGCAGAGTTAAAACCTACATCTTTAATTCTGTATCCTAAACCTAACACAAAATCATTTCCTCTAGTTTCTGTTAATAAGTTATTATCAAAACTCAAAGCCAATGTTCTGTCTTTTCTAATTTCTGCAAGTACTCTAATTGCCGTTTTTGTTTCTATATCAAATCGAATTAATGGATTAAAGTTTTCTGTAAGAATTGCATTATTCACTATCGTTTTTGACGGATAATTATTGTACTGATTCAATTCATTTGGTGCCGAAAAATATTCAAAATTTGAACTAAACGATCCTAATGTATACATTGCATTATAGCTATGATGAATGGAAAAACGTCTGAATTTATCTTTAATCCAACCAATTTTCATCAATCCTGTATAGCGAAGTGTCCAGTTTGGCAATGGAATATCTCTAAACAAACTTGTTGATGTACTACTTGCGCTTTTACCCGTATATGCTGATAAAAATGCTGGCAACAATACTTCTTGACTTCCTTTGCTATAACCAATTGGAAAACCATCTCTGTCTACATTATTTGGATTATTTAGATCAATACCTCGGCCAGTTGCTAAACGATTTGCGATAACAAGTCGGTTTTCTCTCATTTGATCAAATGCCTGAGAATATTCTAAAGAACTCTTAGAAAAAGCACTATTTATTAAAATAGTAGAAATACTAAAATTACCATAGCTATACGGCGATTCTGAAATATACATTCCGTCTACCACTCTAAATTGTTCTGAAAGATTTTCAGCATGAATTCTTCTTCCAGTCAAATCGATCGTTAAATCTGTAATCGGACTTAAGCTTGCTGTATAGTTTAATGTTTTTGTATTTACTTGTGTAAACTGCTGATTAAACTCTGGAAACGTGGTTAAATATCCGTTTTGAGCAGCTATTTGTCTTACATCTGCCTGATCTCCAAAAACAAATCCTGTCGTTGGTTTTCCTGTTCCGAAAAATCCAATGCTTGGCATATAACCAGGCAACATTGTGCCGCTATTTTCAGCATAATTAATCTGAATGGTTTTTATTGATGTTAATAACCCAATAGCAAAATTTCCTAAACTATTATTTTTTGTATTTGTATTATTATTTGCTTGAACTACTTTTTGCCCAGGTACAATTGCTGCTTTTTTAGCTTGTTGTGGTTGCGGTTTACTCTTTACCAATCCAAGATATTTATACAACATTTCCATGCTAAAAGTTGTATTTAACTGTTGCAATCTTGAGTTTTGAATTGTATTTCCTAAATTATAAGCAACATCATCTAATTCGATTTGAGAAAATGCCTCAGACGAACGTTGCCAATTATACGTACCTGTATAAACGTAATTTGAACGAACAAACGATAAAAACGGAATTTTATTAATTGGCAATTCATAATTTACAGTAAGTGATTGCGTAAATTGATTTGGCTCACCTACATTAAAATAATCGTCCCAAATTGTATTGCTTTCTACTACATTGTATTGGCTATCATAGTAATTTCTTACCAAGTTATTACTTCCTCCAATATAATTTAATTTCAACGATTTTGTTAGATTAAAATTAAAACCAAAATTGTAATTAAAGAAATAATTTCTTCTATACAATGGATCTAATCCAATTCCTTCTACATCAATTAATCGATATTGTTGTTTGTTAAATTGACGCAAAACATTACTGTTGAACATAATATTCGTTGGCAGATAATTAAAGTTAAAATCTCTAAATATTTGCAAATAACGATTTTTCAAAAAGCTCGCATTCTTTAACGGTTCTACTGGTTTTGTTTCAAATCCGTAAGCATAATCAACTGATGATCTTGTTTGTTGATCTAGCATTGATTCTACTTCAAAATCATGATGAATTACTTCATTATAAGAATGCGATACGGTAAAGTTTTCAATATCGTAAACATGCTTTTTTGCTTCTGGGTTTCTTTGTTTTGAAACTCCTATAAAATTGATACTTCTGCGCTTTGTATAATCAGTAGCTCTTTTTTCAATTTCTTCTGCCATTGATGATGAAGCGGATACCGAACGCATTGTGCTTAACTTGATATCAGGGTTTGCTGGATCGTATTCTGGTACAACAAATTCTTCAGAAATAGCATAATTTAATGGCAAATTCACTCTCCAATTCTTTGGTAATAATTGCCCTAAATTTACATTCGTTACAACGCTATATGACTTAAATTCTTCTCTACTTCTTTGCGAAGGTCCTTGTTCTAAGCCTCCAAATCCGATTGTTTTTTTCGTTCCGGTTGCCGTTACGTTTGCAAAATCAGCAAGATTGGCATTCATTGTAAATGTAGTTGCCCATCCTCCTTTATTATCCATATCAGACATTCTCAATTCATCAAACCAAAATTCTCCTGATAAATCGCCCGTTGCATTAAAGCGATTTAAGTCATTTCGAATACCTATCATTATTACTCGAACATTTCCAAAATTTGGATTTCCTTTTATACCATATCTCAATTTATTTGGTCGAGAAACGGCATGTCCTGTTAACTCTTCTTCGTTCTTGAAGAAAATTTCTGTCAATCGTTCTTGCTGGCTAATTTCGTTCATAAACAAAACTTTCAGCTTGGTAAGTAAATCTAATTCTAGATCTAATTCGTTGGCTTCAGGCCAAATCATTTCTGGAGAAACTGTTCCGAATTGAGTTATTTTTAATGGAATTTCTACTTGATAAAAGTTATCAGTAAAATCTGAACCTAATCGAATAAAAGCAACCATTTCATCATCTTGTAAACGGCGATTTGTATGTTCTAACGATTCGGCATGAATAAACATTCTTAGCTTTTTGTACTGACGTAAATCTAAACTAAAGTTTTTGTAAACTCCTCTAGAATCACCTGGAGCTAATCCGTCAGGTGTTTTACCCATTTCAATTGGATATACCTTTAACGATAATGATTGCTCATTCTGATCTACAATAGAATTATTGATATAAAACTGTTCTCTTTGTACGCCTGGCGGAATTACGTAAGGAATTGGTTTTCTATCATAGTTATCTTGAATACTTACCGATGTTACATCAAAACCTGTATTTGGCTCTAATGGCAATGGCATGTTATTGTTGTCATTTTGCAAGCTTGCATTGTATCTTCTCCAATCAGAACGAACTAAATCTAAACTTCCGAAACGCAATGTTACATCATTTTCAAAACCTGTTAAATACATACGCATAAAACGTACCGAACGGAAATCAGCAATCATACCAATTTTTCTGCCCGTATCATCAATTGGTACTTTATACTGAATCCAACGTACTGGCGCAATAGCTCCATCGGCTAATTGAACTGTTGTATTACGAATATCTGTTACATAATTTTCACCTACTTGCGGATTAGCACTTACCTTTACTGCATACTCAAAATACGCATCAATTGTATTCATTGTATTATCGCCATCAATATCTTCTGCATCTGGTAAATTATTACCTCCTCTTGTACCTGAAACTGGCGAGTTGTTTTCTACTCCATTATAGTTTTTATATCGTTCTAGAATTCCACCTTCTGCATCTAGATAATGCACAAAATTATCTCCAGCCGGATCGTCTAAATGTGCAAAATCAGTAAAGAACATTTTTTCTTCTTCGTCACTCAACCCATCCAAACCAACATCTTGCATACGTCTACTTGCTGCATTAATATCAAATGCATAAACCAATGATGGCGCTGCAGGTACTTTTCCCCAAATTGTTTCTATGGTAGAAACTGTACTACCAACACCTGGCAATCCGTTTTCGTATTGCTTATAACCATCTCGTAAAATATCCTCAGAAATAAATCCAAAATTGAATCTCAATTCTCCTGTATTTGTAGTTGGCATCATATCAGAATTACGACCAACATACGGATCCATCATCCAAAATTCTACAAACTCAATATTTGCTTGTTCAAAATTTGTTGTGTTTAAGGCACGCATCATTCCTCCCCAATTCTCTTTAGGTTTTGGCGATCTTACACTTAATTTATAATCTGGATTAAAATTATAAGGTCCGCGCTCTGTTGGATAATACGTTAAATCTAGCGTAGCTATTACTCTACTTTCGCCATAAGCTAAATCTTTTGTTGCAAAAAGTTCTTCACTAAAAATACGTCTTGTTTTATTTGACGACATATCTTTCTCACTCACACCTTCTGGCTTAATACCTACATAAAAAGAAGGATCAATCGTATACCACGACAATTTTGATCTACGGTAACCATCTTCTAAACTGTATTCTAACAAGCTTGGGTCTTCGTAAGAATTATATCCTTTTTTATAAAAACCAACAGGTACGCTCGACAATTTCCAGGCCAATGGAGAACGAATATCGATGCGCGATTGTGCTGCTTCAAAATCATCAATATATGCAGTTGCTTCGCCATTCATTTGATCGTTTTTAGAAGCTCCTGGTTGCAAATATGCAAATTCACCTGTAAACGAAAAACGCGATGCAACATCTGTATCTATATTTGGCAATTTATTTACCAAACGAGTTAAAAACGGAACCTCTGTTGAATATTGCGTATTGAAACCCCAAATGGTATTATTTACAGACTCATGCCCATACATTGACTTGTGTGTCATTGGTTTTTCAGACAAACGCAAAAGTGTTCCTCCAACTTTAAAATCTTTATTAAATTGATGTTCTACATTTACTCCAAAGAATGTTTTGGTTTGTTGTCCAAACATTGTGTTATTTTCTACCGAAATATTAATTGGTGTATTTGACGATAACAATGCTTCATCTAGAATCATTACTCGTCCGCCTGCATAATCAACCGTATAATCTACGCCTTCAATCAAAATACGTCCGCCTGCATTTACAACCACCGAACCAGGCGCTACGTTAAATGCTCCAATAGGAATACCTTGTCCCATTGAACTAGAATATTTTCCTTTTAATTGAAATTTATTTTTGCTGTTTTGATTTCGGATTGCAGATGATTTTATGTTTGAATAAAGTTCGCTAAAAACATATCTGCGCTGATTTGAGTTATAACTTGTTGAAATATCAATATCTTCATCTTGTGCATTTCTCAATTTTTCGAATAAATAATTACCAAACGGTTCTACTGTAGTAAAAATAATTCGACCATTTACAGCATCAATTGTAATACCATCAAACATATTATTACTAATTGAATTATTAGAATTGTTGTTTCCGAAATTTCCGTTGTTGTTAGAATTATTTCCAAAACCGCCATTATTATTTCCTAACCCATTATTCATATTGCCGCCAAGAGAACCACTTCCTTGAGGCAAATAATCAAAAAATCCATCTCCTCCTTTTTGAGGATTATTTGCCGAATCTAATCGATCTAAATGAAATACTTGTAATAAAGGCGTGTTTTCTACTCCTTCTGGCAAAGGCAAATCTCCGGCTTGAGTAATATAGTTTAATGCACTCGGATCTGTATATAAAATATTGAATCGGAATTTATCTTTAGAAATATTCATCGCATTTGGAATTTGATAAATATTTTTCATCATTAAATTCCAAACTGGTGCATTTGTAAGCGTTAATGTACTTTTCAACATTTTTACCACCAACGATTGCGAAAGAGGAACTTCTGTTCCTGGTTTTTGCCCTGGAATAACGGTTTCAACGTTTACATCACCGCTATCTGTTCCAAACTCCCCTACTTGATACACCTGATCTCCAATTGTATATTGGAAAGCAACAGCAAGTACTTCGTCATTAGACAAACGTTGTTGCAGCGAAATATATCCTAATTGTGGATGAAAGGTAAATTCGTTTGCACTAAGTTTTCGGGCGCTTTCTAATTTAACATAATCTAATCCTTCCTGAACATTATTTTTGAAACCAGCATTTCCGCTATTTGAAATTCTGATTTGTTCCGTAAGATAATTTTTACCTATCTGTCCTGGATCATATTGGTTATTCTTATTATCTGTTGGAGCATCAATGGTTTTATTGATTACAAATAAAGCAGGATCAATTCTTGGCGAAAATATTTTATCATTTTTTACACCTTTCAAAAATCCTTCTCCTAAATCTTGTATAGCAACAATATTTCTTAAATTATTATTTGTTTGGCTCACACGATTAAATCGATTAGTAATCCAAACTTCAACTTTTGTAATACGCACTCTTGAATTGATGTATGGATACGCTTTTAATGCTTCATCATATCTGCTTCTAAAATACTGAGATAAAAAGAAATGGCGATCTTCATCATAATCTAACGCAAATAACTCAAAATCTTCAACTGTTCCTCCACCTTCAGCGCGCACCGAATTTACTTGTGACTTTTGTTCAGAAAAAATTCCTGTTACAGTTGTTTTACCAAATTTCAATTCAGCTTTTACTCCAAATAAACTTTGTGCTCCACGAATCAACGATCCGCTAATTGGCATGCTTACGTTACCAACTTCTAACTTTTGAACAATATCGTCAGAATCAGGCGCGTATTGCAACTTCATTATATTCTGAAAATCAAAACTTGCCTGTGTATCATAATTTGCATTTACAGCCAAACGAGTACCTACAGTTCCTTGCAGTCCCATACTAATACGCTGATCAAAATCAAAAGTAGTAGATTTTCTGTTTCTAGCAGAAATTAAAGGATTGTCTTGTTTTGTATGACGAATTCCCATATCAAACTCAACAGAACCTGATGGTTTTACATTGATTTCATTTGAACCAAAAATACCTGAAAACAATTTTGAATTAACATAATACCTTGGAAGCATGTCTTTTTGCAAAGCTTCATCAGTAAGTGTGCCATGTATTGCGTCAAATTTTTGCGCAAAATATTTACGCATTTCTGCTCTCAACAACAGCTTTTCATACTCTTCTCTGGTCAATACCAAAGGCATCGACATATTGTAATCGCCTACAACTTTTGAGTAATAATACTGGTCGGTAACTGGATTATAGCTATATGATTCTACAATAATTGAAGGATCTGGCAAAACAAGTGAGCCAAAATTGTATCCTACCTGCGGAATTGAATCGTTTGCTTGATCAAATAGATCATCTTGTGCAAACACAGATGTTGTTGCACAAAAAACAATCAAAAGACAGATGGTTAATTTTCGGTAAAATAGAGAGATAATGCTCAAGATTTACAACTTTTTTAATGCTTGTTTAATGATATCTTCAATGGATGCTTCTGGATTTGTTTTTAAAATGCCTTCAATAACTTTTTCAGCCGTTTTACGAACAAAACCAAGAACCTCTAAAGCAGATAACGCTTCATCGGCATTTGTATTGTTGATAGTTGGTACAACTTCATCAATATTATAAAGTTTCAATACTTTTTCTTGTAAATCTAAAATAATTCGTTGTGCAGTTTTTGCACCAATACCTTTAAATTTCTGAATACTTTTAGCATCGTTGCTACCAATCATTTGAAGAATTTCTTTTGGTGTTGCAGACGATAAAATGTTTCGGGCAGTACTTCCTCCAATTCCTGAAACTGAAATTAAAAGTTTAAATAATTCTCTTTCTACCTTATCTATAAAACCAAATAAAGTATGGGCATCTTCTTTTATTTGAAGATAAGTATAAAGCTTAATGCTTTCTGAAGTGCCAATATGAGAATATGTGTATAAAGAAATATTTATTTGATAGCCAACCCCATGACAATCAACAACTACTTCGGTTGGTGTTTTTTCAATTAATCTTCCTTGTATCTGCGCAATCATTACAAACTATTTTTTCTCAAAAATAGGAAATAATTTTAACTATTTACTAACATAGTTAGCACAGAACAAGGAAGATTTTAAACTTAATTTTTATTTTTTTCTTCTGCTTTCTCTTACTTGGGCATCAACAACAGCCACAGCTGTCATATTTACCATTTCGTCAACACTTGCACCTAATTGAAAAACGTGTACAGCTTTGTCAAGTCCCATAATAATTGGACCTATTGAAGTTGCTTTATTTAATTCTTTCAACATTTTATAAGTAATGTTAGCCGAATCTAAGTTAGGGAAAATCAAAGTATTAACTTTTTGGTTTACCAATTTTGAGAAAGGAAACTTAGATTTTAGCATTTCGTTGTTTAATGCAAAGTCGATTTGAATTTCACCATCAACAATCATATGAGGTTGCTGTTCATGTAAAATTCTAACTGCTTCTTTCATTTTTGCTGGCGATACCTGAGTTGCTGCTCCATAATTTGTATAAGACAACATTGCAATAATTGGATCTAATCCAAACATTTTTACTGTTTTTTCTGCCATTACAGCAATTTTAGCTAAATCTGTAGCTGACGGATCAGGATTTATAGCTGTATCTGCTAAAAACATTGGTCCGCGTTTTGTCATCATCAAATTGGCTGTTGCAACTTTATCAACACCTTGCGCTCTTGGTATAAGCTCTAAAATTGGTTTTACAACTGTAGGATAACTTCTTGAATATCCTGTTAGTAAACAATCTGCGCCACCTGTATTTACTAACATTGCAGCAAAATAATTACGCTCACGCATTAATTTATTTGCTTCGTAGAAAGTAATTCCTTTACGTTGGCGAGTTTCCCAGTATAAAGAAGCAAATTCTGCCCTTCTTTCTTTTTGATCGTCTGATTTAGGATCGATAATTTCTACATTTCCATTAAAATCAATCTCTTTTTTCAAATCTAAGATTGTTTCTTTATCACCTAATAAAATTGGAATAGCAATTCCTTCTTCATAAGCAATTTGAGCTGCTTTTAATACATCTAAATGATCTGCCTCTGCATAAACTACTGTTTTAGCATCGATTTTAGCACGATTCATAATCATACGAACCATTTTATTATCAGATCCCATACGCTCGTCTAACTCTTGCTTGTACTTGTCCCAATCAGTAATTGGAGCTTTTGCCAAGCCAGTTTCCATAGCTGCTTGCGCAACTGCTGGTGGAACAACAGAGATTAAACGCGGATCGAATGGTTTTGGAATAATATATTCTCTACCGAAACTTAATTTTGTTTCTCCGTAAGCGATATTTACTTGTTCTGGCACTGGTTCTTTAGCTAATTTAGCTAAAGCAATTACAGCAGCCATCTTCATTTCTTCGTTAATCTTTGTAGAACGAACATCTAAAGCTCCTCTAAAAATATAAGGGAAACCTAAAACGTTGTTCACCTGATTAGGATAATCAGAACGTCCGGTTGCCATAATAACATCTTTACGTGTAGCAATCGCTAAATTGTAATCGATTTCAGGTGTTGGATTTGCCATGGCAAATACAATTGGATTATCTGCCATGCCTAACAACATTTCTGGAGTAAGCACATCTGCTGTAGATAAACCAATAAATACATCACTGCCTTTTAATGAATCTGCTAATGAAATATCTTTATCTGTAGCAAACTCTTTTTGCATTTCTGAAATACGCTCATCGTCTTTTCTCAATACTCCTTTACTGTTAAACATTAAGATATTTTCTTGTTTAACACCAAAAGCTACATATAATTTTGCACATGCAATTGCTGCCGATCCTGCGCCAGAAACCACCATTTTGATTTCGTCTATCTTTTTATCAGCTAACTCTAATGCATTTAGTAATGCCGCAGCAGAAATAATTGCTGTTCCGTGCTGGTCATCGTGCATTACAGGAATATCCAATTCTTCTTTTAATCTTCTTTCTATTTCAAAAGATTCTGGTGCTTTAATATCTTCTAAATTAATTCCACCAAAAGTAGGAGCGATATTTTTAACTGTTTCGATAAAAGCGTCAATATCAGTTGTATCAACTTCAATATCAAAAACATCTATATCTGCAAAAATCTTAAATAAAAGCCCTTTTCCTTCCATTACTGGTTTAGATGCTTCAGGACCGATATTACCCAATCCTAACACGGCTGTACCGTTTGAAATAACTGCTACTAAATTACCTTTCGCTGTATATTTATAAACATTATTTACATCCTTAGCTATTTCTAAACAAGGTTCAGCCACTCCAGGTGAATACGCTAAAGCTAAATCTCTTTGAGAAGAATACTTCTTTGTAGGTACTACTTGGATTTTTCCGGGCGTAGGTTTTGCGTGATATAATAACGCTTCTCTACGTAAACTTTCTTTATTCATAAATTTAAATTTATTTCGACTAACAAAGTTATTAATTTTAGAGCAAAGTATACGTCTTTTAAATTATCGGCTTAAAAAATACATATTTCGCATTAAACCTGTGTACTTTGTTCTTTTTACTGCAGATTTTTTAAATATTTGATTAAATACATCATTTGTCAACTCTTGCCATTCTTTTTTGGAGTAATTTATTAACTCGGTATTAGGACGAAAGCGTTGTTCTTGCGTGGGTTTAGAAAAACGATTCCATGGACAAACATCCTGACACACATCACATCCATACATCCAACCGTCAAACATGCCTTTAAATTCCGCAGGTATATCGTCTTTTAATTCAATTGTTAAATACGATATACATTTTGATCCATTTACTATATATGAGCTTTCAATTGCTTGAGTAGGACAAGCATCTATGCAACGTGTACATTTACCGCAATGATCGGTAGTTACTCCATCATCTTCCAAATCTAAATCAATAATTAATTCTGCTATAAAAAAGAACGAACCTTCCTTTTTGGAAATTAAATTACTGTTTTTACCAATCCAACCTAAACCACTTTTTGCTGCCCAAGCTTTGTCTAAAACTGGTGCACTGTCTACAAAAACCCTCCCATTTACATCTCCAATCGTTTCATTTATAAAACGCAATAAATCTTTCAATTTATCTTTTATTACAAAATGATAATCTTCTCCGTAAGCGTATTTTGATATTTTAAAAGAATCTGTATTTTGTGTTTCTTCAGGAAAATAATTAAACAATAGCGACACAACACTTTTGGCATCCTCTACCAAAAGACGAGGATCTAACCTTTTATCAAAGTTGTTTTCCATATATTGCATTTCGCCATGCATTCCAGCATTTAACCACTGTTCTAGACGAGGAGCTTCTGTTTCTAAAAATCCTGCCTTAGAAATTCCACACGAAGTAAATCCTAGACGTTTAGCTTCTTCTTTTATAAGCTGACTACGTTGTGCTAAAACATCCATAAAAACTACTAAATATCAAATAATCCTCTATCGTAGGATGTTTTTGTTTTACCCAAATGACTATATGCTTTATCTGTTACTTCTCTACCCCTTGGAGTACGAATAATAAAACCTTCTTGAATTAAATAAGGCTCATAAACTTCTTCAATTGTTTCGGCATTTTCAGAAACAGCAGTTGATAAAGTTGACAAACCTACAGGACCTCCTTTAAACTTATCAATAATGGTTAGAAGAATTTTGTTATCCATTTCATCCAAACCACAAGCATCCACATTCAATGCATTTAATGCATATTGAGAAATAACGATATCAATACTTCCATTTCCTTTAATTTGAGCAAAATCTCTAACACGTCTCAATAAAGCATTTGCAATACGAGGTGTTCCTCTACTTCTACCAGCAATTTCAATAGCTGCTTCAATATCAATCGGAACTCCTAAAATACCCGCACTACGCTCTACAATAGTAGCAAGTAACTCTTTTGAATAATATTGCAAACGACTTTGAATACCAAAACGCGCACGCATTGGCGAGGTAAGCAAACCAGAACGAGTAGTTGCTCCAACTAAGGTAAAAGGATTTAAATGAATTTGAACTGTACGGGCGTTAGGTCCAGATTCGATCATAATATCTATTTTAAAATCCTCCATAGCCGAATACAAATATTCTTCAACAATAGGACTCAATCTATGTATTTCGTCAATAAAAAGCACATCTCTCTCTTCTAAATTAGTAAGCAAACCTGCTAAGTCGCCAGGCTTATCCAACACTGGTCCAGAAGTAATTTTAATACCTACACCCAATTCATTTGCAAGAATATTTGCTAAAGTTGTTTTCCCAAGCCCTGGAGGACCGTGAAATAAAGTATGATCTAAAGCTTCACCACGTTGATTTGCAGCGGCAACAAATATTTCAAGATTTTCTAACACATTATCTTGTCCTGCAAAATCAGAAAAAGAGAGCGGACGCAGTTTTTTTTCAACGTCTAATTCCTCCGAAGAAAAATGCTTATTTGTAGGGTTTAAATTCTCGTTCATACTACAAAGTAAATCAAAAAAAATAACACAAAAAAACGCCGTTCAAAACTGAACGGCGTTCTTTATATATTCAAATTATATAATCTTAATGATGCAATTGCTCCTCACCTTCTTGATAAGGCATTGTTTGAGGCGCATAATCTTCTGGTAAACCTGGTTTACTATAATCATATGGCCATCTGTGAACAACTGGTAATTCTCCTGGCCAGTTTCCGTGAATGTGCTCTACAGGAGTAGTCCACTCTAAACTGTTTGATCTCCAAGGGTTTTTTGGTGCTTTTTTACCATAGAAAATACTTACGAAGAAGTTCCATAAGAATACTAATTGGAAAGCAGCTCCTACAAGAGCAAATACAGTGATTAAAACGTTTACGTCATAGAATTCATCAAATAAAGGAAATGCTGTATTTGAATAATAACGACGTGGTAAACCTGCTAATCCGATGAAGTGCATTGGGAAGAATACTCCGTAAGCACATACTGCAGTTACCCAGAAGTGAATATAACCAAGGTTTTTATTCATCATTCTTCCAAACATTTTAGGGAACCAGTGGTAGATACCAGCAAACATTCCGTAAAGAGCAGAAATACCCATTACTAAGTGGAAGTGAGCAATAACGAAATATGTATCGTGAACGTTGATATCTAAAGTTGAATCTCCTAAAATAATTCCTGTTAAACCTCCTGTAATAAACGTAGAAACGAAACCAATACAGAATAACATTGCAGGGTTCATTTGAATATTACCACTCCAAATTGTAGTAATATAGTTAAACGCTTTTACTGCAGATGGAATTGCAATTAATAAGGTTGTAAATGTAAATACAGAACCTAAGAATGGATTCATACCTGAAACGAACATATGGTGTCCCCAAACAATCGTAGATAAGAATGCAATACCTAAAATTGAAGCAATCATTGCACGGTAACCAAAGATTGGTTTACGAGCTGAAGTTGCAATAATTTCAGAAGTAAGTCCCATTGCAGGTAAAATTACAATATATACCTCAGGGTGACCTAAGAACCAAAACAAGTGCTCAAATAAAACTGGAGAACCACCTTGGTAATGTAATACTTCACCTGCTAAATAAATATCCGACAAGAAGAATGATGTTCCAAAACTTCTATCAAATACTAATAATAAAGCAGCAGACAAAAGTACAGGGAAAGATACGATACCAATAATAGCAGTAACGAATAATGCCCATACACTCAAAGGCATTCTTGTCATTGTCATACCTTTAGTTCTTAAATTAACAACTGTTGCTACATAATTTAAAGAACCCATTGTAGAAGATACAATGAAAATAGCCATTGAAATCAACCATAATGTCATTCCCATACCTGAACCTGGAATAGCTTGAGGTAAAGCTGACAATGGAGGATAAATAGTCCATCCTGAAGAAGCTGGTCCACCTTCTACAAATAATGAGATAACCATTAATACTGCAGAAACAAAGAAGAACCAGTAAGAAAGCATGTTCATAAAGCCAGAAGCCATATCACGTGCACCAATCTGTAATGGAATTAATAAGTTTGAGAACGTTCCACTTAATCCAGCTGTTAATACAAAGAATACCATAATAGTACCGTGCATTGTAACTAAAGCTAAATAAACATCGTTTCTCATCACTCCATCAGGAGCCATTTTATCACCTAATAACCATTTGAATACTTGGAAAGATTCTTCAGGCCAAGCGATTTGCATTCTGAATAAAAGGGACATTACAATCCCAATGATTCCCATAATAATACCTGTAATAAGGTATTGTTTTGCGATCATTTTATGATCTAAACTAAAAACGTACTTCGTAAAGAAATTACCTTTTTCGTGATGCTCGTGATCGTGATCATTAATTATTTCGTGTCCTACTGCTGACATAGTATAAATTTTAATTAATTGAGTGAAATTTATTGTACTACTTGTGCTATAGCTTCAGTTTCTTCCACTTCAACTACTTCTATTACCTGAACTTCTTCAGTAATATTAGTAGCTTCAGCTGGTTTATTTTCTTCTGCTATTTGAGAAGATAAAGTTGGTAATTCTTTTAACCAATCTTTAAATTCTGCTTCTGTAGTTACAACAACTTTAAGCTGCATATTGTAATGTGAAGCTCCACAAATTTTATTACATAATAATAAGTAATCAAATGTATATGGATCTAAAGCTTCGTGACCATTAGCTACAAGCTCTTGGCTTCTTTCAGCTCTAATATTATTAATTTTATTTACTTTACTAATAATTCCTTCACGATTTCTCATATCCTCTGTAGTAACACTTGGTACAAAAGCGAATTGAGTAACCATTCCTGGAACACAGTTCATTTGTGCTCTAAAATGAGGGAAATAAGCAGAGTGTAAAACGTCTTGTGATCTGAATTTAAGAACAACTTTTTTTCCAACTGGCAAACGTAATTCTGTTGCCATTTTGTCGTCTTGTGCGTTTGGATCAGACATATCTACACCTACAACATTTATTCCTTTAATAAAACGAACGTTTGCTTTTCCAAGAACATTATCCTCTCCTGAATAACGAACATTCCATCCAAATTGTTTTGCGTAAACTTCAATGTTAATTACTTCTTCCTCGTCATCAACAAACATAATGTCGTTCCAAGCAAATAATCCGTAAAGGATTAATCCTGTAAGAGTAATTGTAGGAATAATTGTCCAAGCAGCTTCTAACTTATCGTTATCAGAAAAATATCTTGCAGCTCTTCCTTCTACTCCACGTCCTTGAAATGCAAAGTAGTGTAATAAAAATTGAGTTATAATTTGAACAAAGAAAATCAATGCTAATGAGATCCACATTAGTGTATCTACTGTTTCACCATGCACTGAAGCTGAGTCACTTAATAATGGGAAGCTTCCATATTCTACTACACAAAAAATAGTAAAAACATAGATGAAAGCTAAGAAACCAAAAGTTAAATAACCATGTAGGTTGTTATCTTTCGCATTAGCGACTTGAGATGTATAGTCATCTGGTGCTGATCCAACTTGCGTCAAATCGAATATCTTAGTCAATTGCCAAATTGCAATTCCTAATAAAACAACTATCGCTACTATTAATAAACTAGTCATTGGTTTATTTTTAATTATTAATAATGAAAATGTTTACTCTCTTCGATTAGAGGATTGTTTTTAGTCAACAATGGAGCTTTTGAAATAGCATTAAAGCCAACATAGATAAATAAACCTATAAAGAACATTAATGATGCAATTTCTGGAACACCAATAAACCAAGAACCTCCAACTGTACCAGGACTAATCATCACAAAGAAGTCTAAATAATGACCTACAAGGATACAAGTACCAGCCATAACAACAATCCAAGTTAAACGTTTGAAATCAGTGTTAAGTAATAACAATAATGGCAATGCAAAGTTTAACAATAACATACCAAAGAATGGTAAATTATATTCCTGAATACGGAAGATAAAATAAGTTACCTCTTCTGGAATATTTGAATACCATTGTAACATAAATTGTGAGAACCAAAGATAAGTCCAGAAAATACTTAATCCAAACATAAATTTAGCTAAATCATGAATATGACTTGTATTTACATACTCTAAATATCCTTTGTTCTTTAAATATAAAGTTACAAATGCAATAACTGTAACACCTGATACGAAGAAACTTGCAAATACATACCATCCGAATAATGTACTATACCAGTGTGTATCAATTGACATAATCCAATCCCAAGATGCGATAGATTCAGAAACAATAAAAAATGCTAAATATCCAGCTGATGCTTTGAACATCTTTTTATGAAACACTAAATCTCCTGTTGCATCAAGATTTAATGATTGTTTTCTCATGTAGATTCTATAGAAATTCCATCCAGTTAAGAATACAATCGCTCTAATTAAGAAAAATGGAACATTTAAGTATCCTGTTTTTCCTTGAATAAGAGCATCTTTAGCTACAATTGCTGGATCCATCCAAATAAATAAATGGTTACCACCAAAAGAACTTGCTACTAACAACAAGAAGAAAATAATAGAACCCGGAAGTAAATAAGCTGATAAACCTTCCATTACTCTAAAAAGTACTGGAGACCAACCTGCAGATGCTGCATAATTAATTCCGTAAAAAGTTAAAATACCTAAAGATATTAACATCACGAAAATACAAGCCACATATACTGCTGTCCAAGGCTTATTTTGCATTTGACCTAACACATGTTCTAAATGTTTTTGATGAGCATCATGATCTGCTTCTGAAACTTCAGAATGATCTGCATGATGTTCTCCACCATGATGTGCTTGCTCATTCAATATCTGCTCTACTTCAGCAGTTGTCTTTGGTGCACTGAAAAAACCATAAGCAATCCCTATTAATCCTAGAACCATTAGGGCAATTGAAAAGGTTTTTAAATTTTTTGATAATGTATACATATCTAAACTTTCAAATAAGTTTTACAATTATTATTCTGATTTCAATTTTAATACATAATCAGCAACTAACCAACGCTCGTGTTGTGTTAACTGATTAGCATGAGAACCCATTGAATTCAAACCATAAGTAATAACTTGGTAAATTCCTCCTTCTGTTAGCTCTCTATCGTGATAATTAGGTACCCCAAGAAATTTTTCTCTCTTTACTAGATTTCCTTTTCCATCACCTTTTGCACCGTGACAAATTGAACAATAAATTGCATAAAGCTCTTTACCTTTTTCAGCACCTGTTTCCTTTTCTTCTGCAGTTAAAGGAGATTTTAAATATAATCTTGCTTCTTCCAAACCTTCTGGTGTATTTGGATACACTTCTGGTTGAAATCCGCGTGGAATACTTCCTTCTGCAGGAATTTGTCCTTCTTTACCGTTTTTAAACACAGTAGTTGGAACTTCAGAATATGTTTCATAAGGTACTGCTTCGTACATATTTGGCATAAACTGATAGTTTGGACGCTCTTTATTAAAGCACGATGTAGTCAAAACTGCTACACCGGCTAAAGCTAGTATATTATATATCGCTTTCATGCTACTATTACTTTTCAATTACTTTAACTTCAACTGCACCCGTTGCTTTAAAGAATTCGATTGCAGTTTCTTCATTTCCGTGTAAAGCAACTTCCATTAAAAAATGATCATCAGTTGTTCTTACATCTGGGTTCTCAGCTTTTTTAAATGGCCATAATTTACTTCTAAAGAAGAAAGTTAATACCATCAAGTGAGCAGAGAACAATACAGTCATCTCAAACATAATAGGCACAAACGCAGGCATATTTTGGATAAAGCTAAAACTTGGCTTACCTCCAATGTCTTGTGGCCAATCTACAATCATGATATAATACATCATACTTGTACCAACAGACAAACCTACTAATCCGTATAAGAAAGCACAAATTGCTAATCTTGTTGGTTTTAAGCCCATTGCCTTATCTAGTCCGTGTACTGGAAAAGGCGTGTAAATTTCCTCAATGTGATGCTTAGCAGTTCTTGTGTCTTTTACTGCATCCAACAATACATCATCATCATTGTATATTGCGTGAATAAACTTATTACTCATAACGAATTAGTGATTTAATGTTTGATGACCTTCTTTACTATCTCTCTCTTTTTTATAATATTCTCCTGATGATTTCAAGATTGTTTTTACCTCTGCCTGAGCAATTACAGGGAAGCTTCTTGAATATAATAAGAATAATACAAAAAAGAATCCAATCGTACCAATGTAAATTCCTGCATCTACAAAAGTAGGTTGGAACATTGTCCAAGATGATGGCAAGTAATCTCTATGTAGAGAAGTAACAATAATTACGAAACGCTCAAACCACATACCGATATTTACGATAATAGAAATGATAAACGAAGCCATAATATTTGTTCTAATCTTTTTCACCCACATAACTTGCGGAGAAATTACGTTACAAGTCATCATTAACCAATATGACCACCAGTAAGGACCTGAAGCACGGTTTAAAAAAGCATATTGCTCATACTCAACTCCAGAATACCAAGCTACCCATAACTCAGTGATATATGCAACCCCAACAACTGAACCTGTAATCATCACAATAATGTTCATTAATTCAATGTGTTGTACCGTGATATAGTCTTCTAAATTAGATACCTTTCTCATGATTATTAACAATGTATTTACCATTGCAAAACCAGAGAAAATTGCTCCTGCTACAAAGTACGGAGGTAAAATTGTGGTATGCCATCCTGGAATAACAGAAGTAGCAAAGTCAAAAGATACAATCGTGTGTACAGAAAGTACAAGCGGTGTAGCTAAACCTGCTAACACAAGACTCACTTCTTCAAAACGTTGCCAATCTTTTGCTCTTCCAGACCATCCGAAAGATAAGATTGAATATACTCTCTTTGTAAAAGGTGTAATAGCTCTATCTCTAAGCATAGCAAAGTCAGGTAGTAAACCAGTCCACCAGAAAACTAATGATACTGATAAGTACGTTGAAATTGCAAATACGTCCCATAATAATGGTGAGTTAAAGTTAACCCATAATGAACCGAACTGGTTAGGAATAGGTAATACCCAATATGCTAACCATGGACGACCCATGTGTATAACAGGGAATAAACCAGCCTGAACTACAGAAAAAATTGTCATTGCTTCTGCAGAACGGTTAATAGCCATTCTCCACTTTTGTCTAAATAATAATAATACAGCTGAAATTAATGTACCAGCATGCCCGATACCAACCCACCAAACGAAGTTAGTGATATCCCATGCCCATCCTACTGTTTTATTTAATCCCCATGTACCAATACCTGTACCAACTGTATAAGCCATACAGCCAACTCCCCATAAGAAAGCGATCAAAGCGATAGAGAAAACTCTCCACCACAATTTGTTTGCTCTTCCTTCAACAGGTCTAGCCACATCCACAGTTATATCGTGGTAAGATTTCTTACCGATAACTAAAGGTTTTCTAATGGGTGCTTCGTAATGTGACGACATAATCCTTTATATGTTTCTTTAATTAATAATTCCTTTTAAACTAGATATTTCTAACCTTTACATGATAGAATACATTTGGTTTTGTACCGATATGCTCTAATAAATGGTATGATCTATCTGATTCAGTTAATTTAGTAATTTCTGATTCTTTCTCATTTATATCACCAAATACCATAGCTCCACTAGAACAAGCCGCAGAACAAGCTGTTTCAAATTCGTTTGCACGAACTGCTCTTCCTTCGTTTTTAGCTTTTAAGATTGTAGCTTGAGTCATTTGGATACATAATGAACATTTCTCCATTACCCCTCTTGAACGAACAACAACATCTGGATTCAATACCATACGTCCTAAATCGTCATTCATGTTGTAATCGAATTCACTATTTTGAGCATATAAGAACCAGTTGAAACGTCTTACTTTGTAAGGACAGTTGTTTGCACAATATCTAGTTCCTACACAACGGTTGTAAGCCATATGGTTTTGACCTTGACGCCCATGAGATGTAGCGGCAACTGGACATACTGTTTCACATGGTGCGTGATTACAGTGCTGACACATTACAGGTTGGAATACTACTTGAGGATTATCAGCTGGATGTTCTAATTCTAAGAAAGCTTCACGAGTTTCTAAGAATCCACTTGCAGCTACTTTCTTTTCAACATCAGCATTAAATGTATCTTCAGATGAATAGTATCTATCAATACGCAACCAGTGCATATCTCTACTTCTTCTTACTTCTGATTTACCAACAACAGGAACGTTGTTTTCTGCGTGACATGCAATAACACATGCACCACATCCAGTACAAGCATTTAAGTCAATTGATAAATTAAAATGATGTCCTACTGAACGATCAAATGATTCCCAAATATCGATTGATGCAGCTCTTACTTCTTCGTGATCGTAAGAAACCATCGGGAATGGATTCCATTCTTTAGCATCAGCAGTATTAAAAATCTCTAACGTAGTATCTTTTACAATATCTCCTCTACTCATTAGTGTATTTTGTAACTGAACACAAGCAAATTCATGTTCACCACCTACTTGAGTAATAGTAGCATTTTGTACATTTTGGAAGTTATTATACAATTCGTAAGCATTAACACCTACTTGCATTTCTTCTTTTAAAGCAGCTTTTCTTCCGTATCCGAAAGACAAACCGATTGTTCCAGGAGCTTGTCCTGGTTGGATGATAGCAGGAACATTTGATAATTCTTTATCTCCTACTTTAATAGTTACATAACTACCGTTTAACCCTCCATTAGCAACATGATAGTTTTTAATTCCTAAACCATCTGCATCTGCTCTTGACACAGTTACATAGTTATCCCAAGAAACACGTGTAATTGGATCTGGAAACTCTTGTAACCAAGGGTTATTAGCTTGTTGTCCATCTCCCATTCCAGTTTTTGTGTAAAGAACTAATTCTAAACCATCCACTTTTTTAGCTGAAGCTAAAGCAGCAACTGCATTTGAAGCATCAATAGACACACTTACTTTTGTATTTTCTCCTGTGATAGCAAAACCATCGTGAACTAATTGATTCCAAGTTAAATTACTAGCTTTAGATGCACCAACAGCTTTTACATATTCATAGTAACCAATATTATTACCATTCCACAATAACAAAGCATCTTGGAATTGTCTTGTATCAAATAAAGGTCTAATTGTAGGTTGAGTAACCGAATAATGACCTTTTTTAATCATTACATCACCCCAAGACTCTAAATAATGAGGAGCTGCAGCAGCTATAGTAGAAACTAAAGCTGTTTCGTCTTCTTTCATTGTAAAATCAACAGAAGTTTTAACTTTCTTCAATCCTTCAACAAAAGCAGCACTATTTGCCAATGTATATACTGGGTTAACTCCAGACATAATTAAAGTATGTACTTTACCAGCATTCATATCTTTAATTAATTCTGCAACCTTAGCAGCATCACCTTGTCTTACATATTTTGTTTGTTCAGGTAAAAACGCATTTGACTGTAAAGCCTCGTTAATAGCTAAAACAACTAATTGAGCATTTACATCATCTAAGCCTGTTACTACAACTCCAGCCGAACCAGCAGCTTTTAATTGTTTTGCAGCCTTCATGATTGCTTCATCATAAGCAGTAGCAGCAGAAGAAGCTGAACCACCTACAACAACATTATATAATTTTACTAAAGCAGCTTTTTGCTCTTGTACTGTTAAAGGAATACGAACGTCAGCATTAGCTCCAGACAAACTCATGTTTGATTCGATCTGAATATGCTTAGACATTTTTCCATTTTTAGGGATACGTTTTCCAGCATATGCTGAATCATATCCTCCACCTTGCCAATCTCCTAAAATATCAGCACCAACAGATACAATAACGTCAGCCTCGCTAAAGTTATAATCAGCTAAACCTCTCACTCCATAAACCTGCTCATACGCATCAGCAGCAGCCGACGATGAAACAGCATCATAAACAATGTGTTTAGCATTTGGATTAGCCTCGATAAACTCAGCAATCAATTTATCTGTAGAAGGACTAGCCATTGTATTCGTTAACAACACAACATTACCTCCGTTAGATTTAGCATCTTGTAAACTTGCTCTTACTTTTGCATCAACCTCATCCCAAGAAGCATTCTTTCCTTCGATTTTTGATTGTTTTAAACGCATGCTATCATACATAGAAAGTACTGATGCATTTACACGCGCATTAGCTCCAGAATAAGCACCTGCAAGTTTATTATTTTCAATCTTAATTGGACGACCTTCGCGAGTTTTTACCAAAACATTCACAAAATCGAATCCATCAGCAACAGTAGTTGCATAATAATCAGCGATTCCAGGAATAATTTCTTCTGGCTGAACCACGTAAGGAATTGATTTGATTACCGGTCCTTCACAAGCAGCTAAAGTAGCCGCAGCGGTAGAAAAACCAACATATTTCAAAAAGTCTCGACGAGTTGTTGAAGAAGAAGACAACTTGTTTTTATCCCCAAGAAATTCATCAGTAGGAATTTCGTCAACAAATTCGTTGTTTCTTAGCGTCTCAACAATAGAACTATTATCATTCAGCTCTTCAACACTTTTCCAGTATTTTTTGTTTGATGCCATTGTATATAAATATTAGCTTCTTATTCTTTAATTATTAATAGTGACATTTACCACACTCTAAACCTCCCATTTGAGCCACCGTCAACTTCTCTACTCCGTATTTCTCAGCTAATTCACTGTGAATTTTAGCATAGTATTCATTACTATCCAATTTTACATTTGTAGTTCTATGACAATCGATACACCAACCCATTGTTAATGGAGAATGTTGTCTCATGATTTCCATTTCCTCAACTGGTCCGTGACAAGTTTGGCATTCTAAACCAGCAACATTAACGTGCTGTGAGTGGTTATAATAAACGAAATCTGGCAAATTGTGAATTCTAACCCACTTAACAGGTTTTTCTTTCCCTGTATATGATTGTGTAGTTACATCCCATCCAACCGCATCATATAGTTTTTGAATTTCTCCTGTATAGAATTCTGGAGTATATTTTCCGTAATCTACACCTGGATCTCCTGCAAACTCGCTGATATTTTTATGACAGTTCATACAAACATTTAACGAAGGAATACCTGAAGTTTTACTTGATCTTGCAGATGAGTGACAGTATTTACAATCAATACCATTGTCTCCAGCGTGAATTTTATGCGAAAAGTGAATTGGCTGTACTGGTTCATATCCTTTATCAACACCAATTTGCATCATAAATCCATAAACGAAATACGATCCAATTAAAACAAACATAATTACTGTAGAAATTACCAAGAATTGATTTTTGACAAATGCTTTCCAGATTGGAGTAGTTTGTCTTACCTCAGCTGTTAAACCATTTGCTTCAACAACCTTATTCAACACTTTTTTAACAAAAAACAACATTGTTACCAATAGTAACAACACCACAACTAAAGCTCCTAAAACAATTACGTTAGAAACTCCATCAGCGTTAGCTGCTTTTGCTCCATCATTAGCAGATGTAGTAGCACCTGGCGCTTCAGCCTTTTGCTCAGAAGTATATGCCAAGATATCATCAATATCTTGATCTGATAAACCTGGAAAATCGTTCATAACTACCTTATTGTAATCATTAAACAATTTCACAGCCACAGGATCTCCTGCTTTAATCAAAGACGAACTACTTTTGATCCATTTGTGTAGCCAAGCTACATCTCCATCGTGTCTGTCAACAACTCCACGAAGAGCTGGCCCTGTAGAAGCTCCATCTAACTTATGACAAGCGGCACAGTTAGAATTAAACAATTCCTTCCCCTTTGCTACATCTTGAGCAAACGAAATTGTAGAAAAAGATAGCAGTAATGCTAAACAAAAGAATAAAATCTTTGAAAACGAATTATGGTTACCCACTTTTTTCATAGTTATAAATTGATTTTCAACTAAACTTGGTTTTTATAACAGCTCAAATAGCTATTACTCAATACACCTTATTTACAAACTCCGACAAAAATACAATTTATGCCTTACTCTAAAAACCTTTCGCGACCTTAATCTTTAATTTATACGCGTTCTAAATAATAGACTTTAGAGCTATTTTCAAGAATATTTGTAATTTTACCCTAAATACATTTCATTATGAGAATTTTAAGAATATTTCCATCTGTTTTTTGTATGTTTTTTATCGTTTGCTCAAGTTTTGCTCAAGAAAAAAAAACTGCAATAAATGAGAATCAAAGCATACAAAAGCTAGTTGACATTAAAAGAAATGCCACGAACCAGTCAATTAACTCTGATAAATTCAATATTCAGATTTTTTATGGCAAAAATGCACAAGCCACAGAAGCCTTAAATAAATGCAAAAAACTTTATCCTGATTTAGAAGCTGTAATTATTTATGCCAATCCATCGTATAAAGTTTTGGTAGGAAATTTTAAAACAAGATTAGAAGCAGAAAGAAATTTACAACTTATTCGAAAAGATTTTGATTCTGCGCTTTTAATTCGTCCTGGGAAATAAATAAAAAATCCGTTACTCTAAAATTAGAATAACGGATTTTTTATTTTTATTCAAAAATAACTATCCTACAATATTGATAATTTTTCCTGGCACAATAATTACATTTTTAGGTTCTCTACCTTGTAATTGTGTTTTTGTGCGCTCATCAGCCATTACAATAGTTTTAATCTCATCTGCTGATAAGCTCAATGGCAATTCAATCTTAAATCTCATTTTACCATTAAATGATACTGGATATTCCTTTGCATCTTCTTGCAGATATTCTTCTTTAAATTCTGGGAATGGTTGCGTTACAATCGATTCATTATGCCCTAGCATTTGCCAAAGCTCTTCTGCTATATGAGGCGCATAAGGTGCAATGATAATAGCTAACGGTTCTAAAATAGCACGATGATGACATTTTTGTTGTCCTAATTCATTTACACAAATCATAAATTGAGAAACAGATGTATTGAAAGAAAACGCTTCAATATCTTCTGAAACTTTTTTAATTGTTTTGTGTAATGATTTGTACATTTCTTTTGTTGGCTGTTCGTCAACAATTAAAACTTTTTCGTCATCAGCATATAATCTCCATAATTTTTTCAAGAAACCAAACACACCAGAAATACCAGCCGTATTCCAAGGTTTTGCTTGCTCTAATGGACCTAAGAACATTTCGTACAAACGCAATGTATCTGCTCCATATTCTTGACAAATCTCATCTGGATTTACAACGTTGTAATATGACTTAGACATTTTTTCTACTTCATGTCCTACGATATACTTACCATTTTCATTACAAACAAATTCAGCATTTGCATAATCTGGACGCCAAGCTTTGAACGCCTCCATATCTAATTCTGAAGAAGAATTTACTAAGCCAACATACGCATACAATTTCTGCACTTTTTGATCAGTAATCATATCTTTAGAAATAAATGTATTTGTTCCGTCAATTCGATAAACAAATGCAGATGTTCCTAAAATCATTCCTTGATTAATCAATTTTTTGAAAGGCTCTTCTGTTGGTGCAACACCAATGTCTTTTAAAAATTTATTCCAAAAACGACTGTATAATAAATGCCCTGTTGCGTGCTCGCTTCCTCCTATATATAGGTCAACATTTTGCCAATAGTTTAATGCTTGTTCTGATGCAATAGCATTTTCGTTTGTTGGATCCATATAACGCATCCAATACCAAGACGAACCTGCCCAACCAGGCATTGTATTTAATTCTAAAGGAAAAATTACTTTTTCGTCAATTAATTCATTTTCTACAACCTTATTATTTGCTGTATCCCAAGCCCAAACATTTGCATTTCCTAAAGGCGGCTGACCATCTTCTGTTGGCAAATATTTTTCTACTTCCGGCAATGCAATTGGCAAATAAGCTTTGTCAATCATTTTTGGCAATCCGTTTACGTAATAAACTGGAAATGGTTCTCCCCAATAACGCTGACGAGAAAACACTGCATCTCTCAAACGGTAATTTGTTTTTCCTTTTCCTTGCCCAAGCTCTTCAATAGCTGCAATTGCTTTTGCCGATGCTTCTTTATAACCTAATCCGTTTAAGAAATCAGAATTTTCTAGCACAAAACCTTCTTTTTCTGCAAACGCTTCTTCGCTTATATCTTGATTAAATATATTCTTGATTTCAATACCAAAGTGTTTCGCAAAAGCATAATCACGCGTATCACCAGCCGGAACAGCCATTACCGCTCCAGTTCCATATCCTGCTAACACATAATCGCCAATCCAAATTTGAACTGGTTCTTTGGTAAAAGGATGTTCTGCATACGCTCCAGTAAATACACCTGATATCTTTTTTACATCAGCCATACGATCTCTTTCACTTCTTTTAGAAGTAGCCTCGATGTAAGCTTCTACTTCAGCGTGCTGTTCATCGGTTGTAATTTTTAGAACTAAATCGTGCTCTGGAGCCAAAGTCATAAAACTAACTCCAAAAATAGTATCAGGTCTTGTTGTAAATACTTCAATCGTATCATTGCTTTCTTTCAAGTTAAAAACAACTGAAGCTCCAACTGATTTTCCAATCCAATTACGTTGACTTTCCTTTAAACTTTCTGTCCAATCAATATCATTCAAGCCTTGCAACAAACGCTCTGCATAAGCAGAAATACGCATGCTCCATTGTTTCATTTTTTTACGAACAACAGGATGTCCTCCACGCTCAGACAATCCGTCTTTAATTTCGTCATTCGCTAAAACAGTTCCTAAAGCCGGACACCAGTTTACTTCTGTTTCTGCCAAATACGTTAAACGGTATTGCAACAAAACGCGCTCTTTTTCTTCTTCTGAAAAAGCTTTCCACTCATCTGCAGAAAAAATTGCAATTGCATCATCACATACTGCATGTACATTTGCATTACCTTCTTTTTCAAATTGCGCAACCAATGTGCTGATATTTTCTGCTTTGTTTGTATCTTGATTATACCAAGAATTGAACAACTGAATAAATATCCATTGTGTATGTTTATAATAATCTGCGTTAGAAGTACGCACTTCTCTTGACCAATCAAAAGAAAATCCGATTTGATCCAACTGCTCTCTATAACGAGTAATATTTACTTCAGTAGTTACCGCAGGATGCTGTCCTGTTTGAATTGCATATTGCTCTGCAGGTAACCCGAAACTATCGTATCCTTGTGGGTGCAATACATTATATCCTTGGTGTCTTTTATATCTTGCAAAAATGTCTGATGCGATATATCCTAGAGGATGACCAACGTGTAACCCTGCTCCTGATGGATAAGGAAACATATCAAGTACATAATACTTTGGTTTGTCAGATTCATTCGATGTTTTATACGTTTGGTTTTCTTTCCAATACTTTTGCCACTTGGCTTCTATTTCTATCGGATTATATCTCATTTTTACAATCTTTTATTTTTAAAAACTTTCATCGCTCTATTCTACTACAGAATCGAACATTATGCAAAAATAAACTATATTTCTAACAATCAGAAAACTTTAATCTACTTCATTTAAAACATTCCTTCTTTTAATTGTTATTTTAAATAGTTGTACAATTTTCATATTTCTATCTAATTACTACTTTAGCACAATAAAAAAACACTCATACTTACGCTTAAAGCTTCTTTATTGCGTTTTAGTAAAAAAACTAAAATTATACACCAACAAATTATATTTAATGACGATTAGAAAAGTTTAATTGCTAATATTGTTTCTAAAACCTTTTTGTTTGCTATTTTTACACCATCAAAAATTACAGTATGGCATCTTCTTATGAAAAATATCAAAAACGAAGATTAATTTCTTCTTATTTTTCCGTAATCATTAGTATTTTCTTGGTATTGTCTTTATTGGGATTACTGAGCTTATTTGTTATCAACTCTAAAAAAATATCTAATAATTTTAGAGAAACTATTCCGATGACAATATTTTTCAGTGATAAAGCGACACAACAAGATCTTGACAGTTTTGGCGAAAAACTGAAAAAATCTGCCTACACAAAGGAGTATATTTTTGTTTCGAAAGAAGAAGCTGCAGAAAATCAAAAAGGCGATTTAGGTGAAAATTTTCTTGAATTTTTGGGTTATAATCCTCTACAAAATTCATATGATATTTTTTTAAATGGCGATTATGTTGTGGCTGACAGTATTGCAAAGATTGAAAAAGACTTGGAACAAACCACGACTATTTCTAAAATAATGTACGATAAACAATTGGTAAATTTGGTAAACGAAAACATTGTTAAAATTACAAATTGGGTACTTATTGCATCAGGAATACTTTGTGTAATTTCAATGTTATTGATTAATAGTTCATTGCGTTTATTAATCTTTTCGAGCCGTTTTACAATTAAAACAATGCAAATGGTTGGAGCTACAAAACGCTTTATTAGAAAACCATTTATATGGCACAGCATTCGATTAGGAATTATAGGCTCTGTATTAGCCATTGCAGCGGTTGTTACTATTACATTTTATGCAGATAAAAAATTTCCTGACTTAGAACTTTCGCCAACAGAAAATTATTTACCGTTGGTAATTGTTTGTACAGGTATTTTTATGATTGGTATTATTATTACATCAATAAGCACCTATTTTGCAACACAAAGATTCTTAAATTTAAAATCTGACGAACTATATTAGTATGAAAGACATTAACAGTAAAGACAATAGTGGTTTTGTTTTCACAAAGAAAAACTACATTTTATTAGGTATTAGCCTTGGTATTATTGCATTAAGTTTCATCTTAATGGGTGGTGCCACAAATGATGATCCAACGCAATTTAATGAGGCTATTTACAGTTTTAGAAGAATTCGCTTAGCTCCAATTATGTTTTTTATTGGCATTGGAGTAGCTGTTTATTCCATCTTTAAAAAAACTAAATAACACATATACCTATATTAATAATTTATGGATTTAATTCAAGCTATTTTACTAGCAATAGTAGAAGGACTAACTGAGTATTTGCCTGTTTCTTCAACTGCACATATGATTTTTGTAAGTTCTTACTACGACATTCAACAAGACGACTTTGTAAAACTTTTTCAAACAGCCATTCAATTTGGAGCTATCTTAGCTGTTGTTGTGTTATATTGGAGAAAATTCTTGGATTTTACTCGAATTACTTTCTACAAAAAACTAATTTTAGCAGTAATTCCTGCTTTAGTTCTTGGGAAATTATTAGACGAAAAAATTGATGCTGTTTTAGGCAAAACAATTTACATCGCTATTATGCTAATCATTGGAGGTTTTGTTTTATTATTTGTAGATAAGTTTTTCAAAAATCCAAAAACTACTACAGAAGAAGATATCACTATAAAACAAGCTATTACTATTGGTTTTTGGCAATGTTTAGCCATGATGCCAGGCACTAGCAGATCGGCCGCTTCAATAATTGGCGGAATGCAACAAGGTTTATCTCGTAAAGTTGCTGCCGAATTTTCATTCTTTTTAGCTGTACCTACAATGGCTGCCGTAACAGTTTATTCTATTGTATTAAAAAAATACGAATCAGGAAAAATAGGTTACGAATTGTTATTAGAAAATTCAAATAATTTAAAATTATTTTTACTAGGTAACGTTATTGCTTTTGTAGTGGCAATTATTGCTATTAAATTCTTTATTGGTGTTATCAATAAATATGGTTTTAAACCTTGGGGATATTATCGTATTATTGTTGGTTCCATCTTATTATTTTACTTCGGATACTTAAAAAATTAATCAATGCAATTTTCAGCAGAAGCTTTTCAAGAAGGTCAGACTATATTGATAGACAAACCATTAAATTGGTCTTCTTTTCAGGCAGTTAACAAAATAAAATGGCTCTTGAAAAAAGAGTACGGATTAAAAAAAATAAAAGTAGGTCATGCAGGAACATTAGATCCTTTAGCCTCTGGTTTATTACTAATTTGTACTGGAAAAGCCACCAAAACAATAAGCGAATTACAAGGGAAAGAAAAAGAATATACAGGTACTTTCTTCATTGGAGCAACTACACCTTCTTATGATTTAGAAACCGAAATAAACGAAACTTTTCCTACAGAACATATTTCTGCGGAAATGATAGAGCAAACAAAAATTAGCTTTTTAGGTACAACAGAACAACGTCCGCCTATTTTCTCAGCTTTAAAAAAAGATGGAAAACGGTTATACGAACATGCTCGAAAAGGAGAAGAAGTAGAAATAAGCACAAGACCTATTACTATTTCTGATTTTGAATTAACTCGAATTGAACTTCCTGAAATTGATTTTCGCGTTGCATGTTCTAAAGGAACCTATATTCGCTCATTAGCCTACGATTTTGGTCAAAAATTAAACAGCGGAGCTCATTTAACAAAACTTAGACGCACAAAAATTGGTGATTTTAACGTGGCAAATGCCTTTAGTATAGAAGCGTTTGAAGAAGCAGTTTTAAACAGTGTAAAATAATATTTAAAGGCTATTTGCAATTTGTAAATAGCCTTTATTGCATTTTAATTTATGAATAAAGTTTTTACTTTTATTTTTGGTTTATTGACAACCATAGTATTCGCGCAAAAAACATCGTTTAAAGAAGGAGATTTCATCTTTCAAAACCTAAATTGCGGACCTTTATGCGATGCAATCAACGAAGTTACATTTGGTCATAACAATTTGAATTTTAATCATATCGGAATGATTATCGAACATAAAGGCAATTTACAAGTTATCGAAGCAACTTGGCCAGAAGTAATGATTACACCATTGGATGAGTTTTTAAACAAAACACCCAACACCATGTATTTAGGGCGTGTGTTACCAAAGTATGAAAAATTAATTCCCGCAGCAAAAGCCTTTTCTTTACAGCAAATTGGCGTACCTTATGACATAAATTATTTATACAACAACGGCAAATATTATTGTTCGGAATTATTGTACGATGCTTTCAAAAATGCTAATAAAAACAAAGATTTTTTTAAGCTATATCCAATGACATATCGTTCAAAAAACGATGGAAATTTCTTTCCTGTTTGGGTAGATTATTTTGAAAAATTGAATCAACCAGTTCCAGAAGGAGATTTAGGATGTAATCCAGCAGGAATGTCTTTATCTAAAAAAATCACTATTATAGGACCTATCATCCTACAATAGTGATTTAACTTTGTTATTGATCTAAGCTCAACATCAACGCTGCTACTTCTTGTTGCACTTGCTGTCCTTTATTTTGAGTATACCACTTGTTCAATAAAATGATACCTTCTTCATCAAATTTTCCGTGCTCTTCTTTGTAATTGTTAACCAGCGCTATTGCATCTGCCGGACGTGGTCCCCAGTGGCCTACAACCTGTAAACTTTCTTTTTCTACAATTAAAAGTTTTGGAATAGCTCTACCTCCATTTGTTAAATATTGATCCATTAAAGCTAAATTCTGATCGCGAAATAAAATACGCAATTCTAATTTAGCAGAAATTTCTGCCATTTTATTTAACATTGGCACAGACTGTGCGGCATCACCACACCAACTTTCCGAAATTACAATCCAATAATAATCTTTTGACAAGTTTTCAATTACCAATGCCACTTCTGGTTCTACTTTCAACGTTTTGTCTAATCGATGTAAACGCGCTTCATTCAATTGTGCATAAGGTAAATAGTTTTCGCTTATTTGCAATTTTTCAGGATTAGTTGCCAATGCTTCTGTTACAAAAGAACGAAACTCTGCATATGTCAAACTATTATTTAGATCTTGTTGAGAAATTGTGCTCATTTTTCTTTAATTTTAAATACGAATAATCAAAGTTACTATTTTCTGACATAATTCATCTAACTCCAAACTATGGAAAAGTCAAAAATTGGTTTAACCCTATCTGGCGGAGGTTATAAAGGCATTGCTCATGCAGGTGTACTTAGCTTTTTAAAGGAACAAGGAATACAACCAACAATATTATCAGGTACAAGCGCTGGATCTATTGTTTCGTGTTTATATGCTATTGGCATGGATCCGAAAGAAATTTTACATTTTTTCAAATCTGTAAATGTATTAAACTGGTCGTTTGTTACTTTTAAAAAAGCTGGAATTATAGATTCCAAAGCTTTTGAAAAATATTTATATTCTGTATTTGAAGATAAAACTTTGTCTGATTTACCGATAAACGTAAAAATTAATTCAACCGATATTGCCAAAGGAAAAATTCACGTATTTGATCCACAAACAAAAATTATCGATGCAATATTAGCATCAAGTGCTTTTCCTGCGGTATTATCCCCTCACACCATAAACGATACTATTTTTAGCGATGGAGGTATTTTAAATAATTTTGCCACCGATTTGATTCGAAATGAGTGTGATTTTTTAATTGGAAGTAACGTTTGCCCGATAGAATCGGTAAATCCAAATGACATACAATCTATTAAAAATGTAACAGTGCGTGCTTATTTTCTAATGACAGCAAGTCATAGCATTGAAAAAGGTGCTTTATGCGATTGGTTAATCGAAGCTAGCAACATTAGAGAGTATTCTACTTTTGAAAGAAACAAACAACGAATGGACGAAATTTTCGAATTGGGATATCAGGCTGCTGCAAAAGGCTTTATAGAACAAGAGGATAAATTCAAAAAAGCTATTTTTTAGAAGTTAATATTCGTTATATTTGCGAAACTTTAAACACATCACATCCATGAAATACAAAAGAATTCTACTTAAATTAAGTGGAGAAGCTTTAATGGGAGAGAATCAATATGGAATTGACCCTAAACGATTAGCTGAATATGCAGCCGAAATAAAAAAAGTACACGACTTAGGCGTTGAAATTGCGATTGTTATTGGTGGTGGAAACATTTTTAGAGGAGTAGCTGGGGCAAGTGTTGGAATGGATCGCGTACAAGGTGATTATATGGGCATGCTTGCTACGGTAATTAACGGAATGGCGTTGCAAGGTGCTTTAGAAGATATTGGTTTACTAACTCGTTTGCAAACGGCTTTAAAAATTGAAGCAGTTGCTGAGCCTTACATCAAAAGAAGAGCAGTTCGTCATTTAGAAAAAAATAGAATTGTTATTTTTGGCGCAGGAACAGGAAATCCTTATTTTACAACAGATACAGCAGCTGTACTTAGAGGAGTTGAAATTAATGCAGATGTTATCTTAAAAGGCACACGTGTTGATGGAGTTTACAATGCCGATCCAGAAAAAGATCCTACAGCAGTAAAATTCGAAAATATTACTTTCAGTGATGTATTGACAAAAGGTTTAAATGTTATGGATACAACTGCATTTACATTAAGTCGAGAAAATCACTTGCCTATTGTAGTTTTCGATATGAACAAAGAAAATAATTTACTAAAAGTTTGCCAAGGAGAAGAATCAGTTGGAACAACTGTTTCGGTAAACATTAATTAATACTATAGTTATGACAGAAGAAATAGATTTAATTATTGCAGCTGCACAAGAAGCAATGGACGGTTCTATTGCTCATTTAGAAAAGTCTTTATTAAATATCCGTGCTGGAAAAGCATCTCCTCAAATGCTAGGAGCTGTTTTTGTTGAATACTACGGATCACCAACTCCACTTTCTCAAGTAGCTAACGTGAGTGTGCCAGATGCAAGAACACTTACAGTAACACCTTGGGAAAAAAACATGTTGCAACCAATTGAAAAAGCAATTATGATTGCTAACTTAGGCTTAAACCCTATGAACAATGGTGAAAATATTATTATTAATATTCCTGCACTTACCGAAGAAAGACGTAAAGATTTAGTAAAACAAGCTAAAGTAGAAGCTGAAGACGCTAAAATTGGTATCAGAAATTCTCGTAAAGACGCAAATAACGACATCAAAAAAGAAGAAAAAAATGGTACATCTGAAGACATCTGTAAAGATGCTGAAGATCAAATCCAAAGATTAACAGACGCTTTTGTAAAAAAGATAGATGAAATTCTATCTAAAAAAGAAGAAGAAATCTTAAAAATATAATGAAATCCGCATTTTGCGGATTTTTTTATATCACTTTCAACCACAATAAACTGTATTACATTGATAGATTTTTGTACATTTGCGAGTATTTCGATTAATAAAAACGAATTACCTGAGTAACAAAAATATATTCAAAATGAAACACACAAAAATTATCGATCTTCTTACTGGAAAATCTCTTTTGCATGAAGTAAAAGCAAAAGGATGGGTAAAAACATTTAGAAACAACCAATTTATTGCTTTAAATGACGGATCGACAATCAATAACATTCAATGTGTTCTTGACTTAAATAAGTTTCCTGATGAATTACTTAAAAAAATTCATACTGGAGCTGCTATCTGCGTAAAAGGTACCTTGGTAGAAAGTAGAGGTGCAGGACAAACTGTAGAAATTAGTGTTGATACATTAGAAATTTATGGTGAGGCAAATCCGGAAGAATTTCCTATTCAACCAAAAAAACACTCTTTAGAATTTTTGCGTGAGAATGCTCATTTAAGAATTAGAACAAATATTTTTGGTGCAATTATGCGCGTAAGAAGTACACTATCTTATGCTGTGCACAAATATTTTCAAGATAACGGCTTCTTCTATTTTAATGCACCGATCATTACAGGATCAGACGCAGAAGGCGCAGGAGAAATGTTTAAAGTAACTAACCTAAACCTAAACAACGTTCCTAAAAATGAAGAAGGCGCAATTGATTTTTCAAAAGATTTCTTTGGAAAAGCTACAAACCTTACCGTATCAGGCCAATTAGAAGCTGAAACTTATGCTATGGCATTAGGTTCTGTTTATACTTTCGGACCAACTTTTCGTGCAGAAAACTCTAATACGTCACGTCACTTAGCAGAATTTTGGATGATTGAACCAGAAGTTGCGTTCAATACATTGGCAGACAACATGGATTTGGCTGAAGATTTTATCAAATACGTGATTAATTACACATTAGAAAAATGTGAAGACGATTTAAACTTCTTAGATAAAAGATTGCAAGAAGAAGATAAAACAAAACCACAGGCAGAAAGAAACGAAATGTCATTGTTAGAAAAACTTCGCTTTGTTGTTGACAATAACTTTAAACGCGTAAGCTATACTGAAGCGATTGACATTTTAAAAGCTTCTAAACCTAATAAAAATAAAAAATTTAACTATATTATTGAAGACTGGGGAGCAGATTTACAAAGTGAGCACGAGCGTTACTTAGTAGAAAAACACTTTAAATGTCCAGTAATTTTATTTGATTATCCAGCTGAAATTAAAGCCTTCTACATGAGAATGAATGAAGACGGAAAAACAGTTAGAGCAATGGATATCCTTTTCCCTGGAATTGGAGAGATTGTTGGCGGATCGCAAAGAGAAGAACGCTACGATGTTTTAGTTGAAAAAATGCAAAAAATGGGCATTGAAGAAAAAGAATTATGGTGGTATTTAGATACCCGCAAATTTGGTACAGCTCCACACAGTGGATTTGGTCTTGGATTTGAAAGATTAGTTCTTTTTGTTACAGGAATGACAAACATTAGAGATGTAATTCCTTTCCCTAGAACACCGCAAAACGCAGAATTCTAAACATATAACAGAATAAGCTATAAATGTTTACTTTTTCCAGGTTTTTTTCTTATTTTTGAAGATAACTTAGATAAAAGTAAACATTTTTTTTCTTAAAACTATCACTTCACATAATGCTAAAGCAAAGTTTACAACTTAAATTATCGCAAAAACTTTCTCCTCAACAAATTCAGTTGATGAAGCTTATTCAATTACCTACTCTTGCCTTTGAACAAAGATTAAAAGAAGAGTTAATTGAAAACCCTGCCTTAGAAACAGGTAAAGAAGAAGTTGTAGATGATTTTGACAGTAGTTTAGACAACGATTATGAAGAATATGATAGCGAACATATTGATACGGGAGATATTGATATAGACAATTATTTAAGCGATGATGAAGTTCCGGACTATAAATTGCAAGCCAATAATTATAGTAAAGATGATGATGATTATGAAGTGCCAATTATTGCCACAGAATCTTTTCATCAAAGCTTAATCAACCAATTAAATACTTTTATACTTACTGAAGAAGACCGTGCAATTGCAGAATTTCTTGTAGGAAGTATTGACGAAACAGGTTATATACGCAGAGACATACAAGATATTGTTGATGATTTAGCCTTTACACAAGGAATTTATACTGATTTAGATACTGTTTTACGCATCTTAAATCTTGTGCATGAACTTGAACCAACAGGAGTTGGCGCAAGAGATTTACAAGAATGTTTATTATTGCAGCTAAAACGAAAAACGCCAACAGATGCAATTTTGTTGGCAAAAGATGTTATTGAATTTCATTTTGATTCTTTTACCAAAAAACATTACGACAAATTATTGCTTCGTTTGGACGCTTCGAAAGAAAAACTTCGAAAAGCAATCGATGAAATAGAAAAATTAAATCCTAAACCAGGAGGAGCTTTTATTGGTATCAATCGATTTGTGGAGCAAGTAATTCCAGATTTTACTGTAAAAATTGTAGATGGAGAAATTGAGCTAACATTAAATAGCAGAAATGCTCCAGAGTTGCACGTTTCTAAAGATTATCAAGAAATGTTACAAACATACAAAGATGCTAATCAAGCTACTGCAGCACAAAAAGACGCTGTACAATTTATTAAACAAAAATTGGATGGCGCAAAGTGGTTTATTGATGCTATAAAACAACGTCAAGAAACATTGTACGTAACCATGAGCGCTATTTTACATTATCAAGAAGAATATTTTTTAACGGGAGATGAAACAAAATTAAAACCAATGATATTAAAAGATATTGCTGATTTGGTTGGTTTGGATATTTCTACTGTTTCTAGAGTAGCAAATAGTAAATATGTTGATACTCCTTATGGAACAAAATTGATTAAAAACTTCTTTTCTGAAGCAATGATAAATGATCAGGGAGAAGAGGTTTCTACCATTGAGATTAAAAAAATATTAGAAAATATTGTTTCTGACGAAGATAAACGAAAACCTTATCCTGATGATAAAATAGCCGATCTTTTAAAAGAAAAAGGCTATCCTATTGCACGCAGAACTGTTGCTAAATATAGAGAGCAACTTGATATTCCTGTAGCACGTATGCGTAGAAAAATATAATTCTAACAAGTTATAAAGCAAAATTACTATGAAAAATATTTTTCTAGTGGTGTCATTTTTGTTTCACCCTATAATAGTGCCTTTGCAAATAGTTATTCTCTATTTTTTATTACAATACACTTTTTTTTCGCCTTTAGAATATTACACAATCATTGCACAGGTTGCTATTGTAACATTTTTTATTCCAATTTCTCTTTATTATTTATTGCGTTCTGTTGGTTTACTAAAAAGTAGTGTAATGGTAAATAGTACAAAAGAGCGAATTGTTCCGTTTGTTATTAATATTCTTTTACTAACTATTTTAAATAAATTAGTTTTATATAATAATAGTGCGTACGAATTGAATATCTTTTTTTACGGACTTATTGTAGCTTATTTCTTTTTGTTAATTGGTAGTATCTTTAATCAAAAATACAGTGTACATACAGCCATTTTATCCGCCGGATTAGCATTTATAACTATATTGCTTATTTATCAAAAATTACCTTTACTAATTTTACCAATTCTACTTATTTTAGCTACTGGATGTACTGCCACTGCAAGATTATACTTAAAAGCACATACATCAGCACAAATAATTATAGGAGGATTTATAGGAGGAATACCTCAACTCATTATATGGTATTGGTATGTTAACAATTACAATATTCCGTTTACAATTTCGTAAAACTTATCAATAAAAAAACACCTTTGAAACTATCAAAGGTGTTTTTTTATGTTGCTATATCTTCGGTTTATAAAATATAAAATATTAAACCAACTTTAAACAATCTCATTTTTTCGGTATCGCCTTTTATAGGTGCATTTTTATAAAGTGTATTTAATCCATAATACATATATAAATTCCATGTATTAAATCCAGCACCAGCATATATTCCAAATAACCATTTATTTAAATCATCGTATGCGTTGAATTTAATTGAATAATCTTTAGTTACTGTTTTCTGATTTGCACTTAACAAATAACTAGCTTTAAATCCAATGTATGTACGCCAAAACTTATGACTTTCTGCTGTAGAATTTCTCCATCTAAATTCAATAGGGAATTCTAATAAATGCATCGATAAGCGATTGGTTTGATAATTATCTAATATTTGATATTCACCTTGGGCATTTGCTCCAAAATTATGTCTAAGATTTTCGTACGAATAGCCAAAACCAGGCGCAATAGCAATTGTTCTTTTTTTATTGATTGGAAAATCGCGTAAAAATCCGATATCTAAGCCTAAAGAAATTGAACTTGGTGAGTAATCTCGAGGTTTATCTTGCATAATATTATGATTAATTACAAAATAAAACTGGTCTTCCCTATATTTTGTATCAATCTCACGCAACGAATCATTTTTAACTAACTCTTGTTCTTGTGCAAAACCCACACTAAGGCTGCAAAAAGTAATCAACAATAAAATAAACTTTCTCATGCCTTGGCTATACTATTTTTAAAACAAATATACTAAACCTACTCCAACGGATTGTTTTAGCTGTACTCTTGGTCCTTCTAATACTTGTACTCCATCTCTTTGAACTTTGGTTTTGATGTTGTCATCATAAACTAAATTCATTCCTATACTTGCCTGAACAAAATCATTTACTTTCATATCAAGCTTTAAATCCCATAATACGTTTACATTTCCAAAATGATTAATATAATCAGTATACAACGTCAATTTTGTTTCAATAAACATATTGGTAAATACCTCTCGTTTCCATTCAGAACTAAGCAATAAACCTACTTCTGCTCTAGTATTTTTTCCTTTTTTTAGCAAATTTCCATCCAAATCGTACACAGCTGGATCAACACCAAATGCACCTTGATTGGCAAGGATTTGATTCATTACAAAAGTTGCCTTGTATGTTATTGGAGAAATGTAATATTTCATTCCTGTAGGATGTGAAAAATACTCTCCTCCGACCCCGACAAATAAATATGCTGGTGCAAAGAAACTGGATACAGGATTCTCTGTATTTGGATAATTAAATCCATTTGTAAACTGTGTTTTGAAGTTTAATTTTGATACATAATACCAATCTGAAACTAATGAAGATTTATATCCGAATGTTGAGTTAATTTCGAGAACATCATCTGTTTTTCTCAATTCTCTTTCAGATTGCTTATTTACTCCATAGCGCACATTTAGTTTATTATCCCAAATTAAACGTCCTTTAATATATTTTCTATTGAAATCGCCTTTCAAAATACCTGAAATCGAATTATCTCCTCCGGCACTCCAATTTACAAAAGCTATTTGATTAAAATCTAATCCAACCTTATCTTTCTTTTCCCAATAACCAATTATATCATGATTTACAGGCAATGCAGATAACTTATTATTTGGATTAAATTTTGTATCTATTCTAGCAAGTTTAGGTTTTGCTTTTTCTACAAAAACTTCTGGTCGAATAAACCCATTTTCATCTCGACCACTACTTGTATTAGTTTCAGGAGTATAATTTTCTCTTGTCATAAAACCGCTTACTAAATTAAACGGATTTTTATTGGCATTTTCACTTCCAGAAAGTGTTTTTGTTGCAATAGTATCAGAAACAATAACACCTACATTGTTTTTTTGTGCAGTTGCACTAAATGTTCCTATTCCAATCCAAAACAAAAAAAAGCTAATTTTACTAAACTTATTCAAAACCTAATTATTAATTATTTTTACTATTGATTCCACATCAATTCCGCACATTTGCTGCTGTTCAAATACAGTGGCTTGTTCTATAAAGCAATCTGGAATTCCCAAACATTTTACCTGTATAGCAGGAAAATTATCGGATACAAATTGAGCCACAGTACTTCCAAAACCACCAATAATTGTACCTTCTTCTATTGTGTAAATTACTTTGTGGTTTTTACATATCTCTGTTAATACTTCCTTATTTAAAGGTTTTATAAATGGAAAGTGATAATGAGACCAATCATCATTTTCACATTTTTTAAATGCTTCAATTACATTATTACCGATAACACCTGTTGATATTAGTGCAAATTTATTGCCTTTTCTTAATTTTTTAGTTATCGATTCGTTAACTTTTGCATAACCTTTTTTCCATTCTTCTGTTAACACACCTTTTCCACGTGGATATCTGATTACCCATGGTTGCTGAATTCCCAATTGAGCTGTATAAAGCATATTACTCAATTCTTCTTCATTTAACGGAGCAGCAATAACCAAATTTGGAATACAATTTAGATACGCAATATCAAAAACACCTTGGTGTGTTGCACCATCTTCGCCTACCAAACCAGCTCTATCTAAACAAAATACAACTGGTAAATTTTGCAAAGCAACATCGTGAATCACCTGATCATAAGCTCGTTGCAAAAATGTAGAATATATAGCACAATACGGAATAAGTCCTTGTGTGGCCATACCTGCGGCTAAAGTTACGGCATGCTGTTCTGCAATACCAACATCAAAAGCACGATCAGGAAAAGCATCCATCATAAACTTCATTGAACTACCTGTTGGCATGGCAGGTGTTATTCCAACAATTAAGGGATTTTGTTTGGCAAGATCTACCAAAGTGTGTCCAAAAACATCTTGGTACTTCATAGGATACTTGCTTTCTTCTTTCACAATAAGATCTCCTGTTGTGCTATTAAATTTTCCAGGAGCATGATATTTCACCTGATTATCTTCGGCTTGTTTTAATCCTTTTCCTTTAGTTGTTATAACATGTAAAAACTTAGGCCCTTTTATCTTCTTCAAGGCTTCTAATTCTTTAATCAACTTAGGCAAATCATGTCCATCAACTGGTCCGTGATACGCAAAATTGAGTGATTTCATCATGTTGTTTTCTCTCGGATTACGCCCTTCTTTTACCGCTGTTAAATAATCTTTTAAAGCTCCAACGCTAGGATCAATTCCTATCGCATTATCATTTAAAATAACCAACATATTTGCATCAGTCATTCCAGCATGATTTAATCCTTCAAAAGCCATTCCTGCAGCAATAGAAGCATCTCCTATAACAGCAATATGTTGTTTTTCTATTTCTCCTTTTAACTTAGATGCCATAGCCATTCCTAAAATAGCAGAAATAGAGGTAGATGAATGCCCTACTCCAAACGCATCATAAATGCTTTCATTTCTTTTTGGAAAACCACTAATTCCGTCTTTTTGGCGATTTGTATAGAACATACTTTGTCTACCTGTTAACAATTTATGTCCATAAGCCTGATGACCTACATCCCAAACCAATAAATCATCTGGTGTATTAAAAACATAATGCAGCGCTATTGTTAACTCCACAACTCCCAAACTCGCACCTAAATGCCCTTCTTTGGTTGCTACAACGTCAATAATTAAACGTCTAATTTCTGTAGCTAAATCTTGTAACTGTTCTTGATTTAACTGTTTTAAATCGGATGGATATTGTATTTGTTCTAATAGCATAAGACAGACCTATTCATTTCTAATCTCAAAATTACAACTTTGTTTTCAGTATCGCTTAGCCAAAAAATAAATAACCTATTTTTTAAAGTATTTCGATAATAATATCAATATTTATAAATAAACCAAAATGCTTTGCTTTTATTAAAAATTATTTTAACTTTTTAGCTTAAAATATATTCTAAAACACTGCATTTCAAGTAAATTTGCTAATAAAACTGAAAAATGGATATTTTTACGGACGAATATTTTATGAAAATTGCCCTAGCGGAAGCACAAACCGCTTTTGATAAAGGAGAAATTCCAGTTGGAGCAATCATAGTTTCTGATAATACAATTATTGCTAAATGCCATAATTTAACCGAATTATTGCACGATGTTACTGCACATGCTGAATTACAAGCTGTTTCATCGGCGGCAAATTATTTAGATGCAAAATATCTTAAAAACTGTACATTATACGTTACATTAGAACCTTGCCAGATGTGTGCCGGAGCCTTGTACTGGAGCCAAATTACAAAAGTTGTTTGGGGAGCTAGTGATGACAAAAGAGGTTTTCAGGCTTTTGGTGGGCAATTACATCCAAAAACTATTGTGAAAAAAGGAATTTTAGAACAAGAATGTGCCAATTTGATGCGTTCATTTTTTGAAAAACGAAGATAATAAATCACTATACTTACCTATGAAAAAGAAAGTAACACTTATTTTACTATGTTTATTTTTTACGGTTTTTCAGGCTTGTAAAAAAAATAGTAATTCCGATTTTCCATTATCTGATCCAAAAGATTTTGTAGCGTACATCAATGCTTTTACAACAGGAATGATTTCTTCTAAATCTAGTATTGACATTGAACTTACCAAAAATTTTGGCAATTGGAGCAACAACCAAGAAATTGAAAGTAATGTTTTTACAATTACTCCATCGGTTAAAGGAAAACTAGTTTATATAGGCAATCAAACTTTGCGATTTGAGCCTAACGAACGCTTAAAACAAGATGAGCAATACAACATTACTTTTCATCTTGGAAAGATTACAAAAGTAGAACAGGATCATCAAACTTTTACATTTATTGTAAATACAATTCCTCAATTATTTAATACAGAATTTACCGATTTACAATCAACCGATGCCGAAACTTATACGCTAAGCGGAACCATAAAAGCAAGTGATTGGATTAGTGTTGAATCGATAAAAAAAATACTTTCTGTTAGTTATAACAACAAAGATCTTGCAATAACTTCTCAAACAAATTCTAATCAAGAAGCAAAAGAATTTCCTTTTATCATTAGAGATATTAAAAGATATAATGCAACAACCGAGCTTATTTTAAACTTAAACGCTTCGTCCATTAATATCAATCAAAAAACAAAAGAAGTTACTTCTATTCCAGCAAAAGGAATATTTGCTGTTCATCGAGTTTTACTTAATCCGGGCGATAATCATTCGTTTGGCATTAACTTTTCAAATCCAATTAAAAAGAATCAAAGTTTTGATGGATTAGTTGCACTTCAAGGCTTTGAAGATTTATCACTTAAGATTTTAGTTGACGGAAATATTTTAAAAATATATAGCGAAAAAGCTTTGCCAGAAGAAGTTTTATTAACCGTACATCAAGGAATTGTAGATAATTATGGCAACAAATTAAAATCTACATATACCGAATCTCTTGTTTTTGGAATTCCAAAACCTGATGTACAATTATTACAAAATGGAACAATTTTGCCTTCATCGCAAAACTTAAAAATTAATTTTAAGACAACTTCTCTAAAAGCTGTTGATGTAAAAGTGTACAAAATATTTCAAAACAATATTTTACAATTCTTACAATCAAACGCAATAAACGAATCATATTCGTTGTATTCTGTTGCGGCACCAATTGCAAAAACAACAATAGAATTTACCAATCCAGATCCGAAAGCTTTAGCTCAATGGAATTCCTATGCATTGGATTTATCAACATTAATAACGCCTGATCCTGGAGCTATTTATCACGTAAAATTCTCATTTAAAAAAGAATATGCGTTAAACTGCAATTTCAATATAAATGACAATAACGAGGAGAATGATGTAGATGATTTTAACATTAATGATGATGAATACGAATATCATTACAGATATTATGATTATGAACAACGTAATGATCCTTGTTCAGATGCTTACTATTACTATCACACTATGGCAAGCACCAATATTTTAGCAAGTGATTTAGGTATTATTGTAAAAGGCGGAAACAGCAATGTATATACAGCTTTTGTAACCAACTTGCTTACCACAGCTCCTGTAGGTGGTGCAACAGTGGAGTTTTACAGTTATCAGCAACAATTATTAGCTACAGCAAAAACAGATAGCGACGGAATTGTAAAAACAAATTTAGGTAATGATAAAGCTTATTTTGCTATTGCAAAAAAAGACAATAACACAACTTATATAAAAATAGACCAAGCAAATTCATTATCCGTTTCAAATTATGATGTGGATGGAACTACTTTGCAAAAAGGAATGAATGGTTTTATTTATACAGAACGAGGCGTTTGGCGCCCTGGTGATGCAATTTATGTTGGATTTATATTGGATGACACATCAAATCCTTTACCAGAAAATCATCCAATTAAGCTAACTTTTACAGATCCTTTCGGAAAAATTACAGAGCAATTATTACAAAAGAAAAACAAATCGAATCATTATGTTTTTAAACTTAAAACAGCCAACGAAGCACCAACCGGAAACTGGGAAGCTATTGTAAATGTTGGAAGCGCTAAATTTTACAAACGCATAAAAATTGAAACCATAAAACCAAATCGATTAAAAATAAAAAATAATTCGGAAGGAAAACTAATCGATTTTAATAGCGCCGCTAAACAAATTAATTATCAGATTGCTTGGTTACAAGGTACAAAAGCAAAAAATCTAAAAGCAGATGTGCAGGTAAAATTAATTCCAGAAAAAACAACTTTTAAATCGTATCCAAACTATGAGTTTAATAATAATTTAGCAACTTATACTTCTGAAGATATTACTATTTTTTCTGGCAGAACCAATGACGAAGGTAACTTTTCCTTTGCATTAGATTTGCAAAACACAGTAGAAAATTCATCAATGTTAAAAGCTATTCTTACTACAAAAGTATATGAAGAAGGTGGCGATTTTTCTACAGATGTGTCAACTTTAACCTATTCTCCGTATCGCAGTTATTCTGGAATTAAATCCCCAGAGCAAAATAAATATGGTTATTATGAAACAGATAAACCTTTAGATTTTTCTATTATAACAGTAAATAGCGCAGGAAAATCTGTTGCTGCAAACGTAAAAATTGATGTATACCGACGAGATGGTTATTGGTGGTGGAGTGCTCAAGAAAATGGAGTTTCTAATTACAATAATTCAGAATATTACAATTTATACAAATCAAAAACGATTAATACAAAAGAAAACATTTCTTCAAAATATGAAATAACTATTCCTGAACAGGATTGGGGAAGTTATGAAATTGTTGTAACAGACTTAAATAGCGGACATATTTCTTCAAAGCAATTTTATGTAGATTGGCCTTATTGGTCTGGAAAAACGAAACACAATAACGGGAAAGATGCCACAGCATTGTCTATAGCAACAAATAAAAAAGAATTTACCGTTGGCGAAAAAATTCAAGTATCATTTCCTTCAAGCGAAGGCAGTAGAGCTTTAATATCGGTAGAAAACGGAAGCAATGTAATAGAAACACATTGGGTACAAACCAAAAAAGGGGAAACCACTTTTGATATAACTGCTACAGCAGCAATGGCTCCAAATGCATATATCAATATTACGCTTTTACAACCACACGCTTTTACAATCAACAACTCTCCTATTCGTTTGTATGGAATTGTTCCTATTTCGGTGTACAATAAAAAAACAAAATTAGAACCTGAAATAATAATGCCAGACAAGCTAAAACCTGAAGCCAAATTTGCTTTAAAGGTAAAAGAAAAGAATGGCCAAAAAATGACCTATACCTTGGCTATTGTAGAAGATGGATTATTGGATTTAACACGTTTTAAAACACCTAATCCTTGGCAAAATTTTTATAGCAAAACAGCTTTAGGTGTTCGTACTTGGGATGTATTTGATTTTGTAATTGGTGCTTATGGCGGAACAATAAATCAAATATTTAGTATTGGTGGCGACGAAGATTTAGGTGCAGGACAAGTTAAAAAAGCAAATCGCTTTAAACCTGTGGTTATTTTCTTAGGTCCATATACTTTAGATGCGGGAAAAACAGAAACACATGAAATTACATTACCAAAATACATTGGTTCTGTTAGAGCAATGGTTGTCGCATCAAATACAGAAAACAAATCATATGGAACAGCAGAAAAAACAGTAAAAGTAAATAATCCGCTAATGATATTGGGATCGTTACCTAGAAGAGCTGTGCCAGGCGAAAAAATAACATTACCTGTTACTGTTTTTGCAATGGAAAATCATATCAAAAACGTTCAGATAAAAGTAAAAACAGACAGTAAATTCAAATTAATTGGCTCAAATACTCAACAATTATCATTCAATGAACCTGATGAAAAAATTGCCTATTTTGATTTAGAAGTTGGTGATAAAACTGGTATTTCAAAAATTGAAATAGAAGCTACATCAGGAAATGAAAAAGCAAGTTATAGCATCGAATTAGATGTTTTAAACCCAAATCCTGTTTCGACTCGAACGCAATTAGTAACAATAGATAATAAAGAAACCAAAGATATAGATTGGAATATTTTTGGTATTTCTGGTAGCAATAAAGCTACTTTAGAGCTATCTACATTTCCTAATATTAATTTAACAACTCGTTTAAATTACCTAATTACCTTTCCGCATGGATGCACAGAGCAAATTACATCAGGAGTTTTTCCGCAAATTTATTTGAATGAATTAACAACATTAGATAATTCTAAAAAAGTAAGTATTCAAAACAACGTAAATGCAGGAATTAAAAAACTAGCACAACGTCAATTACCCGATGGTGGTTTTGAATATTGGCCAGGTAATAAATATGCTGATGATTGGACAACATCGTACGTTGGACATTTCTTTATAGAAGCAGAAAAAAAAGGATACGTATTGCCAATAAATAGTAAATCAAATTGGATTGCATATCAGCAAAAAATGGCACGTTCATGGAAAGACGATCTTCGTTATCCTACTGATTTTGCTCAAGCTTATCGTTTATATACATTAGCCTTAGCAGGACAACCAGATATTGCTTCCATGAATCGATTGAAAGAAACAAAAGATATTTCTACAAATTCCAAATTTCGTTTAGCGGCAGCTTATGCTATAGCTGGACAGAAAGAAGTTGCTCAAAAACTAATTGCCAATTTATCTATAGATGACAGTAATAACTCATATTATTATGGTTCATACGATCGTAACTTAGCAATGGCTTTAGAAACAATGTTGTATTGTGGAAATAACAAAATAGTAGCCCATCAATACGCAATTGAATTAGCCAATAAATTAAGCACTTCAGAATGGATGAGTACACAAACAACAGCTTTTGCATTAAATGCTATAGCTGCTTATATAGGAATAAACAAACCAAACAATGGTATTAATGCACAATATTTATATAACGGGCAATCTGTTGATATAAATATCACAAAGGCATTAGTTAGCAATGATTTAAAAGAAGTGAAACAAAAAAATTCTATTGCCATAACCAATAAAGAACAAGGTACATTGTTTGCTCGTTTAACATCGAGTGGAATTTTACCTATAGGAGAAGAGCAAGTAGAACAAAGCAATTTAGCAATTAAAACAACTTATCGTTCTGTAAGTGGCACATCTATAAATCCGCAGAATTTACAACAAGGTACTACATTTATGTGTAGCATTACTATTTCTAATACAAGTAATCGAAATATCGACAACGTTGCCTTAACTTATATTCTGCCTTCGGGTTGGGAAATTGTAAATCTGCGTTATACAGAAGTTGGAAACAACAATAACGATGTAAATTACACAGATTATCGAGATGATCGTTCACAATTTTATTTAGACCTAAAAGCAAATAGTTCTAAAACTTTACAGTTAACACTAAACGCCTCTTATTTAGGTAAATATTATTTACCAGGAATTCAAGCTAGCGCCATGTACAACAATTCATATCGTTGCAGAACAAACGGTCAGTGGGTAGAAGTCATTAAATAATTAAAACAAAATACAGGGATGATAAATCCCTGTATTTCTTTCTATGAAATTCAATATCAATTTAAAATGGAAAACCTTTAGCACAAAAAAGAAAGTGCTACTTGTTATTAGTACAATAGTATTAATAGCATATATTTTTTGTTTACCCACAACATTATTTCACAAACCTTATTCTACCGTAATTGAAAGCAATGACGAACAATTACTTGCCGCACAAATTGCCTTAGATGGACAATGGCGTTTTCCTGAAATAAAAGAAGTTCCTGAAAAATTTAAAACTTGTATTGTTCTTTATGAAGACGAATACTTCTATGCTCATTGGGGAATAAATCCAATATCTACTATTAAAGCATTAATCAGTAACTTTTCGTCCAATAAAATAAAAAGAGGCGGAAGTACACTTACACAACAAACCATTCGATTGGCAAGAGATGGAAAGAAAAGAACTTATTTTGAAAAACTAATTGAAGCCATTCAAGCTACTCGTTTAGAATTCAAATACAGCAAAAAATCTATTTTAGCACTATACACATCGCATGCGCCATTTGGCGGAAATGTTGTTGGACTAGATGTTGCATCCTGGCGATATTTTGGCATTGCTCCAGAGCAACTTTCTTGGGCAGAAAGCGCTACTTTGGCTGTATTGCCCAATGCTCCAAAATTAATTTATCCAGGCAAAAATCAAGAAATATTATTAATAAAAAGAAACACATTATTAAAAAAGCTTTACGACAAAAATATTATTGATGCCGAAACTTACAAGCTTTCTATAACAGAACCTTTGCCGCAAAAACCACACGATTTACCACAAATAACCCCACATTTATTACAATTTATTGCCAAAACAAATAAAGAGCAACGTATTGTAACTACAATCGATTACAATATTCAACAAAGAACCAATGAGATAATAAAAAATTATTATCAACATTATAGTCAAGCAGAAATTTATAATATTTCTGCCTTAATTGTAGATGTAGAAAACAGAGATATTATAACTTATATAGGCAATTCTCCTACTACAATTACACATCAAAAAGATGTAGATATTATTCATGCTCCTAGAAGTACAGGAAGCATTTTAAAACCATTTTTATATACAGCAATGCTAGACAATGGTTCTATTTTACCTAATCAATTAATAGCTGACATTCCAGTTGTAATTTCGGGATATAAACCTGTTAATCACAATAGCGGATTTGAAGGTGCTGTAACAGCTAGCGAAGCACTTTCTCGCTCATTAAATATTCCATTTGTATTAATGCTACAGCAATATGGGGTATATCCTTTTTACGATAATTTACAACGCTTACAACTTACTTCTATCAATAAACAGCCTAATCATTATGGTTTATCGCTAATTTTAGGTGGAGCAGAAAGTACTTTATGGCAACTTACAAGAGCTTATGCAGCAATGGTAGGTACGGTAAATTTTTATGAAAAAAATCATCTATACAGAGAAAATGAATTGCACCAATTAAATTGGAAAAAAATCAATGTTCCATCATTTGGGAAAACTTCAAAAGAAAAAATACTTTGGGGAGCAGGAGCAATTTATAATACATTTGATGCCTTAACCAAGGTAAATAGACCCGAAGGTGATGAAGCTTGGCAATATTATGATTCTGCTATTAAAATCGCTTGGAAAACAGGTACAAGTTTTGGAGGAAGAGATGCTTGGGCAATTGGAGTAAATAAAAAATATGTAGTAAGTGTTTGGGTTGGAAATGCTAACGGAGAAGGCAGACCATCTATAAGTGGTGTACGCATGGCTGGTCCAATTTTATTTGATCTTTTTAAACTGCTTCCAAAGCAAAAAGACCTTAGCGTACCTTACAACGATTTAGAAGAAGTTATAACTTGTAAAACCTCTGGTTATTTAGCTAGCCCAAACTGTATGCAAACTACAATAAAATTAATACCAAATAGAGCACAAAAAACACAACTTTGTCCATATCATCAATTAATACATTTAAACAATACAGAACATTTTCAAGTTAATAGCAATTGCGAAGTTATTGATCAAATTATATCCAAACCATGGTTTATATTACCTCCTACTATGGCTTATTATTATAGAAAAACTCACAGTGATTATTTAGATTTACCGCCTTTTAGAGCAGATTGCGAAGGACAAACACAAGTCAAAAAGTTAGAATTTATCTATCCTAAGCACAAAGATAAAATTTATCTTACAAAAAACTTTTATTCAGAATTACAACCCTTTATTGCTAAAGCAAGTGTAAGTAGTGCAAATAAAACATTGTTTTGGTACCTAAACGAACAGTATATTGGTACAACAAAACAATTTCACGAATTGGCAATTCGAGGTAATGAAGGCATAAATTATCTTTCTATTTCAGATGAAGACGGAAATACACAAACCATTCAAATTTTTATCGAGCAATAAATAGCAACAAAAAACCCAAAACTAGCTTAGTTTTGGGTTTTTCGTTATTCTGATAATTCCTTTCCTTTATCATTAAAGAAATGGTATTCTAAATACGTGTAAGCGTCACGCGGTACAATTTTAATCCATTTTTTGAAATCAAACATCCATTTCATTCTAATAGATGGCAATCCCTTTGTCAAGTAAGCCGCAACAAATGGATGCGTGTTTAAAACTATTTTACTTGTTGGATCTTTTAAAATAATATTTTCAATTTCTGCTCTAATTTTATCAATTACTAAAATAGGAGCTTCAATTTCACCATGTTCATTTGGATCTTCTTCTCTGGTTTCGATAGATACTTCTGGACGAACTCTCTGTCTTGTAATTTGAATTAATCCGAATTTACTTGGTGGCAAAATTTTGTGTTTAGCCTTGTCATCGCTCATTTCTTCCTTCAAGAAGTCGTATAATGTTTTTCTATTCTCTGGATTACCCATATCAATAAAATCAACTACAATAATACCTCCCATATCTCTTAACCTTAGTTGGCGGGCAATTTCTGCAGCTGCAATTAAGTTTACTTCCAGGGCTGTATCTTCTTGTGATTGTGCTTTGTTAGAACGATTTCCACTATTTACGTCAATAACGTGTAGCGCTTCGGTATGTTCTATAATCAAATAAGCACCTTTGCTCATAGATACCGTACGTCCGAAAGACGTTTTTATTTGGCGCTCAATCATGTATTTCTCAAAAATAGGTACTTCACGCGATTGATAGTGTTTTACTATCGAAACTTTTGCTGGAGCTATTTCTTGCAAATAGTCCTTTGTTTGATAATACAAGTCTTCATCATCTGTAATAATACCTGTAAAGGTATCATTAAAAACATCTCTAAGAATGGAAGAAGCTTTGTTTACCTCTCCTAATACTTTTGAAGGATGATGTGCTGTTGAAAGTTTCTTGCACATTGCATTCCATTTGGCCATTAAATTGCGTAAATCTTTGTCGATTTCGCTCACTTTCATGTCCTCTGCAACGGTACGAACTATTACTCCAAAACCTTTCGGCTTGATCGATTGTACTAGTTTTTTTAATCTATCTTTTTCTTCTTTCGATTCAATTTTTTGAGAAATAGAAATTCGATTAGAAAAAGGCACAAGCACTACATAGCGGCCTGCAATAGATAATTCTGAACTAATACGCGGTCCTTTGGTAGAAATAGGTTCTTTTACAATTTGTACTAAAAGAGATTGATTGGCACTCAACACATCTGTAATTGCTCCATCTTTATCTATTTCTTCTTCAAACGTAAAGTTATCTAAAGAATAGTCTTTTAGTTTACCTCCACTTACAAGTTTAGTGAACTTAAGGAGCGTTTTTAAGTTTGGACCAAGATCATGATAATGCAAAAAAGCATCTTTTTCAAAACCTACATGTACAAACGCTGCATTTAATCCAGGAACGGGTTTTCTGATTTTGGCAATAAAAATATCACCAACCTGAAATCCGCTACCTTCTTCTGCTTCACGCTCTCTGTGTAGTTCAATTAATTTTCCATCTTTTAATAAGGCAAAATCTACTGTATCAGAATTCGACCTAATAATTAGCTCTTTATTCACACTGTACATTTTTATCCATACTCATTCATTATTTATGTTTAGAAATACAATCTAAAAACAAAACGAGTTTGTATAGATGGATTAAACATTTTTTTTACTTATAAGCCTTATGCTTATAAAACTTTTATTCTATTTTGATTTAAGTAATCAATAAACGCATTTCGTTTTTAATAGAAAAAGAAAAAAGTAGTTTTAAACTACTTTTTCTTTTTGTGACGGTTAGCTCTTGCTCTTTTTTTACGCTTATGCGTTGCTACCTTATGTCTTTTTCTTTTTTTACCACTTGGCATAATGTGTGTAATTTAGAGATTAATAAATTATTTTACTGTTACTTCTGTGTTTGACTTTACACCTTCTACAAACACTTTAGCTGGTTTAAATGCAGGAATGTTATGAGCCGGAATTCTTATTGTTGTGTTTTTAGAAATGTTTCTACCTGTTTTTTCAGCTCTTGTTTTGATGATAAAACTTCCAAAACCTCTTAAATACACATTCTCTCCTGTTTCTAACGACGCTTTTACTTCATCCATAAAAGATTCAACTGTCGCCTGAACGTCTCCTTTCTCAAGCCCTAATTTCTCTGAAATTTTAGCTACAATGTCCGCTTTAGTCATTTTAGATATTAATTATTTTTTGTTCTTGTCCTTTTTTTAGAGTGTGCAAATATATTAATTTATAATCCAATAATTCAACCTTAATCGATTAAATTTTAATTATATATAGTTTATTTTTGCGCTTTACCTAAATTCAAAATGACATTTTCTAACACACTAATACACTGGTACATAGACAACAAACGCTCTTTACCTTGGCGAGAAACAAAAGATCCTTATCTTATTTGGCTATCAGAAATTATTCTTCAACAGACACGAGTGGCGCAGGGATTACCTTATTTTGAGGCTTTTAAATCTGCTTTTCCAACCGTATTTGACTTAGCTAATGCACAAGAAGATGATGTTTTACTACTTTGGCAAGGGCTTGGCTATTATAGCCGTGCAAGAAATATGCATGCAACAGCTCAAAAAATAGCGTTTGAACTCAACGGACATTTCCCTACAACATATAAAGAACTTTTAACCTTAAAAGGTGTTGGCGAATATACTGCAGCAGCTATTGCCTCTATTGCTTTTAATGAAGTAATTCCTGTTGTTGACGGGAACGTTTTTCGAGTTTTGTCACGAATTTACGGAATTACTTCTGATATTTCGGCATCCGCAACAAAAAAAGAGTTTCAAACCTTTGCACAAACCCTTATTTGTAAAGATCAGCCAGATACTTTTAACCAAGCTATTATGGACTTTGGCGCTATACAATGTACTCCAAAAGGCACAAATTGTTTACCTTGTCCATTTATTATTTCTTGTGTTGCCCACCAAACCAATCAAGTAGACAAATTGCCATATAAGAGTAAAAAAACGAAAGTAAAAAATAGGTATTTTCATTTTATAATTCTATTAGACAGCAACAATAATACTATTATAGAACAAAGAACAGCAAAAGATATTTGGCAAAACTTATATCAATTTCCTTGCATAGACAATTTTGAAGATAAAACGGTAAAACCACTACATTATATTAAAGAAGCCTTTCCTAATTATACAATAAACGAAATTAACCTTCTAAACGAATCAACAATTATTCATCAACTGTCTCATCAAAAATTACACATCAATTTCTGGTTGGCAAAAACCGATAAAAATATCAATGCTGGCACAGCTTGGGATGATTTAAATAAATTTGGTTTTCCGATTGTAATTCATAACTTTATTCAGTCCTTAAACATTTAATTTCTCTTTAAATAATGAGTGGTACACTAAACAAAGTAACTTTAATTGGTCATTTGGGCGATAATGTAAAAATGCATTACTTCGAAAATGGTAATTGCGTTGGGCGTTTTCCGCTTGCTACAAATGAAGCTTATATAAATAGAACAACCAACGAAAAAATTGTTTCTACAGAATGGCATAATATTGTTGTACGCAACAAACAGGCAGAAACTTGCGAAAAATATTTAACCAAAGGTGATCGGATTTATCTAGAAGGAAAAATTAGAACGCGCCAATGGGTTACAGAAGAAGGAATTGAAAAGCAAATGATTGAAATTATTGTTTCGGAATTTATGTTTTTAGATGTAAAAAAAGAAGTGTCTAAAACAATTGCCAAAACAGAAAAACAAAATGCAATTGATAATTTTACAATTCCAAACGAAAACAACACCGACAACTTACCCTTTTAATATAACCACTAAATTATACTTATGTATAAACCTAAATTATCAACTCAATTTTTATTGATATTGAGCAGCTTATTATTTTTTGCTTCTTGCTCTAACAACAGAACTCCAAAACCAAATGCTTATTTGGCTTTAAATTATCCTGAGGCAGAATATACTTCATATAAAAACTCTTTTCACAATTTTACTTTTGATTTGAATAAGCAAGCTACAGTAAAAGAAATAAAATCAACGGCTTTTGAAGTACATTATCCTGCAATGAAAGCAACCGTATTTTTAAACTTCAAAACCGTAACCAACGACAATTTAGATGGTTTATTAAAAGATGCTCAAAAATTGACTTATGAGCACTTTATTAAAGCTGATGAAATTATAGAACAACCGTATGTAAATGACAACGATAAGGTTTTTGGCATGTTTTACAATGTAAAAGGAAATGCCGCAACCAACATACAATTTTATGCTACAGATAGCACTAAGAACTTTCTTACTGCATCATTGTATTTTTATACACAACCTAACTTTGATTCTATACTTCCGGCAACACATTATATTCAAGAAGATATGCGTCAAATGCTTGAATCATTAAAGTGGGATAAAAAATAAACACATACATATTTTATCTACCGAAAAAAAATATTGTATTTTTTATGAAATTTGTTTTTTTTACACAACATCTATTGTCATTTTCATCTAATAATTAAAATTTATTGATATTATTATTTCGAAAAGTTTTTAAATTAAAAACATATTCCATACTTTTAACAAACGAAAAAGATTTTAATGATTTATTTATCATAAAAATAAAAAATATATAATAGAATATCCCAAAGTACTTTTATTTCATATTACAACAATTACAAATCCCCTTAAATGAGAAAGCTCTTTTTACTAGTAAAAAGAGCTTTCTTTATTATATAAACATATACAAATTATTGTACTGCTGTTTCTTTTTCTATTGTAATATTTTCTACTTTATACATTCCGTTAGCAATCTTTTGCACTGTATTTACAATGGATTCTTCATTTTGTTTTGCGTCATCAAACACCACTGTTGCTGTTTTAGAATCGAAATCTACTTTAGCTTCAGAAACGCCGTTTAATCCACTTAATTTTGTTTCAATCATTTTAGCACATCCCATAGCACAAGTCATTCCTTCAATTTGAAAAGTAGCTTTTTCTGTATTGCCAGCAATTTCATTTGAGCTTGCATCTGTATTTGCAGAAGTTTCTACAACCGATTGAACATCTTCTTGATTTTTTGTTTCGTTTTTACAGCTAACTACAGCTACACCGATAAACAATGCTACTAAACTTATTTTTAATGCTTTCATATTTTTTTTGATTTATTCTAACTTATTTGTTATAACAAAAATACAAACAAAATTTTATCTTCATTAAACTTTAACCTTCTTGCAACAGTTCTAAAAAAAGCGCTATCCTAAAATATAGAATAGCGCTTTTGGTATTAATAATTGAAAAAAATATTATTTAAAATCTGCATCAGAAACTCCCTCGTTGATCTTCACTTCTTTTGTTTTGATTTCAATTTGCATTCCTGCATTTAAGATTTGTACAAAAGGAAACTTAATACCTTTTACTTCTTTATAATCAAAATATTTTACTTCTTGTTGATATACTTGTCCTTCTTGTTCAATTTCTTGAACCGAAGCAAGTTTTAAACCTGTATTTACATCGTAGTAATCAGTAGTTTTACCCATTTTTACTGCATATGCATCAACACCATCAATTGATTCAATTCCTGTTAATTTTACAGTTGAATTTTTCAACGATTGTAATTCTGGAAATGGATAAGCTGAAGCTTGTAATTCTATTAATTCCTCTCCTATAATATCCATTGTTTGTCCTTGCTGAGTCATATAAGCTGCCTTTGGAGTAACTACTTGTTTAGAAATTACCATACCCATCATTTTTTGTTCAGAATATAAATATCCTTCTTTTGTTTTAGATGTAATTTCTAATACCATTCCTTGTACTTCGGCAATTGATTTTGTTTCTACAGTTTTTACTGCTTTTAATTTATCAACACCTCCAATAGCTGTTAAATAATTTGCAAGAACTGACTGAACAGTAACACCCGCAGGTATTTCTTTTTTAAATACTGGTTTCTCTATTTGGTTTGCATCTTTATCATAAAAATACATAGGCATATTTAAACGTTCTAATCCTTCTACAACATCTGATCCTTTTCCTGCAATTACAATACGCATATTGTTGCTTAAGAAATATTTTTGAGCTGCTTTTTGAATATCTTGAGCCGTTACAGCGCTAATATTTTTGATATAATCTTTATAAAAATCTGGTGATAATTTAAATAACTCTTTGTTTAAAGCATATCTAGCAACAGTTTCGGGTTTTTGGATTTGCATTACAAAATTTCCGATGAATTTTGCTTTAGCCATTTTCAACTCTTCATCCTTTACCAAAGTATTGCGCATTAAATCAATTTCTTTAATAAATTCAGTTACAGCACTATCCGTTACCATATTTCTTACCGAAGAAGATGCTTTGAATTTACCTGGATATTTACGCGCTGTACTAATTGATGAATATGCTCCATACGTCCAACCATGCGCTTCTCTAAGGTTTAAGAATAAACGTCCTTCTCCTCCACCTCCAAGAATTTGGTTTGCTAATAAAGCAGCAAAATAATCTGGATCAGCCATTTTTAGCTCTACCTCATTTACCAAAGCAATTTCTGATTGCACAGCATTTGGCATATCCACAAAATCAATTTGTGTTTTGGCTACATTTCCTTTTACTTCTTGGTTTGAAGGTATAATTTTTGTTTGTTTCCAATTAGCAAATAAAGATTTTACTAATTTTTCTGTTTTCTTATAATCTACATCACCTACAATTACTAAATACGCATTTTGCGGGTTGAAGTATTTTGCATAGTATTCTTGAACATCTTTCAGTGTTACATTTCCTACTGTTTCACTTGTTTCAAATTCTCCAGCTGCAGTATTTTTTCCATATAACAATGCATTTTCTACTCTACTGGCAATTGTGCTAATACTTTTTTCTGTTGAACGCAATGACTCAATTACTTTCATCTTTACGTTAGTAAATTCTTCTTCTGTCAATTTTGCATTCATAGCACCATCTGCCATTAAATTCAAAATAGTTTCATTGTATTTAGACAATCCGTTTGCTGATGCACCACCCGGAGAAAAACTTATACTAGCGCCTAAAAAGTCAATTTCTTCATTGTACTTTTCTTTCGACATTTTTGTTGTACCATTTCCTAACATTCCAGATAAAATACTAGATACTCCAGCTTTATTTCCTTCGTAAATAGGTGCATTATCGATTGTTAAAGTATAAGATACTTGTGGTAATTTATGACTAGGTACAACTAATACCTTCAATCCATTTTTTAATACAAATGAAGTAGGTTTTCCGATCTGTACTGTTGGAACTGGCCCAGACACTGGTTGTTTTCTATCTTGTGCATGTAATTGAGCAGCTGTTAAAGTCATCACTAAACTAGCTGCATATATATATACTCTTTTCATTTTTCTTCTTGTTTAGTATTAGTTATTAGCACCTTTTACAGGAATATAATCTAAAATTAAACGTTGATTTTTGTTTAAATATTTTTTTGCAACTTCACGAATTTCTTCGCGAGTGATACTTTTATAGATATCAATATTAGTATTAATTAAATTAGTATCACCATAAAATAAGCTATACGTAGCCAAGTTTTCAGCTAAACCTTCGATGTCAGAGTTTTCTGCAACATATTGACTTTCTAATAGATTTTGTAATTTTTCGAAATCACGCTCAGAAATCAATTCAGTTTGCATTTTTTCAATCTCAACATCAATTTCTTTTACCAAATCTTCAGTTGTATAACCTTGCATTGGCAATCCAAAAATTAAATACATTCCATAATCTTCTTGACTTAAGTTGAAAGCACCAATTTCTAGGGCTTTTTTCTGTTCATCAACAATTTTCTTGTATAATCTTGAACTTTTTCCATTCGATAAAATGTAAGAAATCATATCTAAAACACGAGCTTCACGAGTTTTCATAGAAGGCGTACGATAAGCCTCAATCAACATTGGGATTTGAATATTTGGATCTTGATATTCTGCTCTAATTTCTTTTGTAATTGGATCTTCTTTAATTGTTTCACGAGCAATTGAAGTACCTTTTTTAATTGGTCCAAAATACTGATTAATCCATTTTTTTGCCTGTCCTACTTCAAAATCACCAGCAACCACCAACACAGCGTTGTTAGGAATATAGAATTTATGGTTAAACGCTAAAAACTCATCTAATGTAGCAGCATCTAAATGCTCCATAGATCCGATTGGCGCCCAACGATATGGATGTTTTGTAAATAAATTTGCTTTTACTTGCGGAAAAATTTGTCCGTAAGGCTGATTATCCATACGCAAACGTTTCTCTTCCTTAACAACCTCATTTTGAGTACTTACTCCAATTTGATTAATTACGGGATGCATCAATCTTTCAGACTCCATCCATAAAGCTAATTCTAAATTATTTGAAGGAAAAACTTCGTAATAATACGTTCTGTCATCAGATGTATTTGCATTATTTTTCCCTCCATTAGCCGTAACAATTTTAAACCATTCACCTCTACCGATATTTTCAGTTCCTTCAAACAATAAATGTTCAAAAAAGTGAGCAAAACCTGTACGTTCTGGGTTTTCATCTTTTGCACCAACGTGATACATAACAGAAGTAATAACAACTGGCGCAGATTTGTCTTGATGCAAAACAACTTTTAGCCCATTGTCTAAAGTGTATTCTTCAAATTCCACTTTTTGAGCCGATGCAGTTATTCCAAAAAACAATGCACCTAAAATCAATAGTGATTTTTTCATTTTTTATGTTTTTGTTAATTGATTATAGACCAATTAGTCGTTGTTTTATTTAAATGTTACAACATCAGGAAAAAAACCTTCAACTTTTTTATTTATCTCTTTTATAATTCTATAACCACAATAAAAAAAGTAATGCCCAGGTACTTTAACTCCTGTTCTATATTATAATACACTAACTATATGAAGATTATAAAAATTAACAGATTGAAAAAATATCAATTTATGTAAATAATATATTTTGTATCCAATAAAAAAAAACTATATTTGCAAACTTAAATAAACATTAATATTTATTGTTATGTACGCAATCGTAGAGATAGCTGGGCAACAATTTAAAGTTAGCAAAGACCTTAAAGTTTATGTTCATCGTTTAGCATCAGAAGAAGGAACTTCAATCACTTTTGATAAAGTTCTTTTAGTAGATGATAACAACAACATTACTTTGGGCGCCCCAGTTATAGAAGGAGCTTCTGTAGAGGCTAAAGTTTTAAAACACCTTCAAGGTGATAAAGTAATCGTTTTCAAAAAGAAAAGAAGAAAAGGTTACAAAAAGAAAAACGGTCACAGACAAGCATTAACTCAAATCGTAATTGAAGGAATCAATTTCGGTGGAGCTAAGAAAAAAGCGACTAAAAAAGAAGCAGCTGAATCAGCTGAGTAATTAACAATTAAAAATTAAAGCGTCATGGCTCACAAAAAAGGTGTCGGAAGTTCTAAGAACGGTAGAGAATCAGAATCGAAACGTTTAGGCGTTAAGATTTACGGTGGTCAAGCTGCAATTGCTGGAAACATCATTGTTAGACAAAGAGGTTCTAAGCATAATGCAGGTGAAAACGTTTACATGGGAAAAGATCATACTTTACATGCAAAAGTTGATGGAATTGTAAAATTCCAAAAGAAAAAAGACAACAAATCTTACGTTTCAATTTTACCATTAGAAGCTTAAGAATCTTAATTACCTTAATTAAGGTAATAGATTATCAAATAAAAAAGGGTGTTGAATATTCAACACCCTTTTTTATTTACCTATATTTCATTCAAAATCAACCTCTTAGAATATTATTTATAAATAATCTAAATAAATTTGGAGGTTTTGTTTTTATTATTTAGTTTTGGTCTAAATTAATTATATTACATTTTAATAATTACACTATGACTAAACTAAGTAAAATATTCGCCTCAGTAGCGATATTCTCTTTTCTACTTGTTGGATGTTCTAGCAACGACGATGTGATTAGAAAAGATCCTGATCAAAAACAAACTGAAGTTGGTAAGCAACTAACTTTTGAAGGAGATTACCAATATACACATGGAGGAAATCCAATTCCATTCTCTTTTACAAAAACAAAAATAGTTATGCTAATGTCGCAAATGACAGGAAGTAACCAAGAGGATGATGTTTACAACATTATTAAAGTTTATAAAAATGATCAAGATATTTTAAAAGTTGTAGCAAAACATGAAGCTGTTAGTGAATACAAAGCTTTCTACTTCAAAAATATCACAGAACCTTCTTTAGATATTAATATTGATTACACTTTTCCTTCAGAAATTGAAGCTATCGATGCAAAATATCCTTCTGCAGGAGCTATTACACCAGATCATACAAACAATACATTTGGTTGGTTAAAACTTACTAAGAAAACAGAAGTTGTTAACCCTATCAGTTTACCTGTACAAGGAAAATATATTTTCTCTCAGCAAGGACATACTTACTCGTACACTTTTGCTAACGACAAAATTAATTTCAATGATAGCTATGATATGAAAGTATTGCAGCACAATACAATAACTAACAAAATACTACTGGAAGGTTTAGGAGATAAAGTAGGTACTTTTTACGTTATTCAGCTAAAAGATATCACGGCTACTACTGTTGACATTGCTAGAACTACTTATGGAGAAGCTGATGCAAAAGATAAAGCTCAAGCAGAATTTGCTTCTAGTTCAGAAATTCAAGGCGGAAGATTCTCTACCTATACAAAAGAAAGTGCTATTCCTGCTTTTGCAGAACTAAAAGGAAACTATGTTTCTACTACAATTGGAGGGAACTTAGGATACTACCAATTTAATATGGGAGCTAATGACGAAGCATTCTTATTCATGGGGGATTTCAGTGGATCTGGAACCTTTAATGAAGGTGGAAAACTAAAGTTAAAAAGAGTTTTTGAAGACGAAAGCAAAGGACAAATCATTTTTGAAATTGTAGAATCTGCAGGATATTACAGCGGAAGAGAAGGTCAATTTTTAACTTTATATGCAAAAGATTACAAAGATGGAACTAAAGCTACATTTGCTATTGCAACAAAAGGTGGTGTAACATCTATTTCTAGCAGCAAAGGAAATGTAATTGGCACAACATTAGAAGAAGCTAAAGCTTTACCAGCACCAGATGCAATGAAAGTTTGGCAAGAAAACATGATGGAATATGCTCATGTTTGGATCTCTACAACAAAAAAATAATTGTTTTCTATAGTTGTTAAATACGAAAAGGCTTTTGAAAAAATTTTCAAAAGCCTTTTTTTTATTTTGTAACTTTTATTGTATGATATAATTCTAATGCTTTACCATCTGTTAGCATAGAAACAAAATGACAAACACTCATTAGCCTTTCATACAAACTATCTGTTTCTACAAGATAGCGCTCTGGCAATAATTTTAATATCAGTCCGTCATAATGATTATCAATTCCATAATAGCGATTATTTGTAGCCGATATAAATCGATCTAATAACGTTTCTATAACTTGATAACCTATTATTTCTTTTTCAATTACTTCTTTACTCTGATAAACGTTGTTGATACTTACCGCTAAAATATCTTTCATTTGTGCGATATACGAACATTTTTCTGTCAATGCAAAAGGATAATCTCCTTCCAAAATACGCTCTTCATTTTCTATAAACAAACGCGTAACATCTTCTATTAAACTTCCTATTGCTAATGCACGTAAATAACTTACACGATCTTCTTTTGAACTTAACTGAGAATATTTTTGTGTGTTAATACTATTTTGAACAATCATTATTAGAAATTCTAACGCATGTTCTTCTGGAATCCATCCTAAATTAATTCCATCCTCAAAATCTGTAATTGTATAACAAATATCATCAGCAGCTTCAACTAAATACGCTAATGGATGACGATAAAATGCAACTTCAACTCTATCGTCTTTCATTATCAATCCTAATTCTGAAGCTACATCAATAAACGTATCTTTATCTCCTTGAAAAAAACCGTATTTTTTATCAGATATATCTCTTGTTGGTTTTTTGGGCAAGCTTTCTTTTGGATATTTCATAAATGCACCTAAAGTTGCATATGAAATACGAAGACCACCTTCAATACCTGGACGTGATTTAGTTAATATAGAAAAACCGTTGGCATTTCCTTCAAAATCAATTAAATCTCGCCATTCTTTCTCGGTTAATTTATCTTTAAATTCTATCCCTTTTCCTCTTTTAAAAAAATCTCCTATTGCTTTTTCTCCAGAATGACCAAAAGGTGGATTTCCAATATCATGTGCCAAGGAAGCTGCAGCAACAATTGCTCCAAAATCATTTACAGTATAGCCATATTCTTCTGCTAAATAATTGTATTTCTGCAACAATTTTTCTCCTACATTTCTTCCTAAAGAACGTCCAACAACCGATACTTCTAAGCTGTGAGTAAGTCTTGTATGAACAAAATCTGTTTTTGATAACGGAATTACTTGCGTTTTATCTTGTAAACTACGAAATGGTGATGAAAAAACGATTCGATCATAATCTACTTCAAAACCAATTCTTGTTTGACTTTCATCTAAACGATTTCTAACAAAAGTGTCTCCAAATTTCTTTAAAGACAGCAATTTTTCCCATTTCATCATACGTAAAATCTTTTTCCTATGAAGGATATTAATTTATTTGATTTTCTAAAATATTATCTTTTATTCTACGTATTACATAATCTTTTACTTCGGCAAAAGATTTGTTGTAAATACGCTCTATATTTATTGTAAACTCAGATGGATATTTACTAAATAAGTTTTCATAATACACATCTAACGCTTTTTGATTTGGATTGGTATATTCTAACTTTAACTCAAATCTGCGAACCAAAGCTTCATCAATCATTTCAATTTGATTGGTTGCAGCTATTAAAATTGACTTTTGAGGAAGATAATCTAACAGTTGTAAAATAGAGTTTACCACTCGCTTCATCTCACTGTTATCTTTATTATCAAAATTGCGAATCAAACCCAACGAATCAAATTCATCAAAAAACAATACAGCACTTTCATATTGTACTTCTTTAAACAAACTTTCAATATTCTTGGCAGTTTCGCCCAATTTTGAAGAGATAATTGACGCTAAATTTACAATGATTAATTTTTTATTTAAATGCTTTGCAATCGCTTTTGCAGTCATAGTTTTTCCGCAACCTGTTTTTCCGTACAGTAAAATTTTATTACTCAAGGGTAAATTGTATTTCAACAAAATTTCTCGGTATTTATACTCTTTCAAAAAACGATTTAACTCTTTTGATATTTCTTCAGAAAAAACAACATCTTCTAGCTGAATATCGCTTCTATCGATATAATATAAAGAACTCATACACTTTAAACAAATGACGGATTAATGAACGCAAATATAAGTCAAAAACAATGGAACAACCTTTTATTCTATATTAAAAATGATACTTCTTAGATTAAATTATTTCATTAAAATAAAGGTTGGCGCCCGTGTTTTGAAGGTAATTCACTTCCTTTGTATAATATCAAAACAATAGTCATGCCAACATTGATTATTGGAAAAAGTGTTAAAAATGTCCAAAAACCCTTCCAACCAATATCGTGTAATCTTCTAGAAGAACACATCATAAATGCATAAATGGCCATAACATAACACAATGAAATAATTTCTTCCGAATGCTCATTTTCGCTAAATTTGAGAATACATAATATCAAAAACACTAAAATAACCGCTATTCTTAACAGATAATCTTTTCTTGAACTACGCCCAAATGGAGCAATAAAACCAATTCCCCAAGGCATTGCATTTTCATAAACAACATCTTTTTCATTTCGAATTTCTTGTTCCGTAATAGAAAATTCTGTTCCATTCCGTATCACAATTTTCTTTCTTGCAACAGTAGAAGAATAGCTATTTTTTGCAATTAATTCAAATGTAATTTCTTTTGTATCCCATTTTTTTATCTTGTAACGAATTTGTCCTTTTTCCGCATCAACATAACCAAATGGAAAAATTTGAATAAACTCAGCATTTTTACAATTCCAAGTCAATAAAACATGATCTCCTACAAAATAAAAGGTTTGATTGCAATGAAAATCTACTATTCTCGGACCATAATCTGGTGTGTAACTTTTTGTTGTTGATTGCTGATAAGTATTTGAATTATTGTTTGGATTAGACAACGACTCATCATAATAACTTCTACTAACTGGATTACCTAATACTTCATATGCCTCTACAATTTGATAAAATCGAGTTAAGTAAATACTATTTCCATTGTTTTTATCGGGATGATAAAGTTTAGACAGTCGTCTAAAGTTCTGTTTTATTTCTTCTTGAGAAGCAGATGGATTTATTTCTAATACTTGATAATACTTCATGAAAAACAACGTGTCTTATTGGCTTTAATGTAGCAATATAATCAATAAAACATCAATTTGAGGAAATAAAAAAGGCAAAAGAAAATCTTTTGCCTTTTTTATTTATAAGATAATAGAACTACAGTTCTAATGCTTTTTTAGGATTGTTATCCATCAATAATTCAGCTGGATTTTCTAAAGCTTCTTTAATAGCAACCAAGAATCCTACAGACTCACGGCCATCAATAATACGGTGATCATAAGACAATGCTAAATACATCATTGGATGAATTTCAACATTACCATTTACAGCAATTGGTCGCTCAATAATATTGTGCATTCCTAAAATTGCTGATTGTGGAGGGTTGATAATTGGAGTTGATAACATCGACCCGAATACACCACCATTTGTGATTGTAAATGTACCACCTGTCATTTCGTCAACAGTAATTTGTCCGTCACGAGCTCTTAAAGCTAAGCGTTTAATTTCTGCTTCAACTCCACGGAAAGACAATAACTCAGCATTTCTTACCACTGGTACCATTAATCCTTTTGGACCAGATACTGCAATTGAAATATCACAGAAGTCAAATTTAATTTGCTCTTGACCATCGATCATAGAGTTAACATCTGGATATAATTCTAATGCACGAGTAACAGCTTTAGTAAAGAAAGACATAAAACCTAAACCTACTCCATGTCTAGCTTTGAATGCATCTTTATATTCGTTTCTTAATTTATTTACGTTTGTTAGATTTACTTCATTGAAAGTAGTTAACATTGCTGTTGTATTTTTAGCCTCAACTAAACGCTCAGCTACTTTACGACGCAACATAGACATTTTCTTACGCTCTTCTCCTCTTGGTCCTCCTGTTGGTGTACCCATAGAAGCTTTAGCATTTAATGCATCTTCTTTAGTAATTCTACCGTCTTTACCAGTACCAGATACAGTAGCTGCGCTAATGTTTTTCTCGTCTAAAATCTTTTTAGCTGCCGGAGAAGCTGTTCCTGTTGCATAAGTAGTTGTAGCTACTGGTGCAGGCTCAACTTTTGGAGTTTCTGCTTTTGGAGCTTCCTCAACTGGTTTAGCTGAAGCACCTCCTGCAGGTTTTGCAGCGCTCATATCGATTAAACATACTACCTGACCTACTGCAACTGCATCACCCTCTTCTGCTTTTAAAGTGATAATACCACTTTCTTCAGCTGGTAATTCTAAAGTTGCTTTATCTGAATCTACTTCAGCAATAGCTTGGTCTTTCTCAACGTAATCTCCGTCTTTTACCAACCAAGTAGCGATTTCAACTTCAGTAATTGACTCTCCTGGTGAAGGAACTTTCATTTCTAAGATGCTCATCTCTATATTTTTTATTGAATATTGTTATGTAAAAATACTGTTTTTTATTATAAGTTTTTATTAAAAACTTTTTCAATTGCGTTAGCATAACGCTTTTTAGAACGTGTTGAACTTCCTGATGCTGGTGCGCTATATGCTTTGTTTCCAGCATAACGCAATGGCTTCATATCAAAATTCATCAACATGTATGAGTATGCTCCCATATTCTTAGGTTCTTCCTGTGCCCAAACAAAATCATCTGCATTAGGATAAGAAGCAATTACCTCTTTTATTTGCTCTACAGGCAATGGGAATAATTGCTCTATACGTACAAAAGCAATATCATCTCTTCCTAATTCTTCGCGTTTAGCAACTAAATCATAATAGAATTTACCTGAACAGAATACCAGCGATTTTACTTTAGCTTTATCTGCAGCTACATCATCAATTACATATTGGAATTTACCATCTGTAAATTCTTTCACAGACGATGTTGCTAATGGATTTCTCAACAAACTCTTAGGCGACATAACAATTAATGGTTTTCTAAAATTAGTTACCATTTGTCTTCTCATCATATGGAAGAAGTTTGCCGGTGTAGTACAGTTAGCTACATACATATTATGCTCTGCACACAATTGTAAATATCTTTCTAAACGTGCTGACGAGTGTTCTGCACCTTGATTTTCATAACCATGAGGCAATAACATTACAATACCGTTTTGACTATTCCATTTATCTTCTGCAGCAGAAATATATTGATCTAACATAATTTGAGCTCCGTTAGAGAAATCTCCAAATTGCGCTTCCCAAATAGTTAATGTTTTTGGATTTGTTAATGCATATCCATATTCAAAACCTAATACTGCGTATTCAGCCAATAATGAATTGAAAATTCTCAACTGTCCGTTTTGATGTTTTAACTGATTTAATAGAATGATCATTTCTTCTGTATCTTCTGTTTTTACAACAGCATGACGGTGAGAGAAAGTTCCACGCTCAACATCTTGACCAGACATACGTACGTCAAAACCATCAGTTAATAATGAACCATAAGCTAACAATTCACCCATTGCCCAATCTAACTTATCATTTTCGAAGAACATTGCTCTACGATCTCCAATAAGTCTTGTTACTTTACTGATGAATTTTTTTCCTTCTGGCAATTTTGTGATTACCTCAGCAATTTCTGTAAGTTCTTCTTTAGATACCTTTGTATCATAATCAGCCACCATTGCTTTTTCATCAACAATTTTAAAATCAGCCCAATTCTCTTTCATAAAAGTTCTAATTTTAACGAACTCTTTTTGACGAGAAGTTTGTAGATCTTGCTCTAAAATATCTTTATATTGTTGTTCTAACTCTTTAACGAATCCTTCATCAACAATTTTATCTTCTAATAATCGTGCGTTATAAATATTACGCGCATTTGGATGCTTAGCAATTAATTTATAAAGAATTGGCTGTGTAAATTTAGGCTCATCACCTTCATTGTGTCCATATTTACGATATCCTACAATATCAATAAACACATCTCTACCAAACGTCATTCTATAATCCAAAGCAAATAAGAAAGCTCTTACTGCTGCTTCTGTATCATCAGCATTTACGTGTAATACTGGACAAGCTGTAACTTTAGCGATGTCTGTAGAATAAGTTGACGAACGTCCGTCTGTGAAGTTTGTTGTAAAACCAACTTGGTTATTTAATACAACGTGAATTGTACCTCCTGTTTTATAACCTCTTAACTGAGCCATTTGTACAATTTCGTAAACAATTCCTTGTCCTGAAATTGCAGCATCTCCGTGTAAAGCAATTGGTAATACTTTACTTGGGGCATCAGTATAAACTGTATCTTGTTTTGCTCTTGTAATTCCTTCGATTACCGCTCCAACTGTTTCTAAGTGAGATGGATTTGGAGTAAGATTTACATGAATCTCTTTTCCAGAACGAGTTGTACGAGTAGATGATAAACCTAAGTGATATTTAACATCACCGTCAAATCCTTCTACAGCATCATAATCTTTTCCATCAAATTCAGAAAAAATTTCTTGTGCTGGTTTTTTGAAAACATTAGCTAAAACGTTTAATCTACCTCTGTGAGCCATTCCTACAACAATGTCTTCAACACCATTCTCTGCTGCTGCCTCTATTAAAAAGTCCATCGCAGGAATTGCTGCTTCTAAACCTTCTAAAGAGAAACGTTTTTGGCCTACATATTTTGTATTTAAGAAGTTTTCGAAAGAAACTGCTTCGATTAACTTATGTAAAATTTCTTTTTTATCTTCATTAGAAAATTTAGCTCCTGGTCTTTCAAAATGTTCTTGAATCCAAGCTACTTCATTTTCATCAGTAATATATTTGTATTCGATACCTAAAGTAGAACAGTAAATTTTATCTAATTGATCTACAATTTGGTTTAATGTTGAAGCTGGCAACTGAAGTGTTCGTGCTGCTTCGAAAGTTGTATTTAAATCAGCAGAACTTAATCCAAATTTTTCTAAACTCAAATCTGGGTGAACAACTCTTCTTTCTCTTAATGGATTAGTCTTTGTTAATAAATGACCATATACTCTATATCCATCAATAAGATTTAATACTGCAAATTCCTTCTGAATTTTTTCAATTTTAGCTGAATCATTTACGTTTACAGTACTTCCTGTTGAGTATGCCTGAGACAATTGCTCTACAGGCCCACCACTATATTCATTTGCAAAATCAAAACCTTGAAAAAAAGCTCTCCAGCTTGGTTCTACGCTGTCTGGACTTTCTAAATATTGATCATACAAGTCTGCAAAAAAAGCAGTGTGTGCCGCGTTTAAAAAGGAAAATCTATCCATAATTTTCGTCTACTGACCTTTTGATTAAATTTATAACTACAAAAATACAACTCTTTGATTACAAAAGTATAAACTTTTTCTTATTTTTATCTCACAATAATTTCATAAAACACAAATGAGACGAATTAATTTCAAAAAAACCGCTACTTTTATAACTTATTCATTTTTTTTACTATTCAATTTTCCAAATTTCGCACAAGAAGGCGGAAATAATATTAAAAATTACGATTCTGCCAAAAAATGGAGATTTGGTGGTGGCTTCGGATTGGGCATTGGCAGTGGTTACACCGACGTTATGCTTGCTCCAAGTGCCTTATACGATGTAAATCCGTACCTTAGCTTGGGTGTTGGAATACAAGGCAGTTATATAAATAGCAAAAACCGTTCCTTTTATATCAATTCTATATCCGAATATAGCTCATGGATTTACGGCGGAAGTTTAATTGCAATTTCTAATCCAATTCCTGAATTACAATTATCTGTAGAATTAGAACAATTACGAGTAAATAACATATATACTTATAAGGACAAAGATTTATCTAAAGATCATCATGATTTTTGGAATACTGCCTTGTTTTTAGGTGCTGGTTATAATTCAGGTTCTGTAACCGTAGGAGTTAGATATAATGTTTTGTATAAATCTAAAGATATGGTTTATGGCAGTCCGTTTATGCCATTTATAAGAGTATATTTCTAAAATTTTGCAAAAACATATAAAACAAAAAACTCCGATTGAGAATTTCAATCGGAGTTTTTTGTTTTTATTATAAGGTGCTTTTAAAATACACTTTCTGAAATTCTCTTTTTACAACCAAATAGGTCAGCTGTTCTAAATAAGTTGTCATATCTGATTGACTAATGGCAATAATATCTTGTTCTGCAATATCGATTCGATATAATAAAGGAGACATTTTATTTGGCGAATAAGAAATAATTCTTTCCAATTCTATTTGTACTTGTTCTACTAATTCTACAGGAGTTTGCCCAGTAAACAAAACATCATCGCCAATACTAATTTTAAAATCTTTAGTTAATTGCTCTGATAGCAATTGAAAAAGCGAACTATTGTTTGACAACTTATTCTCTAAGAAGTTTACCGTATTACTCATATTTTATACTTTACGATTCATCAACTCTTTACTAAACACTCTCAACAATTCTTTTTTATCATCAGCAATGGCTAATTCTTCAAGAATAAAAAGTGCTTTATTAGTATATTCTTCTATTAATATCAAAGAAGCTTTTTCTGATTCAGTAGCAATAAATAACTCTTTTACTTCGTTAATTTTCGCTTCTTCATTTGTACAATTCGTTGTTGAATAATGTGCTAAAAGTGTTGCTTTTTGCTCAGCATTTGCTAATTCTAAGGCTTTTAAAAACAAAAATGTTTTTTTATTTTCTAAAATATCTCCGCCAATTCTTTTTCCAAAAGTAGCTTCATCTCCAAAAGCATCTAAATGATCGTCTAACAACTGAAAAGCAATACCTAAATTTAGTCCAAAATCATAAATCTTATCGCCATTCTCTTCAGTAGTTTGCGCAACAATTGCTCCCATTTTTAAGGCTGCTGCAACTAAAACTGCTGTTTTATATTTTATCATTTGAATATACTCTTCAATTTTCACTTCTTGAAGTTTTTCAAAGCAAATATCATATTGTTGTCCTTCGCAAACCTCAATAGCAGTTTTGCTAAACAATTTTGCTAAATCTCTAAAAATTATAGGTTCGTAATTTTCAAAGTACTGATAAGCTAAAATCAGCATTGCATCTCCAGACAAAATAGCTGTATTCACATTCCATTTTTCATGCACCGTTTGCTTACCTCTTCTCAGCGGCGCATCGTCCATAATATCATCATGCATTAATGAAAAGTTATGAAACAATTCGATTGCGGTTGCTGCATAAATTGCTTTTTGTGGATTTGTGTTAAAAACATCTGCCGCCATTAAAGTTAAAACAGGGCGAATTTGTTTTCCACCCAGCGATAATATGTAAGAAATTGGCTCATATAATTCTGCTGGTTTTCCGTCTAAAGAGATTGAATTCAGATAATCAGCGATTAAGCCTTTATATTTAGCGATTGATTGCATTTAATTAAAATTTCAGTAAAATACTCACTTTCATAAATTTTGCGGTTCTTTCATCAAAAAACAACTTCGCAAATATCCTAAAAATACGGCAAGAAATAGCATTATTTCATTAAAATCTATTTCTGAATAAATAATTTTCTACGTAAACATTTTTTTCTCTATCTGTTTTTTGAGATTTCGCAACAAAACGCAAATTATGATTATTAATGATAGCTTCTTTCACTTACAAACTCAATAAAATAATTACAGGAAACTTTTGTTGTAGTTAAAGTTTTCATAAATCAAAGGAAACTTTAAAATACATAAAAGTTTCCTTATTACATTTGCTTCACAAAAAATAGATAAATGGAAGACTTAATTTTAGAAAAAGCAACTCAATTATTTTTAAGTCGAGGTTTTAAAACTGTTACAATGGATGAAATAGCTGCAGAGTTATCAATTTCAAAAAAAACAATTTATCAACATTATACCTCAAAACCAGAATTAATTGAGAAATGCTTGGTACATCTTAATACAATAGTTTTAAATGCTTTAGAAAGTGCAATAACAGAAGACAAAACAGCTATTGAAGAAATTATTGCAGCAACAGATGCTGTAGCAAAAGTTTGTGAAATGGACACTTTTGATTCGCTTTATCAGCTAAGAAAGTATTATCCTAAAATTGAACAAAAGCAAAGAGCATTGCATAGAAAAAGTTATGTTACAATTATTGAAAAAAACTTAGTAAAAGGAATAAAAGAAGGCGTTTATAGAGCAGATTTAGACGTAGAATTTATTGCTCGATTGCACATTATATCGATGTCGTCTTTGAATGATCGTGATTATTACAATCCTAAAAAATTTAACTCTCAAGAATTACATGACTTATACCAAATTCATCATATGAGAGCTATAACAACTGAAAAAGGCATGAAACAATTTACAGAACTAAATAAAAACAGATAAAATGAATAAAACTATAATTACCATCATGACGATATTTTTATCGTTTACAATGATGGCTCAAGAAAAATTATCACTCTCCAAAGCAATTAATTATGCTTTGATAAATAAAGCCGAAGCAAAAAAAGCAACACTTGAAGTTGAAAATGCAAACTATCTTATTCAGGAAGCCAGAGCAAATGCTTTACCACAAATTAATGCTGTTGGCGATGTAACTTACAACAGTATATTACAAAAAACAGCTCTAAATTTTAACGGTGAGAATTCTATTATAGAAATGGGGCGTCCGTGGCAATCAACTGCAACAATAGCATTAAATCAACAAGTATTTAATCTTGCCGTATTTACAGGTTTAAAAGCAGCCAGAACAACAAGAGATTTTTATCGTATAAATAAAGAATTGACTGAAGAACAAATTATTGAAAAAGTAGCTAACAGCTATTACGACATTTATAAAACCGAATCGCAAATAAAAACTGTACAAGCTACAATAGACAATACATCTAGAGTACAAAGTGTAATTTCAAATTTATACAAAAATGGTTTAGCTAAAAAAATTGATTTAGATCGTATTAATGTAACACTAAACAATTTACAAAGCAGTAAACAACAACTAAATAATGGTTTAGAGCTTAAACAAAATGCATTAAAATTTTTAATTGGAATGGATATTAAACAACCAGTTACAATTGAAAATACTGAATTTGAAGTAAATACAAATCTTTTGGGCGATCTAGAAATTGATTTAGAAGATAGAACAGAGATTAAACTATTAGAAAAACAACAAGATTTACTAAAGTTAAATAAAAAAGCAACCGAAGCAATGGGCTATCCTACATTAAGTTTGATTGCAAATTACGGATATTCTGGAATTGGATCTGAGTTTCCTTGGTTTCAAAACTATCCCGGAGCATATTGGTCAAACTTTTCTGCTGTTGGTTTAAAAATTAATGTACCAATATTTAATGGTTTTAGCGTTCGTTCAAAAACTCGTCAAGCACAAAATCAAATTGACCAATTTGAAGTAGATTTCGAAAACACAAGATTGGCTTTAAACCTTGAAATACAAAATGCAATTACTCAAATTACAAATTCAATAATCATGCTAAAAACGCAGAATGCAAATGTTGGTTTAGCAAAAGATGTATTGAATAATATAGAAAATAATTACAAAAACGGATTGGCTTCTTTAACCGATTTATTGGATGCAGAAACAAGTTATGCCGATGCACAAAACAATTATACAACAGCAATCATTGACTATAAACTAGCTGAAGTTCAATTAATAAAAGCAAAAGGAGAATTAAAAACACTTACTAAATAAAATAATAATGAAAAAAATAATAATTACAGGAGTAATCGTTCTTGCAACATTAGCTGGTATAATGTATGTTTTAAAAAATAACAAAGCTAAAAACGACGAAGCAACAGCAATTGTGGCTCAAAAATCGGAAGGAGTTGCAGTACGTACCGCAAAAATCGAAAAACAAACAGCAAATAATGCAGTGGTTTCTAATGGTACTTTTGCTCCGTTGCAAGACTTAAGTCTTTCGGCAGAAACAGCAGGTCAAGTTCAAAAAGTGTTGGTAAAAGAAGGAGACAAAGTAAATGTAGGTCAAACATTAGCCATAATAAAATCAGATAAATTTAATGTAGCGGTTAGCAATGCACAAGCAGCATATAATAATGCACTTGCAGATGCGCAACGTTTTGAAAGTGCTTATGCTTCGGGCGGAGTTACAAAACAACAGTTAGACCAAGTGAAATTGCAATTAGAAAATGCAAAAAACAATTTGGCTAGTACAAAGCTAAACGCTGGCGATGCTATTATTAAAGCTACAATTCCAGGATTTATAAATTCAAAATCTATCGAACCAGGAAGTTTCGTTTCTCCAGGTCAAGGATTATTTGAAATTGTAAACATCAGTGCTTTAAAACTTAAAATTACTGTAGATGAGAAAAACGTTTCTACCATAAAATTAGGTGATAAAATTGCCATTGAATCTCCTGTATTTCCAAATGACAAATTTGAAGGAACTATTACATTTATTGCTCCAAAAGCAGATGCAAGTTTAAACTTTCCGGTAGAAATTCAGGTAAATGATAATGCTGATCAGAAATTAAGAGCTGGAATGTACGGAAACGCAATTTTTGTACAAAATGAAGAAACTCCAATATTGCTTGTTCCAAGAAATGCATTTGTTGGCTCTGTAAGTTCAAACCAAGTTTTTGTTGCTAAAGATGGAAAAGCAATTTTAAAAACAGTTAAAGCAGGAAGAAACTTTGGCGATAATATCGAAATTATTGATGGCTTATCAGAAGGAGATACTGTAATTGTTTCAGGACAAATTAACCTTACAGACAACTCACCTATTCAAGTTATCAAGTAATATTCAAGTGAAAAGAAATGAAAATATCTGAAATATCAATAAAACGTCCAAGTATAATAATTGTACTTTTTATTATACTTACGCTTGGAGGATTATTTTCCTACTCGCAAATGGGTTACGAATTAGTACCAAAATTTGACGTAAACGTAATTACTGTTCAAACTATTTATCCTGGTGCTGCGCCTTCTGAGGTAGAAAACTCTGTAACCAAAAAAATAGAAAATGCAGTTGCATCACTAGAAAACGTAAAGAAAATTGAATCAAAATCAATGGAAAGTTTATCCATTGTAATGATTACGCTAAATACTGGCGCAGACGTAAACTTCTTATTAACTGATGCACAACGAAAAATTAATACAGTTATTAACGATTTACCAGATGATGTAAAAACACCATCCATCAATAAATTCTCTTTAGATGATGTGGCAATTATGAACTTATCTGTTACATCTAAATTAAGTGAGAAAGAATTATACGATTTATTAGATCTTAAGATTCAACCCATTTTTGCACGTGTAAACGGTGTAGCAAAAGTTGATATGATTGGTGGAGAAGAAAGAGAAATTCAGGTTGCTATAGATCCGCAAAAATTAGACGGATATGGCATTACTATTCCTCAAGTTCAACAAGTAATTGCAGCTTCTAACTTAGATTTTCCTACAGGAAACACAAAAAACAGAAATAACAGAACAACCATTCGTTTATCTGGTAAAGTAGAATCTATTGAAGAATTGAGAAATTTACCTTTCACAACTTCTTCAGGTTCAAAAATTAGATTGCGCGATTTTGCTGATGTACAAGACGGAATTAAAGATCCTGAAAAAATTGCTCGTATCGATGATAAAAACACTATTTTATTACAGGTATTCAAGCAATCAGATGCCAATGCTGTATCGGTTTCTGAATTAGTTCGAAAAACAATTGCACAAGTTGAAAAAGATTACGAAAAGCAAGATATTAAAGTAGACATTGCGAGTGACTCTTCTGAATATACCTTAACAGCTGCTGATAACGTTATTCACGATTTATTAATTGCAGTAGTTTTAGTAGGTTTTATCATGTTGTTTTTCTTACACAGTTTAAGAAACGCAGCTATTACAATGGTGGCTATTCCACTATCGTTAATTGCAACATTTATCGGGTTATTTTTAATGGGTTATACACTAAACTTAATGTCGTTATTAGGTTTATCATTAGTTGTTGGTATTTTGGTGGATGATGCAATTGTGGTAATCGAGAACATTCACCGCCATATGGAAATGGGTAAAAACAAAGTAAGAGCCGCTTATGATGGTGCTTCGGAAATTGGATTTACTGTAACAGCTATTACATTGGTTATTGTTGTTGTATTCTTACCTATTGCAATGGCTTCTGGATTAGTTGCTGACATCTTAGCTCAGTTCTGTGTTACTGTAATGATTGCTACATTAATATCTTTATTAGTTTCTTTTACAGTTGTGCCATGGTTATCTTCTCGTTTTGGAAAATTAGAACATCTAACAAACAAAACGCTTTTTGGAAGAATCATTATAAAATTTGAACAACAATTAGATCGTTTTACACATTGGGTAAGTAATGTTCTTACATGGTCATTGCGCTCTAGAGTTAATAAAATTATAACATTAGTAGTAACATTAGTATTATTTATTGCCTCAACCGTTGGATTATTTGGTGGTGGATTTATCGGAACAGATTTCTTCCCGCAAAATGACAAAGGAGAATTTTATTTACAATTTGAATTAGACAAAGATGCTTCGATTGAAAAAACCAATCAGCTTACACAAAAAGCAGAAGAATTTTTAAAAACAAAACCAGAAATTGTAAAAACAATTACAACTGTTGGTCAAGCATCAGATGGTATGATGTCAACAACAGGATCTGCTTACAAATCTGAAATTCAAATTTTCTTAGATAAAAATCACAGTAAAATAGAATCTACTCAGGTTTACTCTGCAAAGCTTAGACGTGAAATAGAACAAATTATTGTTGGTGCAAAAATTAAAACTGTACAAATGGGATTAATGGGTGCAGAACAAGCGCCATTAAATCTTGCTGTAATTGCTTCTTCTCAGGAAGATGCTCACGAATATGCAGAAAAATTTGCTAACATTTTAAAAGAAATTCCAGGATCATCTGAGGTAAAACTTACTGCAGAAGACGGAAATCCAGAAATCAACGTAAAAGTTGATAGAGACAAAATGAATGCTTTAGGTTTATCTGTTGCACAAGTAGGTGGAACATTACAAATTGCTTTCTCAGGTAATACAGATTTAAAATTTAGATCTGGAGATTCAGAATACGATATCAATATTCGTTATGATGAATTTAATAGAAACAGTATTGATAACATTAAAGATGTAAACTTTATTAATGCAAAAGGAGAAAACATTAAGTTGCAACAATTTGCTGATGTTAGTTATAGCTCTGGACCAACTTTGTTGGAGCGACGAGATAAATCACCATCCGTTTCTATTCACTCGCAAGTTGTAGGAAAACCAGCAGGAACATTGGCGCAAGAATGGGAAGAAAAATTTAAAGAATTAGAATTAAAACCAGGTGTTTCTTACAAATGGGGAGGAAACATGGAAAATCAACAAGAAGGATTTGGTACATTAGGTTATGCATTATTAGCTTCAATTATTTTAGTTTACTTAGTAATGGTAGCTTTGTATAACAACTTTGTAACTCCGTTTGTTGTATTATTCTCTATTCCGTTATCATTTATTGGAGCTTTATTATTATTAGCATTAACAAACCAAACCCTAAACATTTTTACCATTTTAGGTATTATTATGCTAATTGGTTTGGTTGCCAAAAACGCCATCATGTTAGTAGACTTTACCAACCACCGAAAGGAAGAAGGTTATTCTACATATGATGCGCTTGTAGCAGCAAACCACGCTCGTTTACGTCCTATCTTAATGACTACAATTGCAATGGTTTTTGGTATGGTACCAATTGCACTGGCGCAAGGAGATGGAGCAGATATTAACCGCGGTATTGCAATTGTAATTATTGGAGGTTTACTTTCCTCTTTATTACTTACATTGGTAATTGTACCAGTTGTATATTCGATCTTTGATAGCTTAGGTAAACGATTTGGTTCTGGAAATAAAATAGATTACGCTGAAGAAATGACAGCAGATTTTATTCCTAACAAAGATTTTATAGATAAACATTAAATCAATTTATAATTCAAAAAAGAGCAGAAAAGCATTCTGCTCTTTTTTTATATCTTAATCTGGGACAACTTTTTTGTACAACACGATCAGTAATTTTGTTTCTTAAAATAATAAATATCCTATTGAAAAATAATTACATACAATCATATACAATAGAAGACATACTAAAAAAGCACAGACAGCAACATATTAATGATCGTAGGTTGGCAATTGCTGAAATAGGTCCCAAATACAAACAATACTTTGTTGTTGGCAAACCTTATCAGTTTGATTCGTTTGGTCTGATCTTAATTACGGCTGGCCAATGTGAAATTAGTATAAATCTAGAGCCAACTCAGGTTAAAAAGAATGACATTCTTATTGTATTACCTCAACAATTTTTTGAGATAATAAATTATTCTGAAGATTTTGCAGTACAAGTTTTTTTTATTGCTGGCGATATTTTTTTAGAAGCTGGTTTTCATTTAAGAACATATAATCTTGTTCAGTTTTTTTCAACCCAATATCCAGAAGTAGTAAACCTTACACCTCATATTGTTAAAGAATTGAATTATCATCTGAAAAAATTAAAAAAATTACTTTTTGACAAAGAAAATGTTTTTTCAAATTCATTAATTATTCATCACTTTTCAATATTGATGTATGAATTAGGTAATTTTTACAACAAGAAAAAAACAGAACATCTAGAAAAAAAACAGCTTAGAAAAGAAGAAATTGCAAGTCAATTCCTCCTTTTGGTATCGATACATTTCAAACAAGAAAGGAGCGTTCAGTTCTATGCAGACAAAATATTTATCAGTAGAAAACACCTAACAAAAGTTATTACAGAAGTATTCAAAAAAACTCCAAAAGAAATTATTATAGAAACAATAATTTTGGAGGCAAAAATCCTTTTAAAGAATCCTAAAAACACAATTGGAAACGTACTTTTTGAACTTAATTTTCAGGATATCGCACTTTTTAGTAAATTTTTTAAAAATAACACAGGTTTATCTCCTAGAGAATTCAAATTAAACAACTAATTTATTAATAAAAATCAAACGTCTTTTTAACAAGTATTCACGTTTATTTAACTACATCAAATTGTATAATTATTTCCATATTTGACTAACAAAAATAAAAAACTTATTATTTTTTCATAAAATTTAACATTTATATTTTATACAAAAAATTACCAAAAATGTTGACGAAAAAAACTCAAAACGCTCAAATTACTGCAATTGGTGGCTTTTTACCAAAAAATAAAAGAACCAATGCAGACTTAGAAAAAATATCAGATACTTCCGATGAATGGATTATTAAAAGAACTGGAATTAAAGAACGAAATATTTTAGACAAGCATTTAGCCACATCAGACATGGCTGTAGAAGCTATTAAAAATATGTGCATTACTTACAATCGAGATATTCATTCGATTGATGCATTAATTATTGCTACTTCATCTCCAGACATGCCAATGCCTTCAACAGCAAATATTGTTTGTGGTAAATTAAACTTACACAATATTTGGGCATTTGATATGAATGCCGCTTGCTCTGGTTTTTTATTTGCCTTAGATATGGGGGCTTCTTTGATAGAAACTGGCAGATACAAAAATGTTGTAATTGTTGGAGCAGATAAAATTAGCAGCTATGTAGATATTACAGATCGAAACACTAATATTTTATTTGGTGATGGCTCAGCTGCAATTTGGTTAGAACCATCAGAAGAAGTTGGTGTAATTGATGCATTACTTACAAGTAATGGCGAAGGTGTAGATCATTTGAATATAAAAGGTGGCGGATCTTTACATCCTTATAACGATAATGATTTTGATGAAACTAACCTATATTTAAAACAAGATGGTAAAATTGTTTTTAAACAAGCTGTAACTGCAATGCATCAAGCTTGTACGGATATTTTGCTTAGAAA